>CADBEI010000010.1 GCA_902793695.1 uncultured Pseudomonadota bacterium | reverse complement strand
TTCCAAGCAATATCTTTCTACGTTAGCATCAGTTGCATTCTGGATAAAATTGCAAAGTTGTTGATATGAACTTTGTTCCAAGCACTTTAATGTGAAATCGATACATGTATCCTTATTATTCATACACAAACCTCCGCCTTATTATTGAGGAATAATATAATATTTTTCACTAATTGTCAATATCAATCCGTAGATTGCACGATGCCTCCGACCATTAAAACAGAAAAAGCGGTGTTTATCATCGCCTTTTCTGTTTTAAAGAACAAAGTGAGTGGATAAGAACACGCGAAGAAGCGCGCGAGGATAAAAACAACCTCTAAATGTTGTTTTTACCACAAGCGGCGAAGTTTTGTTAATAAGCAAGCTAGCGTGAGCGAAGCGCGGCGAATTTACAAAACGAGTGACCGAAGCGAAGTATAGCGAGCGCAAGAGCGCGAGCTTACGAAGCAAGACCGATGAGTGAGCGCAAGCGAGACGGGAGTATCGCCGCATAAAGCCGACGCAGCAGCGCAGATTTTTGAAAAAAATTAAGCCAATCTCGAAAGCCCCGACCACACATGACGAATGCCTCTAGAGAGGCTGTTCTCCGGAGAATTCATCATCGAAAATAAAAGATTTTTCCTTTCTGTCAAAAAATTAGAATAAAGTAGAATAAAGTAATTTTAAAACTTTCAGTTTTTTGCAATTTTCTAGCGTTCAAGACCTCATCTATATCCGGCTCTAATTTAATCGATTATTCCAAGCTTTTTAATACTTTTTCGTTATATTATTGTAATGCAACAATCTTCATTTTGTATCATTTGATAAAGATATTGACAAAACAAAAAAGATATATTATAAAAATCGTAGATAGGACAAATATGGCTAATACTCAAGAAATTTTACGTAATCTAATTGAACGAGCTGTTGTTTTCCCCCAAAACAATAAGGGGATTCTTGAATATGTCGCAAAACAATTCAATCCTGATAGTTTTTCCGTTGTATGTGTGGAAAATCCAACCAATTCCCTATCACATGGAATGATTATCAGAACGTTTATGCCTGAAAAACCATATTTAATTTATGCCGGTCATTTAGATGTTTTTCCCATAGACTGCGAGGGAGATCATGCCGGCAAGTGGTGTTATAACAAAGAACCTTTATTTTCTGATTCTCCGCGCCAATGGAATTACCCTGCAAAAAATATGGTTGAAAAAGATAATAAAATATACGGACGCGGTGCTTGCGATATGTTAGGAAGCATTGCAGCGATGATATCCTCATTAAAAAGCCTTGATGATGTCAACAAACTTCCTTATAACCTTGCTATTATTTTGGCAGATGATGAAGAAGCACAAATGTTGTCCTCTAAAAATTTGCTGGATAAACTCTATCCTCAAATAGAAAACAATGGAATTATCGGGTGTATTGTAGGTGAACCGACCGAAATGCAAGTTTTAATTGGGCAAAGAGGTTCTTGCCGCGGAAATATAGAAATTAACGGTATGGTCTCTCATGTTTCCAGACCTGACTTAGGATTGGACGCCTTTGCAGAAGCTAATAAAGTATACAATTATTTATCAAAACAGTGTCAAAAAGAAAAAAAAGAACACCCTGCAGATACAAGGTTTATTCCTGATGATATTTATTGTCGAATTTTAGATATAAAAACAAATGCTGCTTTTAAAAGAACTATCGGAAGTGTTTCTATGAAATTCATGATAAACCACTTGCCTGCACACAATATCAACAAGATATTGAAAAACACGGAAAAATACGTGCGAATTTTAGATAACAAATTAAAACAATTAAATTCACAATACGGGGCAAAATTTGAAATTCAAAAGAAATACCCCGCATTCATTTGCGAGACAAACCATGTTTTTGTAAATAAATTGGGGGCTTTGATGCAACAATCAGAATTTTGTGCAGCCGGATTTAGCTCTGATGCTCCTGTTTTTGCGCAAAAGGGAATACCAACCGTCTTATTAGGACCGGGGTCAATATTACAAGCACATGAAGCAAATGAATTTATTGATAAAAATCAACTCGAAAAAGCAGAAATATTCTGGAAAAAATTATTTATCCAAACTGATGAACGGAAAAATAATTTATTCTTTAACATTGCAAAAAATAAATACTCACGCTAAATCTATCCAATAGAACCGTTCTTTATTCTCTATTTTTTCAAGTTTACCGCCGTTCTTTTCAATAGTTTTATAGCTACCGACATTGTTCTCATTGCAAGTTAGCAAAACTTTATTTAATTTAAGCGTTCGAGCCTTTTCCAACAATAATGCCAACAATATGGCGGCATAGTGAAGGCCGCGAAATTCCGGCAAAATTGCGAAAGAAATATGTCCTGCATGTTTCAAAAGTTCTTCTGTTAAATAATGGCGAACCCTACCAATACCAACGGGATTATCATCTATATATAAAATATATTCTGTTGACGGAACGCGATTTGGTTTTAAATTTATACCTTGTGATGAATTTTGTTTTTTTTGTAAATACCCCGCAAACTCCTGAGGTGATAAACCATAAGCATCATTTTTGAATCCACATTCATCGGCAGGAATTTTTTGGTAAAAATCATAGAGGAAAACATCTTTTTGTGCATCAATATCTTTCAATAAAACTCTCATTATACTTCTCCTATATATGTTGTAGCGCCGTAAATATTTTCAATTATTTGTATATTAATCATATCTTCAGCCAGAGTGCACAGATGATTATTTTTTCTATTTTTTATGTTTTGAAGAAACTCCTCATATATAGTGGTTTGGGCATCATAATATTCTTTAATTTGCCGACTTTGAATGATTTTTAAACTGTTTCGTGTGAGAACTACGGTATTGTTTTTAGTCTGAATAAATATAGCACTCTCAAAAATTTCCGGAAAACATTTGGCCTGAAAATTAAAGTTTATGGTTAATGGTATGGAATCATTTAATAAAACACTCATCTGCCCTGCTTTTTCACGATTGTGCTCCTTACGCATAATTGAATTGCAAACACTCCAGCTGGGATAGTTAAATATCTGATTTATGGCATCAATATAATGACATCCGACATTAAGAAATAATTTATCGGTTTGAGTTAAGCTTTTAAAAACATCTGTTACAATATAGCAATCTACTTTTATAATATCTGCTAAATCAAATTTCATTTCCTTGACTTGCTGATATATCGGACAAGTGCGATAATTATAGCCAACATAAACCTGTGTTTTATATTTTTGCGCCATTGCCGACAATGTTTTAATCTCCTCTGATGATGTAGCAGATGGTTTTTCAATCAAGAGAGGAATTTGCTCTTTAATTAAAGCAAGTGCTTGTGCAAAATGTTGCGAATCCGCTGAAGTTATTATCGCAATGTCGGGTTTCTGACCGATGAAATCCGTTATATCGGAATATATTGCATATTTGGTATTTTGTTGTTCTGAAAAATGTTGCGAATACAAAACAAGACTATCGCCTTGTTTTATTGCTTGTTCAATAAAATAACTCGCTCTTCGCCCATAACCGACAATCCCCACTTTCATACCAACAATAAATCCTTATATGCTTTTTTATGTAATTCCTGTAATTCTGAAGCAGACATAGATTTGTTTCCGCATACCTGATTATGCATAAAATCGTCTTTTTCAAACCATAGCAAATCATTTTGATTAATCAGCAAACCATATTTTTCCGGCTGATCGCCATACGGTGTTCCCGGCATCGGAATAAGCGCATTAATTGACGTCATGTTGGCGTTCAAATGCTTGGCATAGTTTACCGTTTCCATAATTTTTTGCGGCGTATCATTGGGAAGCCCGATTAAAAATGAAGCATGCAGTTTTATACCTATTTCATCAAGAATATGTTTCAGTTTTATTCCATAATCCTGTGAAATGCCTTTATTTACGTCTTGCAAAATCTCATCACTGGCGGATTCTAACCCGACGAAAACCCTATAACAACCGGCTGCTTTCATTAATTTCAACAAATCAGCGCCACCATCTTTTTCTTGAATAATATCGGCGCGCATATTGCATGCCCATTGCAGAGATAATTTTTCCTGATTTAGGGCTTCGCATATTTGTTTGGCACGCTCGACATCTCTGACAAAATCAAGATCTGTAAAAAACACCGATTTAAAACCGAGTTTAGCGCAATTTTTCAAATCTTCAATAATATAGGGTATTGATTTTTCTACATTATAACGATGGTAGCGGCTACGTTGGCAAAATAAACAGCGATGATTACAACCGCGACTACATTCGGCAACCGTCTCCGTATCTTTCTGTAAATATTTTTCGACAGGAAATATCGTGCGATCCGGTACTCCTAACTCATCTAATGATTTTAAACGATAAAACCATTGCAGATCCTTAAGTTTTGTCGTCAGATTATTACGTGTGATAACCCCTCGAATATTCTCAACAGAAAAACTCTCTTGCAATGCCTCACAAAGCATTACTGCCGGAATTTCGGGTGTATAACGAATAACCGCATCAATAAACTTATAAGTCAAACATCTTTCCGGACGAAAAGTTGCTTGTTCGCCAATAGCGCAAATATATGTGTTGGGAAGATTTATTTTCAATCTTTCAAAAAAATCCAAAGAAGATTTAAGACATCTTACTCCGTCAAATAAAACACGAGAAAAACACGTAATGATAATATCGGGAGAAAATTCTATAATTTCTTTTGTTTGTTGCTTTTCGTTTCTTTCCAATGCCAAATCAAACCCTTGAACCTTAAATCCTTTATTTTTCAGCATAGTGCCGATATAAATTAAATCAAGAGGCATATGCGTAATGGCATTTTCATAAGGAATAGGTCCGTTAATTAAAGCAACGTTCATTTTTAATCCTCTGTTTGAATAACATTTAAGTCTTTCAACTCTGACAAACAATTTATAACATCATTTTGTATTTGTTTTTCATCAGCATCATATTCTTCAGCCAAGCAATGAATAATATCGCTAACTGTTCTTTTCCCATCTATCAAGTTCAACACGGCTGTTGCGGCTTCGTTAAATTCGTGCAACATATCTGTTTCCGAATTAAATGCTTTTCCGGCAATATTTTCATCTTCCATATTTAAGCGAAAGGCTATTTCCGGATTTAATGAATATATTTTATTCAACATTTCTATCTCCCATTATATATTAACATTACAACGTACATCGCGATTTTGTGATTGACCGAACGCAGCGCAACCGCCATTACACTGCGCAAATAAGAAGCATCGTCCGCAATTTTCTTCTCGTTTGCGGCGCAAATTTTGAACAAATATCTTTGCATTGGCTGATATTTCCGCCATATTTTGCCGATAAATATTACCCAAGCTTAAATTTAAAAAATTGCATGGAAACACTTCCCCGTCTGCATGAATGGATAAAAAATCATTACCGGCACCGCATACATCGGTCGGCAAATTATAACCTTTTTGCCGCAACCATGCCGTAAAAAGAGGATCATGAATTGAAACAATACATTTTTTACTTAAAGTATAATCCAGCAATTCAGCAAATTTTTTAACCAACGCACTATAATTTTCTCCTTTAAAATAGATTTTATCATCATGAAGAGGAAGAAATCTTATTTCAAAAACATTACGGCTTGTGGCAATATCAACCATTTTACATAATTCATCTATTGTCCATGAGCTTAAAACAGAATTAAGGGAGAGTTGCGCCGTGGTATATTTTTGTAAACATTCCACACCACGCCATAAACCCTCCCAAGCATGCGGATTATTGCGATTTTTATTATGAAGCTCTTGATTTGTACTGTCTAAACTTAAAATAACTTTTTTAATTTTATTTTTTTCTATTTGTTCACAAATTTGTGGTGTAATCAATGAACCGTTGGTTAAAATATTTTGCACTAAATGATTTTTGTATCCGTGCTCAAGTACTTCAACCCATTTGGGGTGTAAAAAAATTTCACCATGTGTATATACAATTTTAAATATGCCCTCTGCGCAACATTCATCCAACAAGGCACGAATTCGCTCAAAGGGCATATCTTTATTCTTTTGTTCCGGTGTTAAATAGCAATGTTTACAATGAAAATTACACTTAGAGGTAATCCCTAAATAAACAACATTAGCCATTAAACTCACCTTTTATTAACAAGCCAATTTTAAACTTCTGGAGCGAATAACCGGCTTTGACCATGTCTTTTTTGTGTTTTTCTTCATTTTATTTCCTTCCTTCTGAAGTTAAACTACACCGTAATGATATACTTATTTAACAAATTTGCAATATTTTTTTACATTTTGGGTTAAAAAAATTGATGAATGAAGATACGGATAAGTGGCTGGTAAAATCCGCTTTATTTTTTGTTGTGTCAAATTGGTGATAATAATACCCAATATTTTGAAATCGTTTTTCGGATTACCGGTAGATTTTCTGACAATTTTTTGATAGACAGCAAAAGGAAACCGGTAAATAAAAAAACAACTGTTTTGGGATATTGCTTCATTTTGCACAATATCATTCCAAAAATCAAGTTCCTTACCGGCCAAATAAAAAATACGCTTATTTTCGAATGTTATACGAAAATTCTGCATAATCTCATTATAAACATTATTCAGAGCTTTCATTTGTCGGGCATTTAAAATTGAAAAATTTTTTTTCGGGAATAATTCCGATTGTTTTTTGCACATATAAACATACGGGGTTATTCCTAAAGCCATAGAAACACTTAACCTGTGTGAACCGTCAATAATATGATAATTTGTATCAACCGGTATAGGATAATTACAATCAAATCCATATTTTTGCATTGATTTTATCAAGTTATCAAAACTTTCTATGGAATTGTTTAAGTGATAGTATTGCTGAATATGTTCATAAATATCACGCCAAAAATTTATATTTTCATCGTTCTCAATAACAGCTTTTGCATAAGCATATTCGGCAAAAATATGAAACGTTTGTTCGGAAAGAAACGGTAATACACAACTTAAATGTGTCGGAATAACAGCGTCCCATTCTTCTGAAAAAAATAAGTCAATTAATCTTTTTTTATCTTCTTGCATCTTACAAATTCGTAAAGTATAGTATATAGGTAACAATCTTATTATATGGAAAGTTTGAATCTATGCAAATATTTTTTATTAGACACGCACAAGACGATGACAATTATATCGGTGGCTGGTCAGACATTGATCTGACAGATGAAGGAAAAAAGCAAGCTGATATTTTAGCACGATATTTTGCAAAAAACTTATCATTGAATATTAAAACAATCATAACAAGCGATTTACGTCGTGCCGTGAACACTATCAGACCTACGGCAAATGTCCTCCATATACCTCTGATTCAAGATATTGAGTGGCGCGGCCTTAATAACGGGAAAATAAGCGGAATGCTTAGTGCCGAAGCTAAAGAAAAATATCCGAACACTTATTTATATGATTTAGATATGGATCAACATTATCCGGAGGGCGAAAGTCCGCGCGAGTTTTATAACAGAGTTAAAGATGCATTTGCAAAATTATTGAAGCTTACAAACAAAAACGATGGTAATATTATTGTTCTGACACACGGGAGCAATATCAATATACTATATTCTTTACTTCGAGGTGAAGTATGGGATAATAAAAAGAAAACGCGTAGTATTTTGGCTACTTCAATAATTGAAGTAGAAGTTGATATGAACGGTCAAGCAAAGCTAAAACGTACTTTTTTCTGCTGAAATTAAAATGGTTGAATTGGTTGATATATATAACGAACAAAAACAAAAAACAGGCCGAATGATTGATAAATACGGTCCGTTTGATAACGGAGAATATTACTTAACAACACACATTTGGATAAAGCACAAAGATTTATGGCTCATTCAAAAACGTTCACACAATTGCAAAAATAATCCGGATAAATGGTCAGTTACGGGAGGAGCTGTTAAAAGCGGAGAAACAAGTTTGCAAGCTGCAACCAGAGAACTTTTTGAAGAGTTGCAAGTTACCATTTGGCCGGAGCAACTTAAGTTTTCCGGATGTTATAAGCAAAAATATGCCTTCGTTGATGTTTATTTTGTTGAATTAACAGATTCTTCCTTGAACATAAATTTCAATAAAACAGAGGTTTCCGACCTTAAATGGTGTTCCAAAGAAGAAATAGATGCTAAATATCAATCTGGTGAATTTGTTCACAGCGTATATTTTGGCTTGATGATAACTTTATATAACGGCGTAAACACTTTTCCTTATATCAGATAACCGTTACCGCAAAACGTCAATATATTCTTGTTTTTTTATTTTTTCTGCAATATTATGGGGGCGAACCATAAAAAACAGGAGGAAATATGTCTTCTCTCATACAATTTTTAAAGTTACTGATATCCGGAAGTACTTTAAAAGGAATTAAATTCAGAACAGTTTTATCAATCATCTTAACTTTTTCGGTTCTTATCATAGAAATTGCAATATATTATATGTATTGGGATTCTATCCCGAATATGATTAAATATGATTATGACTTTTCCGGTGTACCTAACAATATTTGCGAAAAAAAATGGATATGGTACAACGTTCTCCTTCAAATATTCATCTGCACTTTGGTGTTTATAATAAAATATCTTTCATACAAAACAAAGCGTGTTCAAAATATTGTTTATGATGAAAACAACAATTTAATTTCGATTATCGATAAACGAATTTCTATGTTTGCATGGGAAACGGCAATGCTGTTTGTAACAACCGAGCAAGGTTATCTTTTTGCGCTTGTTGATATTATCGAGAACCGTATGTGTGATGACATTGTGACGCTCATCTTTCTGTTTTGGCAGGCAGTGCTTATTATAGAATTTCGCTCCGATTTAAGAGCCCTGAAAAATAGCGGCGACACTTTAAAAGAAGATAAAAAAAGAGCATAACACTCTTGCTTGGTTATGCTCTTTAATACAGATTTCGTAATTAATTACAATAAACCGAATAGCTCTCCGGCGCATAAATTCCCATAGTTAAACCTCCCATCAGAGAATCATAGAATGTCCAATGGGCATCTATGGCGCTGATACCTCTCGGATAGCATACGTTCGCCAAATTATAATCCGTCTTCTGCCACATTCCCCAGAAGAAGAAGTGGCTTCTGCCCTCGTATGCCGGTTTGGTATCTGCATTTTGTTGCGGATTGAGATTAAAACGAATAACATGGTCACTGCCACAAGCTGATAGCGTTAAGGCAAGCCCGATACAAATTAAAAGTTTTTTCATGCACAGTCCTCTTATAAAATATCAAGTACAAAGGCAAGATTGCTTTCCCGAGTGCTTGATTAAGAATTCTACATTCTTGTTTTGTTGTTGACTCTTATATTTTTATAATGGTCAGGCTTGAATGTCAACAGTCTTATCCAATCATATAACCGCAAAACGAAATTTGCACGGTTTCATCTTTTTTAGCGATTAAATGCAATAACCCTTTTTTAGGACTATTAATAATTGCTAAAACGCCCATTTTATTCCGGCGGTTAAGTCGACACCTTTTCTGCCGCCGCTCAATAAATCAATCTGTCCATAGCCCGAGAGTCGGCCGTAACCAGTTTTTTGAACACCTATTCCGTATTGCGCATACGGCTTAACACTCATCTCCGGTAAATTAATGTGTTGCGCCTCAAATTTTGTATCATTCATTATGTTCCACACCATTTTCAATTCGGCATACGGTTGCCAACCGTTCATCAAATTACCGGCCAGTTTTATTCCCGGAGCAATATTGAACGCATGCAACTTTTCCGAATTAATTTTGACATTCGCCGCATTATGATAATTTGAAGTTTTTATTGTCGTATAGCCCAATTGCAAATTCGGCTGAATTATCAAATTTCTCTTTTGCGGCTGCCAATTAAATCCTATTTTATCGGCAATACCGTATCTGTAAATATCAAAATCTTCCTTACCGTACATTGTAGAAGCCTCGGCCTTATCCAAACCAACGGTGGCTGTTGCGATATTAAACCAGTTATTCACATAAAAACGCGTTGCCAAGCCGAATGTTCCGCCCTTTTGACGAATTGTGTTTCCGTCATATTTCTGCCGCGAATAATTATACCCGACATACATTCCGTAATTGAAACCACCGTTGCCGAAAGTCCGCACGATCGACGAATCAATTCCGGCATAGACATCGTACATATTATCTTTAATTTCCGGACCGCCTTTCAAATTGACTTTTTCAAAATATGATGACGGCTTAATCCACAGCGATTTGTCCGGCATAATGGTTCTTTGCCCCTGATAATACGTTTGAGAACCTGATATCGGATTATCTCCTCCGATGTTATTGAGAGCCGTATCATACACATTCAATTGTGTTAAATATCCCCCCAAAGCCGCGACCGGAGCCACCATAATCGCCGGATTATAGCTGCCATATTGCGAGGCATTACCTCTTTTCAATACAAAATTGCCGTTTTGGTTATCTTCATTGTATGCCATATCATATTTGAAAATCGGCGTAAGCAACGCTGATAAAGCCGTAACTCTAACTTTGCCCGACAAATTTTCGTTATTGAATTCTTCGGTAATGAACGGTATTTGTATTTTCTCGGCGGTCAAAGCGGTATCTTGATTTAGCGGATTTACCTTACTTATGACAAGACGAGAATTACCGGCATTCAAATCATTTTTATCCGGCAAAACAAAATGGTCTGCCGTCAAACTCGCCAAATCAATATCAATATTCAGAGACACATTGTCTTCCGTTTCCATTTTATTTAAGGTAATCGGCGACGCTTTCCCGTTCAGCAGATTGATTCTTCCGCCGACAACCGAAAGCTCATTGCTGCCGTCAGCCGCCAAAAACCCGTCGTCGGCAACATTTATTTCGCTGTAACTTGATACCAAAACAGTATTTTGCGCCGCACCGTTCATATTCAATTCGGTACTCAACGCCGCAATACCGACATTATCAACCTCATTCACCGACACGGACTCACCCTGCGCTTTAATTAAATTATCACCGTTTTGCTCACCCGTTATCGCTCCGGCAACATTGATGGCATTATCACGCGCATCAAGCGTTACTTTACCGTTATTGATATAAATTGCACTTTCACCCTGTTGTCCGAGTGTAATTTCCTTATCTTGTGCAACAACCTCCAGATTACCTTTGTTTACCACACTGACATCACTGTCTTTTGCCCCGAAAATACCGGTTTTAAGCACGGTTTTTTCCTTATTTGTTTCCCCGTCTGCAACCAAACCACTGTATCCGTTCACATCAATATCATTACCGCTGATTTCGAAATAATCGCCGTGAACCGTACCGACATCTTCATTTTGTTTACCGTCATCGGTAATGATGTAATTGGCGGCCGATTCATTTTCCACCGCCTCATGCAACGAAACTTTTTCATCAGACATTCTGGCGCGCAATAAGTTTTTGTGTTGAGCATCTTGCGTAATGTAATATTTTTTATTGTTATAATAAACATTACCGAATGAATCGCCTAAATCGAGCGCCTTATCGGCATCTTCAAACAACTCATAAATTGCACCGTCTTGCAAAGTGTCGGCATTTTCCATTTTTAAAATAATTTGCGATATCGCTGCCGTATTTTTTTGCGAAACATTTTGCAAATCATATTTATCGCCCAAATCAAAAGAAATAAGCGCATCATCGGCATTTAATCGCGCAATTTCCACCGTACCGACATCTCCGTTTACGGTTGAAAACAACGCACCGTTTTGCAAATTCACAACATTTTCTATTTGCTCAACAGAGGAATCCAAACGCAAATTATCGGCAACATTAATTACGCCGTTGCCGCTGATTGTCCCCTTATATACGGACACAGATGCATCCTCAATATCAATCGTGCCGGAATTATCAACGGTATAAACCGCCAATTCTTTACCCTTGAAATCTACCGCGCCGGCATTGTTCAATCTGAAAGTGTTGATTTTTTCTGTTTCGCCGTTGATACTACCGTTAATAATACCGGAAAAACCCGCATCAATATTGATATCGGTAAAATATATTTGCGATTCGTCATTAATATCAACATATGCCCATTCGTCGCCGTCTTTTCGCAAAATTCTGGCCTTTGGTCCTGATTTTTCCGAGTTCCAATCGGAAAGAATATCGCCGTTGATATAAGCGCCGTTCAAAATATTTATTTGCTCGACGTGCGCATTATCCGCAATATAAATTGCCGCCGAAGTTCCGTTCAGCGTTCCGGCAACATTGAATTGTTTAACCAAAGCTTCGTCGGTTTCTTTTGTCGGCACTCTGTTAGATCCGCTATAATAATTGAAGTACGAACCGCGGTCATCGTCTAAATTGCCGAACATATTATCCCCAAAATCAAATGCAACGGCAATACCGTCATCTCCCGCTGCCGTTACCTCGGCATTTTTTGCAACATTTATTATGTGATTTTTGCCCCACGTGACGGCAATTCCCAGATTTTCTTTACCGTTTGCCGCTATAATACTGCCACCGCCGAGTGTATATTTATTGCTCACACCATCAATTCTGACACCGAAAGAACCGTCGCCCGCAGTCAATATATCCGAAGTTTGCGTAATATTATTATTGTTTCCGTAAATATGTAAACCCACACCTTGAGCCACCGTACTCGGGATACCGGTATAAGCACTGCCGTTCCATTCGGAATATCCGGTAGCGAAATTATCGGTTATTTCATTCAAATAATATGATTTACCGAAGAATTTGCGCAAATCAATGTCATACCCGATATCTTTCAAAACCGCCAATTCCGCCTCCATCGGCACCAGCCAGTTACGAAAACTTTGGTGCGACATAAAGCTGTTGCGCAACTCAATATGCGATAAATCAATCTCATCATTATCGGCATTATGTATCGGCAACCCGAATACCTGCGGACGCGTATCTATGTTATCATAGCTGATCGAATAATTGGTCAGACCGCCGTTTTGAATTATGGCCACCCGCGCATCGTTATAGTTATCTTTTCCGCTCAAAACCTTAAGCGTTGTTTCGCTGACAAGGTACGGAGAATACTTAAACACATCGAAATCTCTGTCTTTTCCGACCGCCATTGTTGATGCCGGAACAATTTCATCATCATCATAAAACATATCATAATCGCCGGTATAAAGCCTTAAGTCCTTATCCCACACCGACAGACTTTCGCTGTCTTTTTCCGTAAAATAATAACCTTTAGGGTCAGCACTTTTTTCACGCTGTTGAGAAACGTCGGAGGTTATACCGAGCGAATGCATAACTTCGTGCAACAGCACTGTGTGTAAATCCGCCAAGGGCTGATTATGCAACAAAGAATGCAATCCGCTGTATTCCTGCCACCCCGGATTATCCTCATCAACACCGTAACCTATTTCGATAAAGCCGTTGATTCCGTCCGGAAGATCCTCCTCCTCGTCGTCGTCATCTTCATCTTCAATAATCTCTTTATTGTTTATCACGGCATTGATATATGTCACCCGATACGAAAAATCTTTTATTTCCACATACGGACTGCTTGCCGAGGCATTATAATCATCCAAGGAGAATAAGGCATAACCCGCGGTCGGTTTCGGCTCGGATGTTTCCACGACGGTTGTCCATTTATTTGCCGCAGTCCACATTGCTTCCAAATATCTTTTTTCAATGGTAAACGGACTTTTGAATGTTTTATCGCCGACAACCAGTTTTTCGCCTTCGTTATACACCGTAAATTTATGTGAATAATTATCACCGACAACCGAATATTCATCCGTAGCCAAAGCCGGAAAAACATTCAGCAATGTTATTACGCCTGTCATAAATGCTAATTTTTTTTGCATAATTCTCTCCTCGAGTTAATTCTTAATAAGAAAATAGCCGCAAATAACGATTAAAGCAAGCATTTTTCAAGCTATATACAAAAAAACGCCGGTCTGACAAATCTCAAACCGGCGTTATCATCAAGACAATATTACCACAATTCGTTATATTTCATTGACGGATCGTTCAAACGTTGACGATACTTTTTATTCTCTCCCTCAGGCTCATATCCTTCGGTAAACGTACCGATATAGTCAATCATCGGCAAATGATTTTTAACATCGGTGCTGTTATTAAACATTTCGAACGCTCTGTTATCCTGATCAAAGTAGCAATATGTCGTCACAAACGCTTCCAAGCTTTCCTGTTCCACCGGAAATACGTTCCAGAAGAAGTATTCCTCATTGTTGGTTATTCTGTGTGATCTGCGCTCATGCTCATCATAACCGCCGCGATACCTCTTGGTAGAAGTCTCATAAGTCGGAAGTTTCTGATAATTTTGTGCCACATTAAGCGCTTGCAAAATGTTTGCATAAGCAAAACGCGGATAAATAAAGCCCATCAATATTGCCCAACCGGTAGCATACGAACTCGAGTTATTGGAATATTTACCCCGTTTAGACAAAGGAATAGCCATTGATTTCAACCAAGTACTCTTTTGGAAAGTGATCGGCTCAAAAGCATTCGGATCTCTTGATGTCAGCATATAAACCGATGCACCGTTTCTATCCTCAAATTCAACATTTCTGATTGTATCGGCCAAAATACGCGTACCGGAAATATCAATATCCTGCTTCAGTTTATAGTGACGCGGCTGAACTTTAACAGCATTATTTTCGTAATACATATCCTGAATACTTAATATCTGCGAGTTGGCGTCATTGGATATAACGTTGGCGGTTTTGCCATATATCATTTGTGCAGCCGTATCCTTAGGGTTCTTGCTGTTATATACATTTGCCACACCGTTGTTTACCTCGGTAATTTTGTGTGAAACTACGGAACCAAAATTACCACCGGTAGAATTACGACGATCTTCATCCGACACAATTCTCCGCTTTCCGCTTGGCGTTAATTTTTCCAGTTTGGAACTCGGCATAAAACCATTGCCATCTATCTCCAAAGGAATACCCTCTTCACTATCAAAATTATAATCTCTGTTAGCCACTGTCATTTCCATATGATGGTCATATCCTTCGGCATTGGTAGCAGACCATTTTTCACTGCCGCCGACCAAATGCACTCCCGGTTGATAAACCGGATTCATCTTTGTCGCGTCTGTCAAGCCGTTCTGGCCTTCCGTACTTGTTGCCGTACTCACAAGACCGATATATAACTGATTTGCCATACCTTCGGCATGTATTTGTGACGGATTCACATAATTCGGACTGCTTGGATCAAATGCTCCTTCTGTTGCGTTAAGGTCATCAATATGTCGTCTTGTGCCTTGATTATCAATCCAATATCCGCCGACGGACGGGTTGGTAAAGTCATCCACATCTATCCTCATGCGTTTGAAATTCGAACTGTTGCCAATCGGATTCTTAAATCTACCGGCTTCAGACATACGAATACTCGCCGGCGTAACCGTAATCATACGCGCATATCCCGGAGGACACTGCGGCGCCGGCACCACGCCGATAATCGGCGACGCCGGTTCATCAATATAATAATTTCCGCCTGCATTCATAATACTCAATGTACCGTCATCTTTAATGTATAAATCACTTGTACTCGCATCAAGCATTCTCGGCTTATATACATCTTCCGACTTATTGTTAACCGCGGTATAAATACCTTTGGTAATAAACACCGGCAGAATATCGCTCAAACGAGCACCACCGCGCGAAACCAGTTTAATATCGTTCATCACTGATGTATAAGCCGGATTTACCATATAAGTATCATAACGAGTATTCCCATCCGCACCATTATATTCCTGATAAAGTGCACTATTGAAAAACTCCGGCACCATCACCCGCTTACCGGATGTTGTCACGTTATTGGCAACAAAGCGACTGGCGCGAATCACACCCATTCCGTCATCTGCATTATATGAACCAATCAAATAATTATTGCTGGACGCAGTATCTCCAAATCCGGAATTTGATGCACCGGAATCCGGCACAATATCAATCAAACCTTTACGGATATAAATACCGCCGGCCAATATATTTGCATCAGATCTAGTACTTTTTGCATTGACTCCTTTATCCCCGTAACTGCTGCTTGTATTCACTTGCACTTCAGCATATGCATCGGAAGCTCTGTCATCCATATCAACATAAACCAAGCCTCTGCCTTGATCGGAGGTACCGCTGTCCTGTTTGCCTCTGATAATATTCACTGCGGCGTGTTCATTTGTATTTTCCGGCAAACTTCTTCTCATTGATAAATACTTATTGCTGTTTGCACCTTTATCCGTAAACACTGTGTTTCCGTGACCGGCTATATTATAGTCATCGCCGTCATTACCGGTTAAATCATCGGTAATACTTCCGCCGTCGGCACCTTTACCGCGAACAGTAAACACCGGATTGCTGCCGTCACTTATCTTCAAGTTGCCGGCATTTACGTTTATATCGGCATTCTTACTGAAGCTTACTTGATAATCGGCGTCGCTGCTGTTGCCGGTACCGTTTACAATACCGCTGTCATCGGCTGTACCGATATTGATGTTTCTGTTACTGTCTTTTTCTTCAATATTCACACCTAAATTACCGGAAGCAACCGCCACTTTCTTACCTTTCGTCACTCTTTCGGTAATACCCTTGTCGGCATCCATTACAATTTGTACTTCGGTATCTTTCTCAATAGCATTGCTATCGGTATTTTTCTCAATGGCATTATTACCGCCGACACGCATTGTAATAAGTTTGTCGCGAGCTTCAATCTGCGTACCTTTATAAGCACCGCTTGCCGGTTGATGAACGTGTACACCGTCTTTATCAACATCCATCCATTTATATTCATCATCAATATTTTCCGAACCTACGGAAATACTTGAAGTGCGAATTTTGTTAACATCGAGCTGACCTGCCGCCAACACACCTTCAACCACCATATTGCCGGAAACATCAACCCCGAACTCCGGCGCTTTATCATCTGCCGAATATTTCGGTGCCTCAACGTCCGCACCGCCGGTACCCTTGTTTGTTGTATTAATCACAACATTGGCTTTCTTTTGTACACTTGATTTAGGCTTATAATTGCCGATATCGCCCTTTTCTGCAATATCCACTATACCGGTCATATTGCCGGAACTGTCTTTGAGCGTACCCATAATAGCCAACTGGCTGTTATCTTTTTCAGCCTTACCCGAAATAACGTGATGAGCCGCATTTTGACCATCATTACTCTGATTTTTGCCTATAAAGAAGTTGGTACCGTCAAATTCCAAATTGGTACCCGTATATTTTAAAGTGTTGCTATCTGCCCAAAAACGATTTCCGGCCGCCAACAATGTGCCTTTAATATAGGCATTACCGGCGCCCTCACCTCTGGAACCGCTGCCGGCAATATATAAACCGTAATCGCCGGAGATTTTTTTGGAACTCTCAAAATCCGTATCGGCATCACCGGTTTTTATTGCCTTCCGCAACAATTGAGCTTTATGTTTATTACTTTGATCATCAGCACCGATAATCAATTCATTCACATTATAAATGCTGAAGAAATCATTTTGATGCTCTCTGTCATCCGGATCTTGAGCATTATCGGGACCGGAACCCATATATAAGTCGGTACGCATAGCATTACGCCAACCGGAGCCGTCTTGCTTCGTACGCTTCAAAAACTCGGTCGGATCAGCTTCCGCCATGGCATTGGAACCGTTAACCACATTGGAAGAAGATGTAACCAACGAAAACTGCTTTTCATCATCACTGCCGTCAAAAACCGCATTATAATAGTCGCCGTCCAAATTCCACACGCCGCCGACACCGCGTGCTCTTGCTTTTTCTTCCGAAACATAACCACCATTAGCACCGATTAAAGATGCAATACGCACCGTACGCTCTTGCCCTATACCATCTTCTCCGCCGACTTTTGCCGGAAACATTGCGAACGCCGTTAAATTATCGCCGGCACGAACAATACGAATTTTCGGGACACCATAATTGAATAAAGCGCTGTCTTCGCTGAATTTATAAGGCAAATATGGGGCTAAATCTTCCGGCGGAATATCCATAACACCGATTGTTTGTTGTTTATCGCCTTCTCCAACCGTATGCTGATGAGTGGTATCTTCTTCCATAACTTTCATAATATCCGCATAGTTTGAAGACATAAAGGCTTCAGCCGCATTCATCACCGTCCTCATCGAGGTGGCGGTGTTGATGTCTTCAACCTCCATCGTCCGCTCCGCGGATTTTTTATACATGGTCGGGGTTACCACTGCTATCAATCCAAGCATGGCCAAGGCTTCTATCATCAAGCCACCTCGCTCCAATATGGATTTTTTGTTGTTATAGTTTTTCATCGGCGTTCTCCTTAATCGGTTGGTTATTTCAAATAATGTTCAAATTTTTTATATCTTAATTCTCTGTCTTTAAGCGTATCTTTGGTAAAAGCATTTACCTGTGTATTGTTTTCAATATTCGGGTGTTGCTCATCGTTATAACATTCGGCCAAATTCAGACGACCGGCATTATCAGGGTCATAATATTTTTTCAATATGTTATAACAATGGCAGGCCGGATCGGTTTTGGGAAATACTTCATAAGCAAACATACACGGAGTCGCTTTGCAATCATCAAATACCGGATTGCGCCATAAAGCAGAATTTTCGGAAAGAATTATGTTCTCTGCCACCAGTTTTTCATGACCGGCTTGTTTACTGTCCAAATCTGACTTATAATTATAATTATCATCCAGACGCTGTTCAAAAGTATCTTGATACGAATCATCAAAAGTATGGTCTTTGTTTTTCAGCTTGATTGAGCGCGATGCTACTGAACCGACTCCGTGCAATTTCAGTTTGCCGGAATCCGCATCAAACCCGAGCCAGCCGAACACAACGGTTTTATCGTGAGTTTTTGATAACAGATTAACAAACGTCGGCAACGGCGTTATACTGCCGTATTCGCTCGTACTGCCGTCTTTTGTCAGCCATCTGTCCGGAATAGGTGCAACAGAAACCAAATAGCGGTGATCGCCGATATTTTTCGTTCTGGCGTCATCTTGCGCATCACACGCTATAAACACTTCGCTGTCCGTCTTTAAGGAAGCGTCGCTTTCGGCATCCAACGACAAACAATAAACAAATTGCCGCAAATTGCTGGTAGAATAGTTGCCGCCGGTACCGTCTTTTTTCTTTTTACCGGTTAAATATCCCACCGGAAGATATGATTTCAGCGACGTATAAACCGGCTCATAATCCGTTACTTCAACCGGACCGGAAGCACTTCTTCTAATATTGCCGTCGGCACCGTCCCAGCCGGCAGCACCACTGCTGCTTTGACTGTTGCGGTTATACACTATCTCACACTCCAACGTATGAAGGCGCGCAGAATGTTCTGCCTTAAAACGGTTAACAACCGTGGCAGCCTTAACCTCGTTGAGCGCGTGCTCTTTATCCGCACGCGGCGCAACGTTGAAAAAACTCAAGGCGACCATAATCGTTGCCAATAATATCCATATATACATAGCGCACCCTTTTAAAAGTCCCAATACTTCTTTTGATTGTAGCATATTTTTTTTAATTTTTCCAGCATTTTTTTAACTTTTTTGTTTTTATTTTCAACACACTGAATACATGGACTATCTTATTGTTATTTCACAATTTTTTATACAAAAAAAAACAAAAGGTCGGAAATCAATCCGACCTTTTGTTTTACTTAATTAACTCCGCTTCCATGGTGATTATAATTCTATAAAGATGATAATCATTGCGGCAATACGTACCTATGGGCTGAAATATCCAATCGTTGTCGTTGTAATATATCACCAACTCATACATATTTTCACCGCGGCGACTGTCAATTTCCTCAAATTTCACGACAGAATGTCGATCAATCGGAAACTCCAAAACAGCTTTGTCTACCAAAGTTCCGTCTGTGTCGTAGACCAAAATCTCCGTATCCTTAAAGAAGGCCATCAGCTTAACGGAGCGCTCCTCAACCATGTCATAAACCATGGGAAGAAGCTCTTGTTTGTCCTTGTACAAACCATACACAAAACGTTGATGTTCAAAACTGGGAGCGTCTTTCATAACAATCTCCACAGAATCGCGCTCGATTTTAGTAATACCGCGCTGAGCGCCGGCGGTAACGGCAGAAAGCATAAAGCAAACTGCCAAGATAATCATTTTTTTTACCATAATTATAGGGTTTGTTATCGGTTTTATAACGCATTTCTTTTATTTGTCAATATTTTTTTTGCAAATAAATATGGACAAGCGCCAAAGTTTGTTATAATCTGCGCGTCAGTGAAAAATTTTTAAGCTTAAAATTAAGGATACAAAATGACAATCGGTGTAAATGAAATTCGTAAAACGTTTTTGGATTATTTTGCAAAGAACGGTCACAAAATAGTTCCGTCATCGTCTTTGGGGTGCCGGATAACGACCCGACTTTGATGTTTACCAACTCCGGAATGGTGCAATTTAAAAACATTCTGGCCGGTAACGAAACCCGTGACTACACTCGAGCGGCCACTGCTCAAAAGAGTGTGCGTGCCGGTGGTAAACACAATGATTTGGACAGTGTGGGTTATGATGTACGCCACCATACGTTTTTTGAAATGCTGGGCAACTTTTCTTTCGGTGATTATTTTAAGGACTACGCCATTCCGTATGCGTGGGAGTTGCTGACCAAAGAATTTTGCCTGCCAAAAGAAAAATTAGCGGTTACGATTTATCATGACGACGACGAGGCTCACGATATTTGGAAAAAAGTTTCCGGTTTGCCGGAAGACCGCATTATTCGTATTGCCACCAAAGATAACTTTTGGCAAATGGGTGATACCGGCCCATGCGGTCCGTGTTCCGAGATTTTTTATGACCACGGTCCGGAAGTATGGGGAGGTTTACCGGGGACTCCGGAAGAAGACGGCGATCGTTTTATTGAAATTTGGAATCTGGTATTTGACCAATTTGAAGATTTGCCGGACGGCTCACGCATTAATTTAAAACGCCCGTCTATCGATACCGGTATGGGTTTGGAGCGTATTGCCGCCATTTTGCAAGGTGTTCACTCAAACTTTGAAACAGATATGTTCCGACATATCATCAAAGCCATCGCCGATATTGCCGACACCGATCCGAACGGCCCGCTCAAGGCCTCACACAACGTGATTGCCGACCATTTACGCGCCATCAGCTTTTTAATTGCCGACGGCGTATTACCGTCCAACGAAGGCCGCGGCTATGTTCTGCGCCGTATTATGCGCCGTGCCATGCGTCATGCCTATATGCTCGGCGTAAAAGAACCGATGATTTATAAGCTGTTGCCGACGTTACAAAAAGAAATGGGCGAAGCCTATCCCGAACTTTACGCGCGCGAGAATCTGATACGTGAAACCATCGAAATCGAAGAAGAACGTTTCGGTCGCACGCTGGATAAAGGATTAAAACTGCTTGATGATGAAATAGCTAAATTACCTTCCGGTGCCAAACTCGGCGGAGAAACCGCATTCAAACTTTATGACACTTACGGTTTTCCTCTCGACTTGACACAAGACGCGCTCAAGAGCAAGAATCTTGAAGTTGATATTGACGGATTTAACGCCTGTATGGAAAAACAAAAAGCAGAAGCTCGCAAAAACTGGGCCGGTTCCGGTGACGAAGGCGTGGCCAAAGTTTGGTACGGTATTAAAGATAAGTGTGGTGCCACCGAATTTTTGGGCTACAACACCTTAAAAGCCGACGGCGAAATTAAAGCTCTGGTACAAGATGATAAAGAAGTAAACGAAGTAACTTCCGGCAAATTTGAGCTGGTTGCCAATCAGACTCCGTTTTATGCCGAGCGCGGCGGTCAGGTCGGCGATATCGGTATGATTACCTCCAAAAACTTTACGGCCAAAGTCGTTGACTGCAAGCCAAAATTAAATGACGTATATGCTCACGTGTGCGAATTGCAAAGCGGTACGGTTAAGGTCGGCGAATTTGCCAATTTTGAAGTCAACAAAGAAAATCGCACACAAATTTGTGCCAATCACTCGGTAACCCACTTGGCGCACAAAGCCTTAAAAATTGTGTTGGGTGACCATGTGGCGCAAAAAGGTTCGGCGGTTGAAGCCGGCAGAATGCGTTTTGATATTTCGCACCCAAAACAAATTACGACCGAACAAATCCGTAAGGTGGAAGATATCGTCAACGAACAGATTCGTAATGATTTGAAAGTCAACACCGTAATTATGAATAAAGACGAAGCGGTTGCCCTCGGCGCCATGGCGTTGTTTGACGAGAAATACGGCGACGACGTGCGCGTGGTTACCATGGGCGACGAAAAAGCCCCGTTCTCACGCGAACTTTGCGGCGGAACTCATGTTTGTTCTACCGGTAACATCGGCTATTTTCATATTTTATCGGAATCTGCAGTGGCCGCCGGAGTGCGTCGTTTGGAATGTGTAACCGGTTGCGGTGCGGATTCTTATGTACGCTTTTTGGAAGATAAGTTGCATGCGGCGGCCAACGGCCTGAAAACCAACATCAATGATTTGGAATCCAGAATTGCCGGATTGCTTGAAGAACGCAAAAAACTTGAAGCTGAAATCTTTAATTTAAAGAGAAGTCTGGCCGGTGGTCAATCTTCGGCTAAAGACGAGGTAGAAACCGTTAACGGCGTAAAATTCGTCGGCAAATTGGTACCTGATGCCCATCCGAAAGAACTGAAGGCATTTGTTGATGACATTACGCAAAAAATCGGTTCCGGCGTTGTGGTTTTGTGTTCCGACAAAGACGGCAAAGCCTCGGTTGTGGTCGGTGTCAGCAAGGATTTAACCGGCAAGTACAATGCCGTTGACATGGTGCGTGCGGCTGCCGGAATTCTCGGCGGTCAGGGTGGAGGCGGTCGTCCGGATATGGCCCAAGCCGGCGGCACCGATGTAGAAAAAATAAGCGATGCCATTGCCACAATAAAACAAATGGTAGCATAAGCAAAATCAAAACCCTGATTTCGGTCAGGGTTTTTTATTGCCGCACCGTAAATCTTTCAACACAGGTAATATATCAATACCGCCTAAAGAGTATACGCAACACAAAACACTTTTTCTGAAATTGTACCGATTCGCCAGTCATCAACAAAATATTGAGGATAAACATATTTTTGTTGCATAAATTTTATTTTTGTGTATTAAATTATCGGCAATGGGCAAAAAGTGCCCCTTATTTGGTTTTAAATTTTTTAAAGGATGATAAAATGGCTTCGTTAGCAGAAAAAATGGCAGCAGGCTTAGATATGTCTGCCTTTGGTAAGGCTGAAGAACTTAAGAAAAGATTGTGGTTTACCGTTATGGCGTTAATTGTATTCCGTTTGGGAACGTTTATCCCGCTTCCGGGTATTAACGCCGGTGTTTTGGCTGAAATGTTCAGCCGCAACTCGGGCGGTATTTTGGGTATGTTTAATATGTTTTCCGGCGGTGCGTTGGAGCGTATGACTATTTTTGCCCTCAACATTATGCCTTACATTTCTGCGTCCATTATCATTCAACTCGGACAATCGGTTATTCCGTCCTTGCAAGCCCTCAAAAAAGAAGGTGAAGCCGGACATCGCAAGGTTGTACACTATACCAAAATGTTGACAGTTCTTATTACCATCATTCAAGGTTACGGTATTGCCGTCGGTTTGTTGAGTGTTTCCGGTGCCAACGGTGCTTCTGCCGTGCTGATTCCGGCATTTGCGTTTAAGTTTTCGACTATAGTATCTTTGGTGGGCGGCACTATGTTCATTGTGTGGCTTGGCGACCAGATTACCCAGCGCGGCGTCGGTAACGGCTCGTCACTCATCATTACGGTCGGTATTATCGCCAATATTCCAAATGCCTTGGCACAAACTTTTGAATTGGGACGCGCCGGTCAAATGTCTATCGGCACAATCATTATGCTGCTGATTATGGCTTTGGCATTGATTTATGTAATCGTATTTGTAGAACGCGCACAACGCCGTATCGTGATTCAATATCCGAAGCGCCAGATGGGAATGCGTATGACGGCTGCCGACAGCTCGCATTTGCCGCTCAAGATTAACCCGACCGGTGTTATTCCGCCGATTTTCGCCAGCTCTTTGTTGTTGTTGCCGATTACGATTGCCAATCTCTCGGCCGAACAAGGTCCGGGTTGGGTACAAACTTTGAGCCAGTTACTCGGTCACGGTCAGCCGCTGTATTTGGGTTTATATGCCTTCTTAATCCTGTTCTTTACGTTCTTTTATACCGGCGTGGTATTCAATCCGGAAGAAACTGCCGATAATTTAAAGAAGCATGGCGGATTTATTGCCGGTATTCGTCCGGGTAAAAACACTGCCGAATATTTGGATTATGTAATTACGCGTCTGACGATGGTTGCCTCAATTTATTTGGTATGCCTTTGCATTCTGCCGGAAATCTTAATCAGTCGAGTCGGTGTTCCGTTTGTTTTGGGCGGTACTACCCTACTCATCGTGGTTCAGGTAACAATGGACTTCGTAAATCAGGTTCAATCCCATTTGATTGCTTATCAATACGAAGGTTTGCTTAAAAAAGCGGCATTAATCAGTAAGAAGAATCGCTAAATTATGACAGAAGCAAAAGAAGGCCTGTTTGTCGTATTTACGGGGGCTCCCGGTTGCGGCAAAGGCACACAGGCTCGGATTTTAAAAGAAAAAACCCATATTGCGCATTTATCTACCGGCGAGATGCTGCGTCAGTTTGCCGAAAAGGATACGCCGCTCGGCCACGAGTTGAAGGCAACTCTGGAACGCGGAGAATTTGCCAGTGATGAAATGATTATTGAGATGGTTAAAAACCGGATTGCCGAACCGGATTGTGCCAACGGCTTTATTTTGGACGGATTCCCGCGCACTCTGCCTCAAGCCGAGGTTTTGGAGGATTTATTAGCCGAACAGAATATTAAACTGACAGCTGTTCTGGAAATTCAGGTTCCCGACGAAATCATTATGGAACGTATTTTAGGACGTTACGCCTGTATGCAATGCGGCGCCGGCTATCACGACAAATTCCAAAAGCCGCAGATTTACGGAGTATGCGATGTTTGTGGCGGCACCGAATTTGCCCGCCGTAAAGATGATAACCGCACTACGGTACAGAATCGCCTGATTAACTATCGTTTGCTGACATATCCGACCATTCCGTTTTTTGAAACCCGCGGATTGCTTAAAACCGTAGACGGTACCGGCACTATCGACGCCGTAAGCCGTAAGATAAACGATGTTCTCGGATTGAGTGATGATAAAGATTAACCCGTAAAATCGGCGCTGACAGCGGTGTTTTTTAAAAAATCGTTAAAATCGCAAAAAAAATTCAATTTTTTTGCAAAAAGGTGTTGACTCTGACAAATATCGTGCCTATAATCCGCTTAATTTTGAAAAGTGGTGATCAACTTTTTGAATGTTTTAATTTATTAAATAATGGAGATTAAATTTGGCTCGTATAGCTGGTGTAAATATTCCAAGTGCCAAGAGAATTGAAGTCGCACTGACTTATATCTTCGGCATTGGACGCAAGTCTGCTCAAGACATTTGCTCGAAGTCCGGTATCGATCTTAACCGCCGCGTTAATGATTTATCCGATGATGAAGTAATGAAGATTCGTGAAGTTATCGATAGCGACTATCTGGTAGAGGGTGAACTTCGCCGTGAAGTCGGTACCAACATCAAAAGATTGATGGATTTGGGTTGCTATCGTGGTTTAAGACATCGTAAAGGTCTGCCGGTACGCGGTCAGAGCACCAAACAAAATGCTCGTACCCGTAAAGGTAAACGTAAAACCATTGCGAATAAGAAGAAATAGTGGGGTGAGTGCAAATGGCTAAAGCAACAATTCAAAGAAAAAAGAAAGAAAAAAAGAATATTACTTCGGGTGTGGCACACATCGATTCTTCTTTCAACAACACAAGAGTTACCATCGCTGATGCTCAAGGCAATACCGTTTCTTGGTCAACAGCCGGTGCTCAAGGTTTTAAGGGTTCGAGAAAGTCTACACCGTATGCTGCTCAGGTAGCTGCCGAAGAAGCCGGTAAAAAGGCTCAGGAAAACGGCATGAAAACATTGGAAGTAGAAGTTAAAGGTCCGGGTTCGGGCAGAGAATCCGCAATCAGAGCATTGCAGGTTATCGGTTTTACCATTACTTCGATTCGCGATGTAACGCCTATTCCGCACAACGGCTGCCGTTTGAGAAAAAGACGCCGCGTCTAGTTTTTATTTTGCGACACAGGCCTTATTTGGCCTGTCGTCGTGCTTAAATATATGCATATATAACTCTAAAGAAAAGGATTAAACCCGTGATTCAAAAGAATTGGCAAGAATTGATTAAACCAACAAAGTTGGATGTGTCGCAAACAGAAGGCACAAACAAAGCTAAAATTGTGGTTGAACCTTTAGAAAGAGGCTTCGGTCTGACGCTCGGTAACGCATTGCGTCGGGTTTTGTTGTCCTCATTACAGGGCGGCGCCGTTTCTGCTATCAAAATAGACGGTGTATTACATGAATTTTCGGTTATTCCGGGTGTGATGGAAGATGTAACCGACATTGTATTGAATGTTAAGGAATTGGCGGTTGCCGTTCACAGCGAATCGGCAAAAACTCTGACATTAAAGGCAGAAGGTCCGTGCATTGTCACTGCGGCAATGATTGAAACCGGTCATGATGTTGAAATCATGAATCCGGACCACATTATCTGCACACTCGATGCCGGTGCCAAAATCAATATGGAATTAACCGTTACCACCGGTAAAGGTTATGTTCCGGCTTCTACCAATATGACCAGCGACTCGCCTATCGGTTTGATTAATGTTGATGCGATTTATTCGCCGGTTAAGAAAGTTTCTTATAAGGTAGAAAATACCCGCGTTAATCAGGCTATGGACTATGATAAACTGACGATGATTGTTGAAACCAACGGTGTGGTTTCGCCGGAAGATGCGGTTGCTTTGGCAGCTCGCATTCTGCAAGACCAGCTCAAACCGTTCATTAACTTTGATGAACCGGAAAGCGAAGTTGAAGACATCCGCGAAGAATTGCCGTTCAACAAAAATCTGTTGCGCAAGGTTGACGAACTCGAACTTTCGGTTCGTTCGGCCAACTGCTTGAAGAACGACAATATCGTTTATATCGGTGATTTGGTTCAAAAGACTGAAGCAGAAATGTTGCGTACACCGAACTTTGGTCGTAAATCTTTGAACGAAATCAAAGAAGTATTGGCTAAGATGGGTATTCACTTGGGTATGGATACACCGGGTTGGCCGCCGGAGAATATTGAAGATTTGATTAAACGCACCTCCGATCAATTCTAAAAAATCCGTATAACGGATAACTATTTGAAAGCCTTTTCTCTTATGTACCGTACACCTCGAGAAAAGGCTTTCGTCGTATTTATCACATTATCCGTATTTTTATATATTCTGCACCGCCGAAATTACACTGCGCCAGCCCGCTAATTGCGTACTAATCCTTTGCGTTATTTCTGCAAAAATGTGTTGACAAAATTTATTTTTGCCTCTATTATTTAATTAATAGGAATGTTTTTATAGAGGAGAATCGTTATGGCTAAGAATCTGAAACAATTATGCGCCGGTATTGCAACCGCCGTTGTCTTAAGCGGTGCCGGAGCTTATTTTATCAACAAACAGTTGGAAGAAGACAGCAAGAAGAAAAAAGAACACGAAACCGAGCAGGTTGTTAAAGATATGAGCACTCAGGGTATCTCCATAACCAAGAAAGGTGTCAAAGGCGCTCCGGATTCCGTATTGGTTTCTGTGCAAGAAAATGATAATACATGGTATGGCGGAAAGGTTTATCATGATCCGCAATATAAGGCACGGGAAAATGAGGATCCGAAAACCTTCAGATTGGATGGTAAAGTCAAACATTGGGTTACTAATGACTTTGATGAGGAAACAATACGGCTTGTCGTAGAGAAAATTAAAGAACTGAGGGAAAATGGTGCGACAAGTGCTTCTCTTCAGTCGATATTAAAGGAGATAGCAAAACAAAGACCGATGCATGCTCCTGTTGAAGAAGAAACTCAATATTTTGGATATGAAAAATTCGACAGAGACTTTAAAAATATTGAAAAAGATGGTTTTTGGAGCGTTACATCAAAAGATGCTGAAGCAAAACATGAGCAAGTTATATATGATGACGGCAGTAAAAAATTTGAATTTGGATATGAAGAATTCGGCGGAAATGGAAATATTGAAAAAGATGGTTTTTGGAGCGTTACATCAAAAGATGCTGAAGCAAAACATGAGCAAGTGGTTAAAAATTTGATAGCTCATGAACGAGCTACTATACATAATGATGATAATACTTTCGAAGCAACGACCATTGTTCGCCTGCGCTCCCACAAATTTTCCCATAGTTTAAAATTTGGAAATCCGGAAGAACAACAAATTGCTACTCAACAACAGCGCGCCCCTAAAAAGAAGAATACGAAGCGTACGGTCAGCCGTGATGCGTTGCCGGGCAGAAATTTAGCCCAAATAAAAGCCAATAAAAAACAAAACGGTTAGCGATAAAATCTTAAACGGTCGGAATATCCGACCGTTTTTTTACTTTATTATGTTATCAAAAAAGGAGGTGTTTGTCGCACCTCCTTTTTAATATCTCCATGTAAATCTCAGATAGTACGCGCAAATAATAAAAAATAAGGTCGGAAGTACCGGAGCGTACATAGAGGTACGTGAGGACACTTCCGACCCGTAATTTTTGTATTAGTTGCCAACTAGATGAGATTTACTTTGCCACCGGCTTTCTCAACAGCCTCTACAGCTGCCTTAGAAGCCGAATTAACGGTGATTTCAATCTTGCTGGTCACTGCACCGCGTGCGAGCAAACGAATGCCGTCCAGCTTCTTAGAAATCACGTTAGAGCTGAGCAATGATTCAACATTGATTGACTTGGCATCCAACTTGCCGCCGTCAATAGCTTTTTGAATGGTATCCAAGTTTACAACGGCATAAGTCTTTGCAAACGGATTTTTAAAACCATGCTTCGGCAACTGACGATACAGCGGCATTTGACCGCCTTCAAATCCCATTTTAGCACCACCGGCACGAGCCTTTTGACCTTTGTGGCCGAGACCACAGGTCTTGCCCTTACCGCAACCGATACCGCGACCTACGCGTTTACGATTTTTGGTAGCGCCTTCGTTGTCTTTTAATTCGTTAAGTTTCATTTTTTTCACCTTTTTTCAAATTCTCTGCAAGTCTGAAAAATAAATCTTTAAAGAGAGGGATAAGAGATTATGCTACGCAGTTAATTTCTGACGCCGTGTACAAAACGCTACACAAGGAAGAAATTTGCAAGTATGATAATCTCTTGGCACTCTCCCCAAATCTTATTCTTCAACCTTGACCAAGTGAGCCACCTTCTTAATCATCCCGCGTATTGCCGGAGTATCCTCGAGCTCAACGGTGCGACCGGTTTTGGTTAATCCCAAACCTCTCAGGTTTGTTTCCTGATAAGTCGGGCGTCCGATTGTGCTACCTGTTCTGGTAACTTTTATTGTCTTCTTTTTAGTTGCCATGATTAAGCCTCCTCTTTAACGTCTTTGGCCATACCTTCACGGCGGCTGACAATATCACCGACTTTTTTGCCGCGTTTTGCCGCAACCATTCTCGGTGAGTTAATACCCTTCAAAGCATCGAAAGTTGCTTTAATCATATTGTACGGGTTATTGGAACCCAATGATTTGGCAACCACATCTTGCACACCCAAAACTTCAAAAACAGCACGCATCGGGCCGCCGGCAATAACACCGGTACCGGCAGGAGCTGTTCTCAAAACCACCTTACCGGCGCCGAAACGACCGGAAATATCGTGGTGCAGAGTTCTGCCTTCGCGCA
Organism: uncultured Pseudomonadota bacterium; assembly: GCA_902793695.1. Classification (GTDB taxonomy): domain Bacteria; phylum Pseudomonadota; class Alphaproteobacteria; order RF32; family CAG-239; genus RUG410. The sequence continues at coordinate 56,845 of CADBEI010000010.1, read as the reverse complement.
ACGGAATACGAATCATATTCTTTCTTGCTTCGTTTGTAGCCTTGGTGATTGCTTCCGGAACTTCCGCAGCCTTACCGGTACCCAAACCGATACGACCCTTTTGGTCACCCACAACCACAACCGCGGCGAAACTCATGGTGCGTCCGCCTTTAACGGTTTTAGCTACACGGTTAACGTGAACCAGTCTTTCGACCAACTCATCTTTCACTTCTTTTTTGTTATGACGATCTGTAGATTGTACCATCTTCATCTCCTAGAATTTCAAACCGGCTTCGCGAGCTGCCTCGGCCAAGGCCTTAACCCGACCGTGATAGATATAACCGCCGCGGTCAAATACCACTTCGGAAATACCGGATTTTGTAGCTCTTTCAGCAATTACTTTACCAATGAAGCCAGCGGCTTCAACCGTAGAAGATTTTTTAATTTGTCCTCTGATTTCCTTATCCAAGGTAGATGCAGAAGCAACTGTCAAACCTTTTACATCGTCAATGATTTGTGCATAGATATGCTTACCGCTGCGGAAAACCGACAATCTTAATTTGCCGTTGGCGGCGTTTTTCAAAGCGTATCTTACACGAGCTTGTCTTCTTTCAAACAATTTTTTTGGTGTATTCATCGACTTATTCCTTATTTCTTCTTGCCTTCTTTACGACGTACATATTCGTTGGTATATTTTACGCCCTTACCTTTATACGGTTCAGGTTTTCTATATTTACGAATTTCTGCCGCAACTTGGCCAACTTTTTGTTTGTCTGCACCAAAGATTGAAATTTGTGTCGGAGATGCGCAGGAAATTTTAATACCTTCCGGAGCCGGAAAAGTAACTTCATGCGAAAAACCCAAAGACAAAATCAGGTTCTTACCTTCAACACGCGCCTTATAACCGACGCCGACCAATTCCATATCTTTTGTAAAGCCTTCGCTTACACCTTTAATCATCTCATTAATGCGAGCGCGGGTTGTACCCCACAAAGCTCTGGCTGCATTACTTTGAGACAACGGTGAAACCGTCACTTTACCGTCTTCAAATTTTGTTGCAACGTGGCTGTCATCAAAAGAATAGGACAATTCGCCCAACTTTCCTTTTGCCACAACCGTATTGTTATTGATGCTCAGTTCTACACCGGCAGGAACAACAACTGGATATTTACCAACTCTTGACATTTCCTACCTCCTTAGAACACTTGGCACAAAACTTCGCCGCCGACATTGGCTTTGCGGGCTTCATTATCACTCATAACACCTTGCGGAGTAGAAATGATGGAAATACCCAAGCCGTTGTAAACTCTCGGCAAATCCTTCACGCTTGAATAAACGCGACGGCCCGGAGTCGAAACGCGGTAAATTTTTGTAATAACAGCAGCACCTTCATGGTACTTTAATTGAATACGAAGTTCATCAACACCAGGACGTACATTGCTTTTTTCAAAACCTTCAATGTAACCTTCGCGTTTCAAAACTTCCAACACACTTTCACGCAAGCGAGAAGCAGGTGATACAACGTCACTCTTTTTCGCTCTTTGTGCGTTTCTGATGCGTGTGAGCATATCGCCCAAAGGATCACTCATAGACATGATATCTTCCCTCCTTACCAGCTTGATTTTACTAAACCAGGAATTTCGCCAAAGCTTGCCAAATCTCTCAATTCAACACGGCTTAAACCGAACTTTCTGTAATAACTACGTGAACGTCCCGTGATTCTGCAACGATTGCGAATACGGCATTTTGCAGAATTCTTCGGGAATTTTTGCAAAGCAAACTGAGCTTGCATTCTCTCTTCCGGAGTTGCATTCTTATCCATCATGATTGCTTTTTGTTTTTGACGGCGGTTCGAATACTTAGCAGCCATCTTAACTCTTTTCAAGTTTCTATATACCGAACTTGTTTTTGACATAGTAAAATCTCCGCTTATTTCTTGTAAGGCAAGTTAAACGAGGTCAGCAGAAACTTTGCTTCTTCGTCTGTCTTGGCAGTTGTGCAAATAACAATATCAAGACCTCTGACTTCATCTACCTTTTCGTAGTTGATTTCAGGGAAAATGATTTGTTCCTTAATACCGAAAGCGAAGTTACCTTTGCCATCGAAGTTTTTACCGGTAATACCATGGAAGTCGCGGATTCGCGGCAACGCCATGTTAACCAGTCTTTCCAAGAACTCATACATTCTGGCAGAACGCAGAGTCACCTTGCAACCGATAGGCATACCTTCACGTACCTTAAAGGTAGCGATGGATTTGCGAGCCTTGGTCATAACCGGCTGTTGACCGGAAATAGCGGCCAATTCTTCCATAGCAGATGTTACTTTTTTCTTATCGGTAACGGCATCGCCGACACCCATATTCAAAACAATTTTCGTCAGCTTCGGAACCTCATGTGGATTTTTGTAACCGAATTTTTCCACAAGAGATTTCTTTATGACGTTGTTGTATAAATTTTCATAGTTTGTCATAAAATTTTCTCCCATTAATCGATTACATCACCGGTTTTGCGAGCAACACGAACCTTCTTACCGTCTACTGTTTTGTAGCCGACTTTGGTTGCCTTACCTTCTTTAACAATGGCAACATTGGAAACGTGAATTGCTGCTTCTTTCGAGATAATTCCGCCCGGAGTCGTTTGCGACGGTTTGGTGTGGCGCTTTACCATATTCAAACCTTCAACAACAACCTTGCTTTCTCTCGGAAGTGCTTTTTTTACAACGCCGGTTTTACCCTTGTCGTCACCCGACAAAATGATAACCGTATCGTTCTTTTTAATTTTCATTTTAGGCATTACAATACCTCCGGTGCTAATGAAATGATTTTCATAAATTTCTTTGCACGCAATTCTCTCGTAACAGGGCCGAAGATACGAGTACCGATCGGCTCACCGTCTTTATTGATTAAAACTGCGGCGTTACTGTCAAAACGGATTACACTTCCGTCCTTGCGACGAATATCGCTGGCCGTTCTCACGATAACAGCTTTATACACATCGCCTTTTTTAACGTGTCCTCTCGGCAACGCATCTTGTATTGCTACAACAATGACATCACCCACAGAAGCCGTTTTTCTCTTGGAACCACCAAGAACCTTGATGCACTGCACCTGACGTGCGCCTGAATTATCAGCAACATCGAGGTTGGTTTGCATTTGTATCATTTTTTTATTCCTTCATATCTTAGGCGTTATCAGACGAAATTACAGTCCAAGATTTATTCTTGGAAATCGGACGGCATTCTTCAATAGAAACCTGATCCCCAACCTTGTACTGATTGTTTTCATCGTGAGCGGCAAATTTTTTACTCTTCTTCACGAATTTTTTGTAAACCGGATGCATAACCTGACGCTCTACACTGACCACGACAGTTTTATCCTGTTTATCACTAACAACAACACCTTGAAGAATTCTCTTAGGCATATTCTTTCTCCTAACTATTCTTCTTGCGCTCAGTAATGAGCGTGTTGATTTTGGCTACATCACGACGAACTTTGCGAATGTTGGAAACATTCTCAAGTTGACCGGTTGATTGTTGAATACGCAAATTAGCCTGCTCTTTTTTGCATTCTACTAACTTGCTTTCCAATTCATCAATCGTCATAGCGCGTAAATCTTTTGTTTTAACCATTATGCGTCTCCTTTAACGATATCAGAGTTCAAACGCTTTACAAATTTGCACTTAACCGGCAATTTTGCGGCGCCCAGTTCAAAAGCTCTGCGAGCGATTTCTTCCGAAACACCCGTAATTTCAAACATAATGCGACCCGGTTTAACTCTGGCTACCCAAAATTCGATAGCACCCTTACCTTTACCCATACGTACTTCGGCCGGTTTATCCGATACCGGTACATCCGGGAAAATTCTGATCCACAGTTTTCCTGCTCTCTGCATCTGACGTGTAATCGCACGACGAGCTGCCTCGATTTGACGTGCCGTCACACGGTCAGGAGTCAGAGCCTTCAAACCGTATAAACCGAAATTTAATTCTGAACCACCTTTAGCCATGCCGTGAATACGACCTTTATGCTGCTTGTGGAATTTCAAACGTTTTGGACTTAACATTTCTCTAACCTCGCGTTATTACTTTTGTTCAGTCAACTTCTTGTCTTGCGCCATCGGATCGTGGCTCATGATTTCGCCCTTGTAGATCCATACTTTTACGCCGCAAGCACCATAAGTTGTATGAGCTGTTGAGGTTGCATAGTCAATATCCGCACGCAATGTGTGCAAAGGCACGCGGCCTTCACGGTAGTATTCGGTTCTGGCGATTTCTGCGCCACCCAAACGACCGCTGCAGCTTACTTTGATACCTTCAGCACCCAAACGCAAAGCAGACTGCATAACTCTTTTCATGGCACGACGGAAAGCCACACGGCGTTCCAACTGTTGTGCCACGGAATCAGCAACCAACTTGGCATCCAGCTCCGGTTTTCTTACTTCAACGATGTTTAATTGAACTTCCGAATCAGTCAATTTTTGAATGTCTTTTCTTACATTCTCGATATCCTGACCTTTTTTGCCAATTACAACACCCGGTCTGGCCGAATGAATTGTAACTCTTGCCTTTTTGGCCGAACGTTCGATAACGATTTGGCTGATACCGGCCTGAGCCAACTTTTCATTCAAGAATTTTTTGATTTTCAGATCTTCGTGGAGATAGTCGGTAAACTTATCATTTTCAGCATACCAACGAGAGTCCCAAGTGCGATTTACACCTAAACGAAGACTGGTAGGATTAACTTTCTGTCCCATTTATTTACTCCCCACGCTCCGAAACAACGATGGTCATTGAAGAAAACGGCTTCAAAATACGAGCGCTTCTACCGCGACCACGAGCATTCATTCTTTTCATTACAATTCCTTTACCGACATAAGCTTCGCTTACTACGAGCTTGTCAATATTGAGATTGTGGTTATTTTCAGCATTGGAAATTGCAGATTGCAACAATTCCAAAGCTACTTTTGCGATTCTCTTTTTAGAGAAGCTTAATTCGGCAACCGCTTTTTCAGCCTTCAAACCGCGAATGGTTTGCGCTACCAAGTTCAACTTGCGTGAACTGGTTCTGATTGAACGGCAAACTGCCTTTGCTTGTTTAATAGTATTCTCAGCCATAATTAACCTCTCTTCGCAGTTTCTTTGGTGTGACCGTAGAAGGTACGAGTCGGAGCAAATTCACCGAACTTGTGGCCAACCATATCTTCGGTTACCAATACCGGAATAAATTTGTGACCGTTGTGAACACCGAATGTTAAACCGACAAATTGCGGCAACATGGTAGAACGACGAGACCAAATTTTAATCACTTCATTACGGCTAGAATTTCTAGCAGCGTCAGCTTTCTTCAAGAGATAGCCATCAACAAAAGGTCCTTTCCATACAGAACGAGTCATTAGCTTTTCTCCTTATTAATTCTTGTTATCATGACGAGATCTCATAATAAAGCGATCTGTCTTCTTGTTAGAACGAGTCTTGGCACCCTTAGTCGGTTTACCCCACGGAGTAACCGGATGGCGACCGCCGGATGTACGGCCTTCACCACCGCCGAGCGGGTGATCAACCGGGTTCATCGCTACACCACGGGAAACCGGACGGTTTCCGAGCCAACGATTACGACCGGCCTTACCAAGAGATATGTTTTGGTTATCCGGATTGGAAACGGCACCAACCGTCGCCAAACATTCCTCACGAACCATACGCAGTTCGCCGGAATTCAACTTCAATTGAACATAACCGGCATCTTTACCAACAACTTGCGCATAGCAACCGGCAGAACGTACCAACTGGCCGCCTTTGCCCGCTTTGAGCTCAATGTTGTGTACAATCGTACCAACCGGCATATTCTTTAAAGGCATTGCATTACCCGGCTTAATATCTGCCTTAGAAGCAGAAATTACTTTATCGCCGGATTTCAGTCTTTGCGGAGCCAAAATATAAGCCTTTTCGCCGTCACTGTAGCTGATTAAAGCGATAAATGCCGTACGATTCGGATCATACTCGATTCTCTCGACTGTTGCCTCACAATCAAATTTATTACGTTTAAAGTCAATCATACGATAGCTGCGTTTATGACCGCCACCGATACGACGACTTGTAACGTGTCCGTAGTTATCACGCCCACCGGTTTTCGAAATACCTTTCGTTAAACTCTTTTCAGGCTTGCCCTTATATAACTCGCTTTTATCAACGAGAATCAGTTGGCGACGTCCTGCAGATGTGGGCTTATATGTATTCAAAGCCATGATTAAATTCCTGTTGTAACATCAATGTTTTGACCATCGGCAAGGGTAATGATAGCTTTCTTATAGTCAGAACGATGACCGATATGACCTCTGAAGCTCTTAGCCTTACCAAACTGTTTAATGGTATTTACCTTGGTAACTTTTACGTTAAAAATTGCTTCAACGGCAGCTTTAACGCTTTCTTGAAACCATAGATTTTTCGGTAATTACCGGACGAACCAATGTATCATACATTGCTGCAGTTACATTGTTTGATTTGTTCTTAGCCATTTAATCTCTCCTCTAAGCAACTTACTGCATCTTTTGTTAATACCAATTTGTCCTTCTTTAAGATGTCGTATACATTGGCACCGATTGTCGGAAGAATATCGATTCCTTCGATATTGCGGCTGGCCAACGCAAAATTAACATCTACTTCCTTACCGTCAATAATAAGGCAGTTTGTCAATCCGCAAGCACTCAATTTTGCTTTCAAATCACTTGTTTTAGGAGCTGACAACTTTGCTTCATCAATAACGATAAGATTACCTTCTTTCGCTTTCGCGGAAAGAGCGGTCTTCAGACCGAGTTTTCTGAATTTCTTGGTCAAATCAAAAGAGTGATCTCTCACAATCGGACCAAATACCACACCACCCTTACGGAATTGAGCACCTTTTCTGGAACCCTGACGTGCGTTACCCGAACCTTTCTGTTTGAACGGCTTGGACGGCGTCAAAGCTACATCGGAGCGACCTTTGGTAGCGTGATTGCCGCTTTGTAATCTCGCTAACTGCCAAGTTACAACGCGTTGTAAAATATCGGAACGAACTTCCAAACCGTAAATCGAGTCGTTCAGTTCGATGGAACCGACATTTTTATTTTCTAAATTTAAGATGTCCTGTTTCATTTCTTTATCCTTAAACTATTCTGCATTCTCAGCCGAAACTTCAGCCGTCACAACAGGTTCATCAACTTTTTTCAATCCGGCAGGCATCGGTAAAGCAACGGTAGCCGGCTTTTTAACGGCATCGGTAATTCTTACCCATGCGTTTTCACAGCCCGGAACACCACCTTTAACCATAATCAAGCCTCTGGCAGAATCAACCGAAACAACTTTGAGGTTTTGAACGGTAACGCGCTCAGCACCCATATGTCCGGCCATTTTCTTACCTTTGAAAACTTTACCCGGATCTTGTCTTTGACCGGTAGAACCGTGCGAACGGTGAGAAATAGATACACCGTGCGTTGCTTCCAAACCGGCAAAATTGTAACGCTTCATTACGCCGGCAAAGCCTTTACCGTTTGAGGTGGCGCATACGTCAACATATTGTCCCGGAACGAAGTGTTCAACCGACAATTCCGAACCGACATTTAATAAGCAGTCATCAGAAACTCTGAATTCCCACAACTTCTTTTTCGGTTCAACTTTAGCCTTGGCGAAATATCCCTTGAGCGGCTTGCTTACATTCTTGGCTTTTACGGCGCCGGTACCCAATTGTACAGCGTTGTATCCGTCCTTTTCGGCAGTCTTTACATTAACCACCTGCAAACCTTCAACACTCAAAACCGTAACAGGAACATGAGTTCCGTCGGCCTGAAAAATGCGGGACATTCCTAATTTTTTTGCGATTAGACCAGTACGCATTATTATTTTTCCTTTTCTTAATAGGTTGACAACCTTTATAAGGCGCCAACATTAATTACAATTTTATTTCAACATTTACACCGGCAGCCAAATCAAGCTTCATCAAAGCATCAACGGTTTGCGGTGTCGGGTTAACAATATCCAAAAGTCTTTTGTGTGTACGGATTTCGAACTGTTCACGAGACTTTTTATCAACGTGCGGCGAACGATTTACCGTAAACTTTTCGATTTTGTTAGGCAGAGGTATCGGACCTCTGACGCTTGCGCCTGTTCTTTTGGCGGTATGCACGATTTCCGTGGTGGAAAGGTCGAGCAGTCTGTGGTCAAAAGCCTTCAGGCGAATTCGTATATTTTGTGTTTCCATTTTATACTTTTCCTATAACTAAACAGCAAAAAAAACCAACAAGGAATTCCCTGCTATCTAAAATTTGTTAATCTTTGCAAACGCTTTCGCAACAAAGGTTTGCGCTATATTTTATATTTGCTTCGCTGCGAGGTAAACCCTCTCAAAACAATTGTTGTAGCGCGCTTATAACATAACAAAAACACAAATGCAAGCAAAAAATTAAAAAAATTTTAAAAAAACGACAGATTTGTCTTTGAGTCAAAATCGAGTCAAAATTTCATTCAACGATTCTGTTTTCCACAAATTCAAATATCTATTTTTCTCATAATTACGGGTTTAAATTGTTTATTTTTTATCTTTTTAATTGAAACAACACATTTAATGATTTATATTTTATAAAAAAACAACCGGAGAGGATATTATGCTTAAACATATAAATAAAATTGTTTCCGTTTATGATAGAAAAACCAGTATGCGCCTGACTGATATAGAATGGAAAATTATTGATGAAATATGTTATACGGAAAAACTCAAACGCAAGGCTTTGTTTGAAAAAATCCAAGATAACCGCAGTTCTTGTCTCGGTATGACACCGGCTATTCGCTTGTTTTCGCTAAACTACTATTATTTAAAAAGTAAACCGCAATCGCATAAATATTCCGATTCGGTCGAAGAAACCTTAAAAGAGTTACTTTGATTTTTTATATTCTTTCAAACTCGAAAAACACCGGTCTGCGCCCTTCTCTGACAGCCTTGCGCTGATATTTTGTTTCCGCCCAATCTGCCGGAGGATTCCGCCAGTCGTCCGAGGTTTCGGCTGTCCAGCGAAAATCTTTGTTTTTGTGCATTGTATCCAGAGTCCATTTTTTATAAATCGGATGGTCGGTCGCAACTTGCAAAATTCCACCTTTTTTCAGCAATCGCGCCAATTCCTTTAAATTATCCGGATTAATGAAGCGCCGTTCGGCGTGGCGACTTTTCGGCCACGGATCCGGAAACAGCAGATATATTCTATCAAAACAGGCATCAGGCAGCGCCGCAAACAAAAGCCGCACATCGTCATCATAAACTCTGACATTGTCAACTCTGCCGGCAAGCAATTTGACTTCTTGAGCCAAATCTTCTTCACGCCCGTCTTTTAAGCCGGTAATCAGCGATAACAGATTTGCCACCCCGTTACGATACACTTCAACCCCAATAAAACCGATATTCGGCATTCGTGCCGACAGCGCTGCCAAATGATCGCCGTCACCAAAACCTATTTCCAAAGCATAGGCTTCTTTTTCCGGACCGAAACATTGCTTTAAATCTATTTTTTTATCGCTGTTAATTCGGATTCGCGGCAAAAAATTATCCAAAAGAAAACTTTTGGCTTTATGGATTACTCGTCCCTGCCGTCTGCCGAAAAACTTCGGTTTTTCGTTTTGATTATTTATCATCTTTCAATTTATCATCCATCCGCATTAAACCGGCCGTTGATTTTGATAAAGCAATCATCAAATCAAACATTTGTTTTGCTATGGCTCGATTCGTTATTTTATAATAAGCCCGAATTAACTCCAGTGTTTCGGCACGCTTCATCGGATCTTCGTCAAACGACAAATGCTTTTCCGAAACACTTAATGAACTCGGCTCCAAATTCAGCATACGAGGACTTTGTGCGGCCACAACATCATCCATATCTTCAAAAAAGAAACCCATCGGCACTTCTAAAACACGGCTTATATCCCATAAACGACTGGCACCAACCCTGTTCATTCCTTTTTCATATTTTTGAACCTGTTGGAATGTTAACCCCAACATATCCGCCATCTGCTGCTGCGTAATATGCAAAATCGTGCGTCTTAAACGGATTCGCTTGCCGACATGAACATCTACCGGATTTGGCGCGTTGTCATCTATTCTGCCGCGTATGGATTTCTTCTTTTTCATTATTCACCTCGTAATTGTAGTCACTATATTCATATATAAATTTTGCAATTTAGCTTGTCAATTTTTTAATACAAGTTTTAATTGGTTTTTGCATATTTTTTTCGTAAAAACAAATTTTTAGTATTGTTAAAAAATATTTTACACGTTTAAAAAAACCTACTAAAAGTATTTATTTTTATTTTTTATAAATATTTAGTTGATTTTTTAATTTTTTTGTTTTACAAGTATATAACATTTTATATATTGGAGTCTAAAATGCAAACAAATTACAATAACTTAATATTCACATCACTCTCTTTTATTACCCTATTTACCCTATTATACAAAATACATCTGTTGACAGTCGGACATATGTTAATGTTTGGCGGGTTTTGATTTATAAAAAATATTAAAAAATATTTTGACATTATCAATAAAATGTATATTATGTGCATACTACAGTTCCGTGGTGAAACGGTTATCACGTATCCTTGACATGGATGAGTCAGCAGTTCAACTCTGCTCGGGACTACCAATCTTTCCCTGTTTTATATAGTTCCGTGGTGAAACGGTTATCACATATCCTTCACATGGATGGGTCAGCAGTTCAACTCTGCTCGGGACTACCAAATAAAAATACAGGCCAGACACTCAAGTCTGACCTGTATTTTTTTAATCCTTTATAGAACCGAACCCTTCTTACGCCAGTATTCAAGGTCTTTGGAAAGGTCGTCAAACCAATCCTCAACCTGCCTGCCGATATCCGGTGTGTTCTCCATGTTCACAACCTCCCACTTGCCGTTGACCATGTCGAACTCAACCTTGACTTCATCGCCGGGCGCAAGGTTGTACAACGCAACCTTAAACGAGCAGCGAGAAATCCCGAACATACCAACCTCAAAAGTCACTTTCTCCCCGAGAGAAAATTCATGACCTTCGACAATGGTTTTGTTGGTGTGTACCGTCACCTGTGTGCGGTCGGGGTAAAGCAACTTTGCAATTCGCTTTACCGTTCCTTCAATAATTGCCTTTGCCATAATAACTATACCCTGTCCTTTTCAGGGGTTCTAAAAAATAATTTGAATTTATTGTAGAATAGACGATATTTCTCCATTTGTCAATTTTTTTTATTTTGGGTATTGACTATTTTTCCTTTTTGACATATTATCCGTTCTGTTCAATCAAATAATTGTGAAATTATTGTACCGTGGGTACTTATCGAAACGAAAAATTTTTCAAACCCATTATATATATATATGAAAAAAGGTGTATTTTTCTTGATGCTCGGAATGCTTTCCGGCATCCTCGGTCAAATGGCCGGCAGAAAGTTTTTAAAAGTCAACATCTTTTCTCCGGAATGGTGGAAAGAGGCAAAATACATGCAGCACTGGTAAACATATGCTGAATATGTATTAGCGACAAAAAAACCGTATCCCTTAAAACGGATACGGTTTTTTTTATTTTTTAATCGGAGCAATAAACAAAACGCGTCGTCTTTCGCCGTTATCCTCCTGACTGCCGCATCTGGTCCAAAATTCATTACGAATATGGTCATCAAACAACAAACAATCTCCGCGACCGATACCGAGCAAACTTTCGTTTATGATATTTATGTTCCGCCTTATCACATTCATTTGCCTTTCGGTCGGCAGCAGAATATTCATCTTTTGTCCGTAAATCAGCGCCTCTTTCTTTGATATAGGTGTTTTAATCATCGAATCCAAATCAACATAAAACCTTTGATTAAGTACGATTCCTTTGGCTTTAATCGGTACTTTAGGCGCCGAAAGTTTATTGTTACGCAACACAATATCACCGACATTTAACTTTTGTTTTTCCATATATTCAAAATTATAATCTTCAAAATTTATAAAAAATAAAAATATCGGCGCATTGATATAACGTATTGTTTCATTTGTCAAGCAAGATATATTTCTCAAACCGCAAATTTTTCTTGACTGATGGCAAATGCTTTATATACTCGAAAAAAGGAGAAAAAAATGAAATCGGAATACACCGGAATTAAACGCATTTTAAAGGCTTTTCAATATTCTTTTGACGGCTTTGCCGCCACATTTAAAAGTGAAGCCGCTTTCAGACAAGATTTATTTTTCTGCATAATTTGCGGATTCGTTTTTTGCTTTTTACCGCTTTCCGGTCTTCAGCTTGCTTTTTTATTTTTTTCATTATTTTTGATTTTGTTTATGGAACTTATAAATACGGCGATTGAAACGATTATTGACCGCATCGGCGAGAATTTTCACCTACTCTCCAAAAAAGCCAAGGATATTGGCAGTTTACTGGTTTTATTGGCTTTTACACACTTTTTTATTGCGGCTGCGATTATTCTTTTGCCGCTGTTTTGATTATATTTTGGGAAAACCTCCGATTTGCCGCAAACCCTCGGTTACGGCCATAGCTGCTGAAACCGCCATATTAATCGAGCGTGCCTGCGGATTCATCGGAATAAGTAATTGCGCGTCAGCCATATTATGTACATTTTCCGGCACACCGGCACTTTCGCGCCCCATCAAAATAATGTCGTTGGGCTTAAACTTAAAATCCAAAAAAGAAATATTCCCTTTGGTGGTTAATAAAACAATCCGTCCGTATTCTTGCGGATTCGCTCGGCGATAAGCCAAAAAATCCTCCCAAGAATCGTGGCGGCGATAATTGGCAAATTCCAAATAATCCATTCCGGCGCGACGCATGGCTTTTTCATTAAACAAAAATCCGCACGGCTCAATAATATCGACCGCCAAATCCAAACACGCTCCCAAACGAAGGAGCGTGCCTGTATTTTGCGGAATATCCGGCTGATATAAAGCTAAACGCATCGTCGGAAATTCTTATTATTTTTTCTCTGCTTTTTCAGCTTCTTTAGCTTTCTTTGCACTATACAGCGCAACAAAATCTATCGGACTGATAAGCATTGCCGGCAATCCGGCTTCGGACATATTGTTGGCAATAATCGAGCGAACAAACGGGAACAACATGCGCGGCAATTCAATATACAATACCGGTTCCAAATGTTCGGCCGGAATTCTTACAGTTGCCAAACAAGCATATGTCAATTCCAAGATAAAGAGCTTCTTTTCACCCAAATCGGCATTGATTTTTGCGGTCAAAGCAACTTCATACAAGTCTTTGTCAACAGATTTATTGGCTAAACTTATATCAATATGAACATTCGGATTTTGATTCATTTCTCTGAAAATTTCCGGAGCATACGGAATTTCCAAAGACAAATCCTTAATATATTGACTATGAATCATAATGCCTTCCGGCTGTTCAACATTCACTGTATTTTCCTTTTTTTCTTCTTTTGCCATTTTTCTCTCCTTTTTTGCAAAATTTTCTTTACAAATAATACTAAAATTTGAATACGTCAAATATTTTATGTTGATTAAAAAATTTTTTGTTATTATATTTGTAGCAGAATAAAATTTGGGATAAATAAAATGGTGTCTTTTATTGATATAATATTTTTAACGATTCTCGTTGTTTTTATAGTTTCGCGTTTATACGGTGCATTCGGTTCTCACGGCAACGAAAAAAACATCCGCGTCATAATCAAACCTGTTGACAGCAATGCCGATAATGAAGTTATGGAAAACCTGAAACAAATAATCAAAGAAAATAAAAATGAGGCCGTTATAACCATTGATAATTCAAATTCCAAAAGCACAACCCTCAATAAAATCGGCGATTTCAATAAAGATAAATTTTTACAGGGCGCGTGTCGGGTTTTTGAGATGGTGTTGCAATCCTTCAGTACCGGTAATATCGAAAATATAAAAGGATTGGTCAGCAAAAAAATTTGGGATGCCTTCAACAAGATTCTGCTTTTCAGAAAAGAAAACCACATAACTTCGGAAGTTGATTTTATTTGTTTCAAAAAAAGTGAAATAAAAGACATAAAACTTTTGAAAAACAGCGTAAAAGTTATTGTGGAATTTGAAAGCGAACAAATAAATATCTTAAAAGACGCTGATGGAAAAATTATCGAAGGTGATGAAAACTTTGTGCAAAATATCACCGATGTATGGACTTTTGAAAGACTTTTCAATGCAAAAAATAAAAATTGGACATTGGTTTCAACCAAAAAAAGCTCTTAATATTGCCTTAATAATACTGCTGATATGCGGTATTGACGGCTGTCATAAAGAATCTGTCGTTACGGATATTTCAGGTAATATGCAAATAAAAAAAGCGTCTTTTTCCGATTTATCCGGTTGGAACAGTGAAAATTTTGCCGAGATAATTCCGGTTTTCAAAAAGAATTGTGCCCAAATTTTTAAAAATAAAAATTATTATATAAGTAGCGAAAATTTAAAAATACCGGCGGCGGATTTGCAAAATAAATGTAATAAATTCAACAATAAAAACATAAAAACCGCTTCCGAAATGAAAAAATTTTTGGAAGATGAGTTTATCCCTTATGCTGTTTCTGATAATGGCAAAGCCGAGGGAAAATTTACATCTTACTACGAAGCGGTTATAAATGCATCTTATCATAAAAGCGAACGCTATAAATACCCTGTATACGGAAAACCGAACGATTTAATCGAAATTAATCTGCGTGATTTTGATAAAGATTTACCTAATACCCGTTTGGTCGGTCGTGTGGTTGATAATAAATTTGTGCCTTATTATAGCCGCCGCGATATTGAAAACAACGGCATATCAGCACCGGTTATTGTTTGGGGTGATGACTTGGTAGACATCCATTTTATGCAAATTCAGGGTTCGGCCGTGGCTAAAATGGATGACGGTAGCGAAATCAGAATAGGTTATGCCGACAATAACGGTTATAAATTCAAGGGTATCGGTAGTATTTTAATATCCAAAGGGTTCATAAAATCTGAAGATTCTTCTATGCCTAAAATCCGCGAGTGGTTGCGTAATAATCCGGATAAAGCACAAGATTTGATGGCGGAAAACGAAAGATTTATTTTTCAAAAAATCAACACCGCCGACGGTCCGCTGGGTGCTTACGGAGTATCTTTGACTGCCGGTCGCAGTTTGGCGGTAGATACCCGTTACATTCCGCTTGGCTCAATATTATGGCTTGATACCGTAAGTCCGGACAAACGCAGTATTGATAAAATAGTGTTTGCGCAAGACATCGGCAGCGCCATCAAAGGTGTGGTGCGCGGTGACTATTTTTGGGGACATGGCGAAGAGGCACTTAAATATGCCGGCCGTATGAATTCCGTCGGTAAATATTTTTTGATTCTGCCTAAAGAAACCACGGTAAAGGTAAATTAATAATGCTGCCCGATGAAGAAGATGAATTGTTTTGGCAGGAAACGGTCAAAGATATCAATCCGACACCGGTTGTTAATACTGTTGAAGATAAACCGCAACCGCAAATAACCGTAAAAAATCATCGTCAATATGCAGTAAAACAGGAATTTTCCACCTATTCCAAAAATTTAGATGATATGGAATACGGCGGAATTGATAAAAACACCCTTAATAAATTTAAACGCGAAGAATTCAGAATTGAAGCCGTGCTTGATTTACACGGTTATAAAGAAGATGATGCCTTTGAAAAAGTGGAAGATTTCATAACTTCATGCTATAATCAGGGAAAACGCTGTGTGGTTGTTGTTACCGGAAAAGGCAATATTCATCAAAACGATGATATCTATGCGCCGAAAGGAGTTTTAAAACGGCAAACTCCGCAATGGCTTAATATGTCTCGTATTCGTTCGATGATTTTGGTATTTAAAAATCCGTCGGAAAAACACGGCGGTAAAGGCGCTTTATATATTCTTTTACGCCGCAACAAAGACTTATAAAATTTTTTGCTTTACATTATCACTTTTTCATTTTATAAGCAAAACAGATAATGAGAATTATCTGGGGTGTGGTAGCCTCTGCAATAGAAAGTATATAAAGACGTAAGGTTGTGCGTCTGCCGGTCATGTATATATGGTATATGACTGGAAGGCGGCAAAATACGCCGTTTTAAAACTACATATATTATTCGCGAGATGTATGCCGGTTATGGCTAATATGTCGCACAATCCTATTGCATTGTTACCAACTTCCAGTCGCTTTTTTTAAGCGGCTTTTTTGTTTGTTAATAAAACCGAAGGAAGTTGTGATGAAAAATAAAAAAGGCGAAATAAAGCCGAAAATATCGATAATAGTGCCGGTATATAATGTACAAGAATATTTGGGAAAAATGTTTAAAAAGCTTATTGCATAACACTAAATTAAATAAATATTTAACATCTCATTATATTTTGCACCGCATCATGCATTATCTGGAAATATGAAATCTGTGATAGAGAAGATTCATCACTTCCTGAATATGAACGTAAGGATTTAGCCGGATTTGATTATAAACAATATATTCTTCCTGATGTGTTCTTTAACGAAGATGCAGTTGTTAATCGTGTGATTGAATATTGCGAAAACAATTTCAAAATAGATGAGCGCACGCGCGAAATCTATGATTCATTCTTTTATACCAAAGAAAATATCCGCGAACAACTTATAGAAAAATTGGAAGCAATTTGCCCTAATAAATAAACAGACTTAAGGAGAATTATAGATGTTAAAAAAATCATCAAAACAAATTACAACTTCATACGACCTTTTTGGTTTTATATCGCTTTTTTCAATTACAACCGACTATGAAACCACGGAATATAAAATTCTCGGTTTACCGATATGGAAAACCAAAGAGATAAAAAATAAAAATACCGGAGAATTTAAAACACGCTACTATCTGTGCGGAATCCCGCTGACAGAGGTATATGATAAATATGAAGAAGATGATGCCGAGGATTTTTAAATAATATCTTTTTATTATTCAACTAAAGTAAAACACTTATTCTTATATATATTAAACATATACAAGAATAAGTGCTTATTATAATTACCTTATCACATATTTTAAGAGTTCATATTTTGGAAAAAGTCGTTATTATCTTTGGAATTTCTGAGTTTATCCAACCCACATTTTGGTAAGAGTGGCTTTATCCACCAAAAGTTCTTCTTTACGTGTGCCGGAACGAGTTATATCAATAGTAGGGAACAAACGCTTATCGGTTAATTTTCTATCCAATATAATTTCCGAATTACCGGTACCTTTAAATTCTTCAAAAATAACTTCATCCATACGCGAACCGGTATCAATCAAAGCTGTGGCAATAATAGTTAAAGAACCACCCTCTTCCACATTACGCGCCGCACCTAAAAGACGCTTCGGGCGTTGTAAAGCATTAGCATCAACACCACCGGTCAAAACTTTACCTGAAGAAGGTACAACCGCATTATAAGCACGACCGAGACGAGTAATTGAATCAAGTAAAATTACTACATCTTTTTTGGTTTCAACCAAACGTTTAGCTTTTTCAATACACATTTCCGCAACCTGAACATGGCGTGTTGCCGGTTCATCAAAAGTGGAAGATATAACTTCACCCTTTACCGAACGCGTCATATCCGTAACTTCTTCCGGACGCTCATCAATCAAAAGAACCATTAAATATACTTCCGGATGATTCATTGCAATCGCGTGTGCAATATTCTGCAACATAACAGTCTTACCGGTACGCGGCGGTGCTACAATCAACCCGCGTTGCCCTTTACCTTGCGGAGAAATTAAATCTATAACCCGTGTTGTATAATCTTTATCCCCGCATATTATATCAAAATTAAGCTTTTCCGTAGGATATAAAGGAGTTAAGTTATCAAAATTAACCCGCATTTTAGATTTTTCCGGATCATCAAAATTTATGGTATTTATTTTAGTTAAAGCAAAATAACGTTCATTTTCTTTTGGAGCTCTGATTTCTCCTTCAACCGAATCACCGGTACGAAGTGCAAATTTTTTAACCTGCTGCGGAGAAACATATATATCATCGGCACTGGCTAAAAAGTTTGATTTTGCCGAGCGTAAAAAACCAAAACCGTCCTGCATAACTTCAATAACACCATCACCGCAAATAACAGTGTCATCTTCGGCTAATTTTTTCATAATAGCAAAAACCAAATCTTGAACCCGCATGGAAGATGCGTCTTCAATTCCCATATCTTCAGCCTGAGTCAAAAGCTCAGTCGGAGACTTATCTTTCAATTCTCTTAAATGCATGATAACCTTTTATGATTGTTAAAAAAAGAAATGAATATTAAAAATTCATTGAGTGTTTTATATAAAATAAAAGTAAAAAAGTCAACATTTTTTGCACAAATTTTTTACCTATTAATTTTTAAATAAATTTTGTTTTTTATTATATAACCTTGTTATTTTTGTTGATAAAATTATATTATAAAAGATATGTTCATATTTTAAATTTTTTAATGAAGTTAATTTTTTAATAAATCAATAAGTTAAAAAATAGTTAATTTTTTTATAAACATAATTAACAATATGTGTAAATTTTTATGAACATGTTAATAACTTATTTTAATTTTTTTACAATATGTATACAATTTGCTAAAAATTTTTTAAGTAGTGTTTTTATACACATTTTATGGTGTATATGTGTATAAAATACATAACTTTTTGTTTAAAGGATAAAAATGTTAATAATAGGAATAACCGGTTCCATCGGCTGCGGTAAAACATATCTGGCAAATATAATAAAAAAAATGGGATTCGCTGTTTATAATCCAGATAAATGGGTACGTGATATTTATAAAAAAACAGAATTTTTAGATATAATAAAGCAAAATTTTCCGACAACTTTCGAGAATGGTGTTTTTAATAAAAGAAGTTTAAGAAATTTGGTTTTTGATAATAAAAACCAATTACAGAAATTAGAGCAATTAATACACCCGTTTTTAAAAAAGAAAATAAAAAAAGTTATTAATAAATTCAGTCGTAATGCTGATGTAATATTTTTTGATGCTGCTTTGCTTTTTGAAAAAAATTGGGATATTTATTGTGATTATATAATAGTTGCTGATATAGATGAAGAAATACAAAAACAAAGAGTTATGAAAAGAGACAATATATCTGAGGCCGATTTTTATAAAATAATAAAGGTACAAATTTCGCAGGCTGAAAAAAGAGCTTACGCTGATTTTATTATAAATACCGGCGAACCGGAAAATATAAATAAGTTACAAATAATGCAATTTATGGATGAGATATTATAATGAGAGAAATATGTTTTGATACCGAAACTACCGGAAGATTTCCGGAACATGGCGATAGAATTGTAGAAATAGGTGCATTGGAACTTATAGACCATATTCCGACCGGAAAAACTTTTCATGAATATATAAATCCGGAAAGAGAAATGTCGGATGAAGTTATAGCTATTCACGGTATTACCAATGAACAACTTGCAGATAAGCCTAAATTTTATGAAATTGCGCAAAAATGGATTGATTTTGTGGGTGATGACGGTATTTTTGTGGCGCATAATGCAATGTTTGATATGAATTTCATTAATATGGAATTAAAAAAATGCGGATATAAAACTTATGATGACACTGACAGAATTATAGATACACTTGCAATTGCACGTAAAAAATTTCCGGGGCAACATAACAGTTTGGAAGCGCTATGTAAAAGATTTAATATAGATGATTCGGCGCGTGTTTTTCACGGAGCTCTACTTGATGCACAGTTATTGTATGAAGTATATTATAAATTATTATATGGTGATGAAAATTCAGGTTTATTTACAATGGATAATAATATAAAAATTAATAAAATAAAAACAAATTCAAAAGTAAATATAATAGAAAGACATTTTGATATATCAGCCGAGGAATTGGCTGAACATCGTGCTTTTTTGGAAAAAAATATTAAAAATCCGCTATGGTTAAATGATGAAATAAAAAAAGATGCTTGAATATATTAAAAAAATAAAAGAAATATATATAAATAAACAAATGCTTATATTATTGGCTCTGGGGTTTTCCAGCGGTTTTCCTTTTTTATTGGTTTTCGGTACTCTTACATTATGGTTAAAACAAGCAGGTATAGCTTTAGCTTTAATCGGCGGATATTCTTTAGTAAAAATACCTTATTCCGTAAAATGGTTATGGTCACCGTTTATTGATAACACAAAATTACCATATATATATAAAATAGGTAGACGCCGTTCTTGGGCTTTGATAATTCAAATATGCTTATTTTCGGCTATTTTTATGATGTCATGTATAAATCCGGCAAAAAACACCGGTCTAATGGCTTTTTTGGCTTTTATTACCGCTTTTTTATCGGCTTCACAAGATATAGTTCTTGATGCATATCGTGTAGAATGTTTTGAAAAAAATCCGGATAGACAGGCAAACGGAGTAGCAATATTTGTATTGGGATATCGCTTGGGGTTGATTTATTCAGGTGCCGGTGCGCTTTATTTGGCGGCTCTTTTTGATTGGAATACCGCATATAAATTTATGGCATGTGGTATTTTTATAGGTTTGGCAGCAATTTTATATACATCGGAAGCTGTTGAATATACTTACAGAAAACAAAAAAGAAGTATAGCCGAATTTTTTAATGCTTCGGTAATGGAACCGTTGAAAAACTTTATTCAAAACCAAAATTGGGGTTGGATTTTATTGCTTATTTTTACGTATCATTTAAGTAATGCTTATTTTAATCCGGTTATAAATCCTTTTTATGATGATATGGGATTTACCAAAATAGAAATAGCCAACGTAATGAAACTTTATGGTATGATTGCAGCCATCAGCGGCGGTATTATAGGCGGATTGATTATAAATAAAATAGGTCTTAAAAATGGTTTGTTATATTTTGGAATATTACAATGTTTATCAACAATGCTTTTTTCTTTACAAGCCATGTACGGACATAATATGCCTCTGTTTATAATTGTGGTAACGGTGGAAAATTTTATTTCCGGTTTAGCAACGACGGCTTTGGTGGCTTATATTTCTTCTTTATGTAATAAATCATATACAGCGACTCAATATGCACTTTTATCGTCGGTAATGGGTGCTTCCCGCGATATTTTTTCATCAACCAGCGGTGTGGTTGCCGCTTATGTCGGATGGAAGATATTTTTTATAATATCTACCTGTATGAGCGTACCTAGCTTAATTATAATATGTTTTTGTATAAAAAACAGAAAATAAATAATTGTAAATTAAAAAAATATAATATAAAATACAGTTGTTGTTTGAAAGAAAGATTCGGATAATGACTGATTACGGTGATAAACATCAAAAAAACAAAGATAAGATACCTGCTTCGTTACAAACAAGCGAGTCATGGCACGCAATTGCCAATTTATCCGAAGAATATGAAGAAAAAGAAGTTAATAAAAACCTGATATTTACCGGCAGAGTTCTGCAAGGCGGTAATTTCAGCGGTGAGAATCTTGAAGGTGCAGATTTTTCCGGCAGTAATATGCAGGAAATAATTTTAACCGACGCCAATTTAAAAAATGTTAATTTTACCGGTGCCGATTTGAGTGGTGCTGATTTAAGCGGTTCTGTGTTGGACGGAGCTGTATTTACCGGCGCAAAATTAATAGGAACCAATTTTACCGGCGCTCATATGCACGGCGTAACTCTTAAGAATGCCGATTTACAAGACGCTATATTGCTTGATGCCGATTTGGATAATCTATCTTTGGAAGAATTACAGGAGCTGGTGGAATATCTGGCTACTTATTATCCGCATAAATTGAATTTAAGTCGACTTAATTTAACAATGCTTGACTTAAAAAGAATTGACTTGCGTAAAGTAAATTTGCGCGGTGTGGATTTTACCGGATGTAATTTTTTCGGGGTAAATATATATGAACTTGATTTGAGTGAATGTATAATTTCTCCGGCACAGATTGAACAAGCCATCGGCCATATTCCGACCATGGAAGAAATGAAAAAATTGATGGCGCCGAAAAAGAAAAAGTCAAAAAGCAAAATGAACGGAATTGATTTGGAGCAGCTGTTTCACGGCGGTAACGGACGTTTTGAATTTGATGCTACCAAAGCAAATATAAATGTTTCCACCATGGTAAAAAAAGGTAAAGAAATTATCGGAAAATTTAAAAAGCCGGATTCCGATGAAAAAATAATTGAAAATTATAATAAAAAAAGAGAACAAAAAGAGGCAAAAGAGCCTAAAGAAAGTAGTAATGATGAATTAAGAAAATCAATTGAACAATATAAGCGTGAAGTGTTGGAAAGACGACAGGAAGAACACGTAAATAAAAATAAAGATAATTCAATAATAGTAAACACCAACAAAGGAAATGAAAGATAGCAATGGAAGATACGCTTTTTTCCGGAGATGTTAAACGTCCTTTGGCCGACAGATTGCGCCCGCGCAAACTGGAAGAAGTTGTAGGTCAAAATCATCTGACGGGAGATGATGCTCCCATCGGCAGAATGCTTAAATCCGGCAAAATAACCTCATTTATTTTATGGGGACCTCCCGGTTGCGGCAAAACCACAATAGCTCGCCTGATTGCCGAATATACCAATCTTTATTTTGAACAAATATCCGCGGTGTTTTCCGGTGTGGCCGATTTAAAAAAAGTTTTTCAATATGCAAAAGAACGCCGCAGCGGTCAGGGTAAAGGCACATTATTATTTGTAGATGAAATTCACAGATTTAATAAATCGCAACAAGACGGTTTTTTACCTTATGTTGAAGACGGAACGGTAATTTTGGTCGGTGCAACTACCGAAAATCCATCCTTTGAATTAAATTCGGCTTTACTGTCACGGTGTCAAGTGTTTGTGCTTAATCGTTTAACACCGGACAATTTTGAGGAATTGTTGCAACGTGCGGAAAAAGAATGAAGCCCGTGAATTTATAAAGAATATTGCCGACGGTGACGGACGATATATATTGAATATAGCTGAAAATATATGGTCGTATGCACAGAAAGGCGAAATTTTTACAAAAGACCAAATTATAAACATAATTCGCTCGAGGGCACCGATTTATGATAAAGGCAACGACGGACATTATAATCTGATATCGGCAGTACATAAATCTTTGCGCGGTTCCGATGTTGATGCGGCGCTTTATTGGGTGGGGCGTATGTTAGTGGCCGGTGAAGATCCGCGCTATATTTTGCGGCGTTTATTACGTTTTTCGATTGAAGATGTATCGCTGGCAGATCCCAATGCCGTAACCCAAGCGATTGCCTGCTCGGAAACCTATGAACGTTTAGGTTCACCTGAAGGAGATTTAGCTATTTTACAGCTTACGGCTTATTTAGCTACGGCACCGAAATCGGCCGGTGTTTATAAAGCTATGTATAAGGTTTATGAAGCAGCCAAACAAACCGGATCTTTAATGCCGCCGAAACATATTTTGAATGCACCGACTAAGTTGATGAAAGACTTGGGATATCATGACGGATATATCTATGATCAGGATTTGGAAGACGGATTTTCTGGGCAAAATTATTTTCCGGACGGTATGGCACGACGCAAATTTTATTATCCGGTTGATCGCGGATTTGAGCGTGAAATAAAAAAACGTATTGAATATTTTGATAAATTACGCGCCGAAAAACAAAAACAAATGACAAAACATATGGATGGCGGAGATGAATAAAAAAATATTTGCGATGATTTTGGAATATGATTTTTTTAAAGATATATCTGAAGAACGTCGCTTAAAAATGTTGGAACATAAAGATGTGGAATGGCGGGTATATATTCCGCGTGAAAAACAAAGTAGCCTGACGGAACAAGAAAAATCACGCTTGGAAGGTTTTGTTATCACCGAGGTTCCTCCGGTTAAAGTACGAACTTATGATGAAAAAGATTTATTTTCATTTGAAGTACCGGTGTTGATTGATAGAAAAAAACAGGAAAAATTTGATAGAAAAGCCGAAAGAAAACGTTTGAAACGCAGTATTCCGCTGAAAATCGGCGTTATAAATACCAAGAAAAAAGGAGGTGCCCGAAGATGACGGAATTCGCTTAAATCGTTGGTTTTTACGCAAATATCCTTCTTTGAGTTTGAGTCGATTGCAAAAGTTATTGCGCACCAAACAAATAAAGGTTGACGGTAAAAAAGCCGAAACGTCTACCCGTCTGGCAGCAGGTCAGGAGTTGCGCTTGCCGCCACTTGATAATGAAAAAACCGCAATTATCGATAAAACTTTGAGCGCTAAAGATGTTGAATATATTAATTCAATGGTTATTTTTAAGGATAAAAATATCATCGTATTGAATAAACCGTCCGGACTTGCTGTTCAGGGTGGCACTAATACTACGCGTCATATTGATGGTTTGTTGGATGCTCTTAAATTTGAATACAACGAGCGACCGAAACTGGTACATCGTATTGATAAAGACACCAGCGGATTATTGCTGTTGGCGCGTAATCGTCAATATGCCGATATTTTAACCAAGGCTTTTCGTGAACACCGTTTGCAAAAAACATATTTGGCGTTGGTCAGAGGGTGTCCGGAACCGCGCGAAGGTGTAATTAATTTTACACTGGAAAAAATAGGTGAGCGTATGCAGATTGTTGAAGACGGTCAAAAAGCATTGACGGAAATCAAGGTATTGGATAATATCGGTAAAAAATATGCGTTGGTGGAAGCAAAGCCGTTGACTGGACGCACACATCAAATAAGGGTGCATTTGGAAAGTATCGGTACGCCGATTTTGGGTGATGATAAATATTTTGGGAAGGAAAGATTACGCCTGAAAGAAGTTGCCGACAAACTTTATTTACACGCTTATGAAATAGATTTAACATCTGTTTACGGGAAGAAAACGCTTATCAGAGCAGCGTTGCCGCAACACTTTGTTGACGCTTGTCAGTTTTTCGGATTGGAGATAAAAAAATGAAAAAATTTATATGGATAGTTTGCATAATTGTTTTAATTCCGGTCATTTTAATCGGTGGTGTCATCGGATTTTTGAAGTTTGCCGATTTGAATAAATACAAACCGCAAATTGAGGAAATGGCTTATAAATATACCGGTTTGGATGTAAAAATCGACGGAGATATCGACATCGGCGTATCCTTGAAACCGAGTTTGGAATTAAGTGATGTGACTGTAAATCGCGAAGAAAAGAAGTTAGCTCGTATCGGCAATGCCTTGGTGCAGATTTCAATTATACCTCTTATACATAAAGAGGTTGTGCTTGATAAGATTAAAACCGGCAATACGGAAATTTTTTATGGCGAAACAGACAGTGTTTTGATTAATAATCTGAACACCGGGATAGAAAATTCGGATACACCGATAAGTTTTGATTTTGATACCACGGTTGCAAATATAAATATAACCGGAAAAGGTACGCTGTCTTCTTTAAACAAAATAAAAGATTCCGAATTTAATACAATTGATGTGGATGCGGTTATCAATGCGCTCGGATATATGCTTGATTTTACAGGAAATATTGATGGTCTTAAAGAAAAAATAAAAGCTGACGGAAAGTATGAAATAACTTATAAAAGCAACAAAATATCCGGCAATATTAATGCAAGTTTGGAAAATGAAACACCTTATATTAAATTAAATGCCGACAGCGAAAAAATAAGCGTAAAAGATTTTACGGGGCAAAAACAAGCGATGCTCTCAGACGGTTGGTTCATAAAATCGGCTGCGGCGGCGGATTATATTCCGAATACGCAAATTCCATACGATTATCTGAAAATGGTCAATGCCGATATCGATATAGATGTTAAAAAAATTGTGGTGGATAATGATATTGTTTTGACCAATGTTAAAGGCGACGCCTCGGTCAAGAACGGTGTATTTAAAGCTAATGTCAAAAACACCGTGTTCAAAAACAACACCATATCCGGAAATGTGGAAATAACCTCCCCTAAAGCCTTGCCTTATATAAAGTTGAATATAAAAGGTGAAGGTTTTAATTTAACGGATTTTCAAAAAAAAAATGAAGTAAAAAAATCTGAAGATAAAAAAGTCGATTTAGGAAATTGGTTTATCGGTTCGGCGCAAGCATCTGAACTGATGGCTAATACGGTCATACCTTATCAATACCTAAAAATGGCCAATGCCGACATAAGCGCAAATTTGAAAAAACTTACACTAAACAATGATATGGCGCTCAATGATGTCAGGTTGAACGTTACGCTTAAAAAGAGTGTTTTAAATGTTGCTATTCAAAATATTACCGCCGGCAGCGGAACCATCAGCGGTAATATCGGTTTAAACGCTACCAATCAAACCATGAGTGCCGATATTACCGGTAAAAATATCATATTGCAGCAGTTTTATAAGCCGTTGAGCACTGCCAATAACGAAGTTTTAATTAAAGAAGGCGGAAAGTCAAATATTTTGGTAAAAATAAATACTTCCGGTAGCAATACCGACCAGTATCTTGCCAATATGAACGGACAGATAATAGGTTTGGTTGATAAATCGGTTTTACAAATAAAAAGCTTGGAAAAGTTGCAAGGTAACGTTATTGTGCAGCTGCTGAATATGGTTAATATCAACGTAAATAATAAAAACACCAAAATGAAGTGTGCGGTGGTACATGGAGATATATCCGGCGGCGTGGTAAAATTTCCTAAAGGTATAGCGGTTGATGCCAGTGATTTTTATTTGGTGGCCGACGGTAAAATCAATATGCAAAACGATAAAATCAATCTGGATTTACAGCCGTTTTCCGGTAAGATTACAGATGTTAATATTTCCAATGTTTTAGGCGGATTGGTTAAAATTACCGGCACGATTAAAAACCCGAAACTTGGTATAAATCAAACTTCAACTGCGAAAAACGTTATCGGAATTATTGCCTCAGGCGGTGTATACAATGTCGGAGATATGGTTCTTTCCGCCGACAGCGCCCCTTGCCATACCGCTTTGAAGGGAACGATATATGCCGATTATTTTCCGGAAGATAAGTCGGCTACCGGAGCTGTTTCCAAGGGTTATACCAATACCAAAGAAACCATAAAAGACGCCGGCAAACAAATCAAAGAAATGGGTAAACAACTTAAAGGTTTATTTAAATAATGAATATTGTTGAATTTCAAAAAAGTATAGCACCGAAAAGAACGGAGGTTATTAACAACCTTTGCCGCTTTTTGTCTGCCGATACAATGCTTTTTTGGAGTGATAATCCTGATTTACAAGCCTTTCAAAAAAAGCATTGGCAACCGCTTTTAGATAAACTGAACGGTGTATTTAAATTAAATGTAAAGACAACAACCGGATTATATTTGGAAGAAGATGTCGCTTTGGTTCATGATTTTGCAAAGCATTTGAATAATATGTCGGATAAAGAGTTAACGGCGTGCTTTTTAGCGGCCTCAAAACTGAAATCTGTACTTTTGGGACTGTTGTTGGCAAAACGAGAAATAAGCTCCGATGACGCTCTTTATGCCTCTTTTTTGGAAGAATTTTATCAAAATCAAAAATGGGGTGAAGATGTGGCAGCACTAAACTTGCGACAGTCGATAAAATCTGATTTGGATGAAATTGAAAGGTATTTGCAAAGTTGAGTGAGCGGTGCTTAAAAATCAGCGGACGCGTACAGGGAGTCGGTTTCCGTTTTTGGGCTGTCCGTTTGGCTCATTCCATCGGCGATATTTCCGGCTATGCCTGCAATTTACCAGATGGTGACGTTTTGGTTTTGATGTCGGGTGAAGAAGAAAAAATAAACGCAATGCAGGCGTATTTATATAAAGGTCCGCTGTTCGGACGCGTTGATAAAATAGAGGAAACCCCCGAATTAAAAATATATCTTCCACCAATAGAAAACGGTGTGTTTAAACGCATATAATCCGTCAAAAAATCAGAAAACCAATCATAAAAAAACACCGTATTTAAATTTTGCAACTTGAAAAAATTCCGACGCATAATATTTATTTGTCGAGGAGAAAAAATATGAAAGTTGAAAAAAATCTGGAAAATTTAAGTAAGTGTTTGTGTATGAAATGTCCGTCATATACCAATCATTGCAAAATGAAAAATGCCCCGCAAAACTTCATAAAGTTGATGAAAAATTTTGATAACACCGGACACTACGAAAAGATGTTTTGCGCATACGAAAAGAGCGATTGCATTTTGGAGGCAAACGGTTGTTTATGCGCAACTTGCGAGGTTTTTAAAAATTATAATCTCAAAAGTCAGAACTATTGTTTGCATACTGGTGGATTGATATAAAAAAGTTCCCTTTTCAGGGAACTTCTTTGAGTTATTCGGCTTTTTCCGCCTCTT
Organism: uncultured Pseudomonadota bacterium; assembly: GCA_902793695.1. Lineage (GTDB taxonomy): Bacteria > Pseudomonadota > Alphaproteobacteria > RF32 > CAG-239 > RUG410. Next base: position 28,621 of record CADBEI010000010.1, on the reverse strand, counting down.
TTTTTTCTTTTAAGAATCGTATAATTGTAAGCGGTATGGTCAAAACATAGCAGAGTGTGAAAACCCCAAGTGTCAGCCACGGTTTTGTTATTAAACAACTTACAAACAGGGCAAATAAAACCATCAACGGCACAAACCAATCGCTGCTGATTTTAGTTTTTTTCAAAGAAAGTGTCGGGATACGACTGACCATTAAAAACGCCACCAAAAACATCATAAATCCACAAAAATACGGATTGCGTAAAATAAATTCCAGTTCTTTATTATCAAACCAAATCAACAAAGGCATAACCCCAATTGCTGCCGCCATCGGAGCAGGTACACCCACAAAATAATGCGACCAATATTCCGGAATTGAAGTGTTTTCGAGCATGGTATTAAACCGCGCCAAACGCATTGACATAGCCGCCGAAAAAACCAGAGTAAGAATCCAACCCCAATGTGCCAAATCGTGAAGTGACCATTGATACATTAAAATAGCCGGTGCCACGCCGAAGCTCACAAAATCAGATAAAGAGTCAAGTTCTGCCCCGAATTTTGAAGATGCTTTTAATTTGCGAGCAACACGACCATCCAATCCGTCAAAAATACAAGCAAAGAAAATACATAAAATAGCATAAGTCCATTTGCCCATAATAGCGAACCTGATGGTGGTAATACCGGCACATAAAGCCATTAAAGTAACGATATTCGGCGCCATCTTGCGGAATGGTACCTCTTTTAATTTACCGATAGCTTTTTTCTTTATTTCGGATTTTTTTTGCAAAACAGAATTGTTTTCCGTTTTAATTTTTTTAATCATTATCTTATTTCTCCTTCAATACGAGGTGCATCTGATTTAATATCGGCCATAATGGTTTCTCCTGCAATCATTGTTTGTCCCACGCAAACCTGCGGTTCGGTTTTTTCCGGCAGAAAGATATCGGTATATCCGCCGAAACGCATAAAGCCGAAACGTTCTCCGGCATTAAATTCCTGAGCATATTTAATTTTATCTTTGATTCTTCTGTTGCAAAAAACCGCGGTTTGTTGCAACACAATCTCTTTACCTTCGCTGTGACGCAGGCAAATCAACATTTTCTCGTTTTTAATGTTTTCTTTTTCGAAATTTCCGGTAAAACTTTTGCCGGCATCATAAAAAGTTTTATAAACCTTTGATTTTACGGGAATGCGATTGATGTGTTGATGAAATATACTGCTGTATATGGTTATGCGTGTAAAGTTTTTGTTTTGCAAACCGAGCGCATCAGGTCCTTTTTCCTTATTGATGGAAACAATACAGCCGTCGGCCGGCGCAATCACCGCCCCCGATAAAATCGGTGTAACCCGCGGCGTATCGCGAAAACAATAAAAACACCAAGCCGTTAGAACAAAAAACAGACAACCTAAAGGAAACCAAATTAAAGTAAAAATAACGGAAATAAGAGCAGCTGAGCTGACAAATTTCCACCCGTCTTCATTGATATTCGGAAAAATAAAAGTATGAAGAGAATTTTTGGCCGGTTTCATTTAAGTTCACCCCTAAAAGAACACCGAAACGCTGTTTCTGTCGTGTTCAAAAGTTAATCAGAGGAAAGTTCTTCCTCTTTCCGAAAATAATTAAGCATATTTTATAAAAAAAAACAAGTTTTATGTTGCAAAATAAAAAATTTTTATGTATAAAGCATAACAGTCAATGCGCTTGTGGCGGAACAGGTAGACGCTGCAGACTTAAAATCTGTTGGGATTTATCCCGTGCCGGTTCAAGTCCGGCCTAGCGCACCAAAAAAAACCTCCGTAAAAGGAGGTTTTTTGTTTTTTAGAAGTTATATTTTGCATTAAACATATAATACGGATTATGTTTGTGCTCAATCGGTAAAATTACTGCAGCATCGAGATTCATCTCTTTCCAATTATATCCTGCTTTGAATTTAATCAATCCGAAATCGCGATTAAAACGATTGTTGTCAATGCGGAAATATCCCGAAGTATCTTCCAACTGCGCATAATTTTTGTATCTTTCGCCAAATTCGTGGAAATATTTGGCACCGGACGCAAGTATAATATCGGAGTGGTCGTTCAATGCAATCTTCTTATCGACATCAATACCTAATACGGAACGAGCAGACAAAGTATTTTCTTTGCTGATTTTCAAACCGCCGTTTCCTTCATTGATATTACCGGTATGCAATTCGGTTATATCCATTCCCGCAAGCGGTGTGATATTGAAAGAATCAAAAGATATCTTCTTGTTTGCCGCCATATCGACACCATAGAAATATTCTTTGGTATCTGCCTTATAAATATTGCTCATACCTTCGCGACGATAATGACCTCTCGACATTCCTATTTTCGGTTTAATCAAAGCGGTAAGATAATCTTTATCAAAAATAACCGGTACAAAAACGGAAACCGTATTATTGTAGCGCGATGAATTGTTGTCATAATCACTGTCGGCACGAGCCGCACTCAAGCCCAGACCGGCACGCAGATTATCACTGATTACCCTGTCGCTGAAACCGTGAACAGCCATCACTTTTTCTTTATATCCGACGGTGGCATCTTTGGATTTGACATCATTATTATAAATGGTCAAATTGATAATATTACGAGCATTATTGTCTTGCAAATCCAACAAGTTATCATTGATTTGTGTAGAAATATTGCGTTCATTATCAAAACTCTGTTTGAGAAGATTCGGAACAAAATCAAGGCCGAGTTCTTTATTCAGATAAGATGTAAAGTTTTGTTTGTCGGCTGCAGATTTTAAGATATTAAATACTTCTTCGCTGTTTTGCTGTTGATAGTTGCGTGATAAGTATTCGGATATACCGCTGTCGTCAACAACGTCCGTAAAAGGTTTCATAGTCATTACGACATCGGTGTTACCGTCTTCATTTTCTTGGGTAGAAGCCTCAAACATATACGATTGCGATACCACATCAATTCCGTTATTTTCGCCGACAAAAGAGTTTTCATTGACATAAGTTGTCTCAAAACCGCCTTCCACAATATCGGCATCGGCTTGAATGGTACCGGTAAACGATTCGGCTTGATAAGAACCGCCCGAACCGATGGATATTTGTGCCTCTCCTTCGCTTTGTGAACCAAAATCCACATTACCGGAAGTAGAAATCACACCGCGATTGACCAGTCTGATGTTACCCAAAGATAAAGGTGCATCTGAGGCAATCAGCGAAGAGGCAAAAACCGGTGCAACCGGATCACCGTCGGAAGTTGTGGTCGGAACATCCGGAAGCACGCAAATATTGCTTCCGCCGCCGCAATAATATACAACATCGGTGTTGCCTTGTGTAACAACAGTGCCGTCTTTTTTCGGATTATAACCGGTGATTTTACCTTCCTCATCATACACCGGAACAAAGTGATAATTTTTATGCACATAGATGCCGATGGTTGCATTTATGTTACCGTCATTTACGATGGATACCGATACAGTGTTATTCGGAACATAAACGTGAATACCATGAGAATTGGAACCGGTTGCCGAAATAGAACCTTTATTGAATATTGAGGCAGAACTTGCATTTGATAAATCGGCATAAATACCATATCCGGCTCCGCGCATAACACCATAATTTTCCACATTGAAAGCACCGGAAATATTGTAGTAGACCGCAGCTTTTTTAAGGCTTTCTATTGTGCCGTTATTAATAACCGTATGCGCGTTCCAAACGGCATAACCGTCAAGACTGTTGGTATTTTTAATAACACCGCTGGTGTTGTTGGTAACCGAATCTACATTATTAACAGTTGCCAATCCGGATTCGGAAGTAATAAGACCGGAGTTTTCCAAAGAGTTGGCTTTTAACACGGCAGTATCATGACTTTGTATAGTTCCGAAATTTGTTACCGCGGTAGCATTTTGAACTGCATAACCGCCGTTGGTGTTTCTGTTTATGATTACTCCGTTGGAAGTGTTGGTTATTGTACCGACATTAGATAATGTAGCAGATGCTGACGAATTTTCGACAGTTCCGGAGTTGGTAAGCGATGTGGCGGTTTGAATGGCGGTTTCTATACTTCTTATGTTGCCGTAGTTGGTAATGTTTGTGGCATTCATAATGGCATAACCGTTGGTATGGGTGTTTTCTATTAAACCATCCTGATTATTGGTAATTGTTTTAACATCAACAACGGCAGCCGACGACGAAACCGCATTTATGGAGCCGGAGTTGGTCAATGATGCGGCATTTTTCACCGAGATACCGTTAGGAGTATTAATGGTTCCGCTGGAATCATTAATGACATTACCCAAAGTTGAAATACCGAAACCGTTGACAATGGCGATGGTGCCCAAATTTCGTACTTCGGCACTGCCGGAAGATGAGATACCGAAATTATCTGTGGAATAAGCACCGATAAATCCTGAATTGGTAATTGTACCGTTACCGGTAATCGCACCGCCGCGTGAAGCGTATAATTCGATTCTTCCGCCGTTATTTACACTGCTTGAGTTAGGAGCAAAAATACCGTTGCCGACCTCGTCGGTATAATTACCGGACTCGTCTTTTCGGTCTTCATTGCTGATTTTTATTGTTGCTCCCGAGGTGTTGTTTATGGTTCCGCTACCCATGGAATAAATACCGTAACTGTTGTTACCGTTAACAATATTTATGGTACCGCTGTTGGTTATATTTGTATCGCTGTCGGAGGTTTCTATACCTTTACTGTTTTCGGAGTTTTCGGTTGTTTTAACAGTTCCGCTGTTGCTGATCGAACTAACCGCACCGCCGTAAATACCCACATTGTTGTCGAGTTTGACTTCTATCAATCCGCTGTTGAAAATCGAATTTCCGGCATCGGCATAAATACCATAACCGCTGCTGTTATAAAAAATAATACTTCCGCTGTTATTGATATCTCCTATAGTCGGAGCATAAACAGCCGCACCTCTTTCTTTTTCCAGAGCAAACGTACCGCCGCCGATTGAAAAACTGCCGCTGTTATCAACATTTATGACGCTTGTTGTGCCACCCTTTATACCATAAGCATCATCACCCGGTACAATAATGTTTCCGGCATTATTCAAATAAACTTCGCCTGTGGCCGAAATGGCGGTGGAATTATTGGTATGTGAGATAATTTCTCCGGTGCGGGTATTGTATATATTGACATTTCCGTCGGCTAAAACGGCATAACTGTTATTTTTGTTGTATAAATTAATGATTCCGTTATTGGTGATATTGACGGTATTTCCGGCAACCGTTTTTACACCGTTGCTGTCATTGAGAGGATTTTCGTTGCTGCCGACATTAATTTCCACACCTTCTTCGTTAACAAGTTCGGCATCGCCGGATAATTCAATCCCCGTGTTGTTATGATGTGATAACTGAATATCGGCTTTGTTGGTTACTATACCGCCGGTAGCTCGAATAGCTGTCAAATTTTCGCTCGTCAGATTGATTTCGCCTCCGTTAATAATATGAGCCGTACCGGTGGAATCAATGGCAACGGAATTACCTTCGGTATACATATTTATGGTGCCGTAATGAGATACTTCACCTTGGCCTTCGTGATGAATGGCATAACTGTTTGTTACTTTATTATCTTCGGTGCCGACGTCAATGACGGCATTTTTGCTGTTAATAATCGTTGAATCAACATCGGAAACATATATTCCGTAAGCATCATTTCCGAACACCTTGATTAAACGGTTATTGGTAATTTTTGATTTATCGCTGTTTGAATAAATTCCCGCACCGGCATTTCTGGTATATAAAAAGATACTGCCGTCATTTTTGATTTGTGACGCCAAGTTGGTCGAAGATTCTTTTGCCACACGATCGGCATAAATACCGAAACTGTTTTCGGCATGTTCTTCTTCCAAAAGGCCACCCACGGTTATTATACCGTTTTCGGCATTGGTTATGTATGTATACACATAATCGGACGACTGACCTTTGGAGGAGCAACCTGCTTGTATACCGACACTGTTGGAGTTGCCGATATTGATATATTTATTGTTGATGGCGTTACTGACATCTGAAATATACATCCCCAAAGAATATTCTTTTTTGGTAGTAATTGTTCCGCTGTTGATTACATCGGCATTTTTGATTGAACTGCTGGCCATTGCCGCCGAAAAACGCGAGTTTGTGGTAATTATCGAATTATTATATATGCCGGCATTGTTTAATGAGCCTATTCCGATATACATACCGACGGCATTGGTTGCATTATAAGTATCTCTGTCCTCAATGGTAATGGTACCGTTGTTATAAGCCTTGGCTTGTGTACTTTCCGCATTATCGTTTTTTTCTACCACCATTGCCGCAACAAATGACGAACCGTGCATGGTGATGCTGTGATTCTCGTTGTTGTAAAGAGCTTCGGTGGTGGAAGATTTATAATCAATGGCATCTTCTTTGATTGAGCGGGCTTTACTGCTCATAATTGAAGTACCCACGGAAATAACATAATTTACGAAAGGATTGTAGTTTGTACCGATACCGGCAGGACTATCCTGCTTGCTTGAGGTGGCATAATATTCGATAGTGCCGTTGTTATATAAATTACTGTATGCACCGCCGAAAACATAAGAATCAACCGCGCTTTCATAAATATTTATGGTACCGTCGTTGGTTATGGATGTGCCGCCGGCATAATCGTTTTGCATTGCAACCGAATTGTACGTATATAAATCAATGGTGCCGGTATTTTTTAAAACGGCTTTTTCCATATTACCGTAACCGTACATTGCAATGTTTGTGTTAAAACGAGTTTCCTTATCGCCGATAACAATACGTCCTTCATTAATAACTTCACCACCGACAAATGATGCCATACCATAGCTGTTACTGACCTGAGTACTGACGGTTCCGGTATTTTTCAGTATCGGATGAAGATTGGCATAAAGACTTGAATTGTTACCGGAACCTTCAACCGCCAACATACCATAATTAATACGTTTATTTGACGACGGAGTAAAAATAGTGATTTCGCCGCTGTTGGTCAAGTCGCTACCGTGAATCGATTGCATACCGGCCGCCACATTGACTCCTTCGGTTTGAAACTCATCTTGTAAAGTAATTTTGATTTTACCTTTGTTTTCGGCTTCGGTATTGGCATCGGCACGAATTCCGATGATACCGCCTAAACCTTTGCGCAAAGCCGTACTTGTCGAAGCGGCATAATTACCGGAATAGCTGATATTAATATTACCTTCGTTAAGAAGAATGACTTTTTCGGCACGGCTTAAAATATACGAACCGTTCAGAAAAGCATCATCCAAATAACTGCCAATACCAATAAGTCCGACGCTGATTGTATCTTCGGTTGTGCCGCTGTCGCCTGCCGAAAGATAAATATTTCCGTTTGCGGCATTGATTACGGTTATTTTATCACTGTAAAGATTGTTGCCGACGTTCAAAATCATTGCTTCCATACCGATAAGAGTACCGATACTGGAGGTTGTATTTATCGGTTTTTCTCCCGAATCATCATCGGCTGCGGTAGACAGACTATCGGAGCTTTGGGTTGAAGTGTCGGAATTGTTTTTTTGGGATGATTTAATAGCTTTACCGTAAATATCACCATAATTAGCGATGTTTGATTTTGTATCGGCGTACATACCGACAATACTGGCATTTTCGGAATATCCCGAAAAGTTCATATTGATACCGTTCGGATTCGCAACCCCTTTAATGATGCCGGCACCGTGATTTTCTGCCATAGAACCTTCACTTGCAACCATACCGACACTGGCATTAATACTGTCAACTTTTATATAGCCGTCGTTATTTATATTGCTCTTTTTTACGGCATTCATACCGATGGTTCCCACACCGACATCGAGCAAAGTATCGACATTATTAACATATGTTGCACCATCGCCGGCATATAATATCGATTTTATGTGGTCGGTATTTTTTAAAGCATTTTGCCGCAAGTCGATGGTATTGAGATTTTCCATGGAAGAATTGTTGTAACTTAGGTTTGACTTATTTTTGGCGGAACCGGAATCCCCGTAAACCGTATATAAAGCGCCGCCGTGCGAAAATGCATTGGCGCCCAAACTGTTGTAATTAGGGTCAACACTGCCGCCGCCACCGCCGCCGTTGTCATCGTCTCCACCGTGATGATGATGACTCAATATAAGCCAAAGCGCACCGCCGGCTACGACTGCACCACCCAATAACCACCATAAGCCGGAACCAACTTTATATGTTTCCTTATTGCCCATGGCAGACAGAGCTTCACGCGACGTGCCGTTCAAACCGACAACGTTGCTTTTTTCCAGAAAATCATTGTAATCAGATATTTTTTGTGTGCACGGATGCCGCGGATTTGCACCGGCCGCACGGAAAGAATTGTAAGTATATACATCGTGTCTTCTGGCGGCAATACACAAACCTGTATCGCCATTTGAATTTACGCTGTCAATGTTTAATCCGCGATAATTGGATGCGCGCAGTGCTTCAACTTCGCCATTTTGAGCCAAAGAATACATTTCATCAAAAGAAATCGGCGCCAATCCTCTCTCGGCACGAGCGGAATGCGGCATCAATGCGGATGAAAACGCATAAAGCGTTAAAACTCCCACTGCTTTTGAAAATAACGTGTTTTTAAACACCGCAAAAAATCCTTTCCTTGTAGTACTACCAACACAGTATATTCGCTAAAATTTAAGTTTTGGTAAACATCGTTATAAAAAGCCGTTAACCCGTAAAAAAAGGCGTTTTTGCCACAAAACCACCTTTTATAACAATACTTTTGTTATTACAGATAAAAAATTTGCTCAATGCGGCGAATATTGTCCGGTGTTACATAAACCAGAAGTTTATCATCAGGTTGCAGACGGATACCCGTAAAGTCGTAAATTAATTCACCATCGCGGGCAATCAATATAACCTCGCTGTTACTTGGGATTTTCAGTTCGGAAACGCTTTTTCCTAGGTTAATACTGTCTTCGCCGAGCCTGATTTCCCAAATCTCACCCATTCCTTTGCCGATGGAATAAGCTTCACGGATTCGTGCTTTGCGCAAATACTTCAAAATAGCCGAAATAGTGATGACCGAACGATCGATTATAACATTGTCGCGCAAGTTTGCTGATAATAAGTTGTAATCTTTGGAGTTGACCAGAGAAATTGCTTGTGTATCTTTATTGCGTGAAGCCAAAAGCGCCAACAACATATTATCCTTATCGTGCTCGGTAACGGCGATACTGACATCGGCGGAGGCAAATCCGGCATCCTGCAAAATAACATCACTCATCATTTCTCCGGTTATAACCGCCGTCGAGTTCAATTTTTCAGCCAGTTTTGCTGCTACTTGCGTGTCGTCTTCGATAATGCGACAGTTGGTAATATTATCGTTTTTTTCTATTTGCGTGGCTAAATAATACGAAATTGTATTACCGCCGAAGATAACGATTTTTTCATACGGATTATGATCTACCCCGAACAAACGCATAATCTCGGTGTTTTGCTCCGAAAAGCAGCTGATATAAATAATATCGTTGCGTTGCAAACGGATATCTTCACCGCTGCTCGGTAAAATCCGACGATTGCCGCGCATAATCAACACAATGCGCGCCGACAGTTCGTGAAGCTTTTGATTTATGTGATTAAGCGAAAATTTAATAAACGGGAATTCCGTGGTTTGCAGCCTAAAAGAAAAAATGTTTACCGTATCGTTTAAAAACGGAAAAACACCGGTACTTCCCGGAAAATTAAGTAAACCATCAATAAACTTAGCGATTTCGATATCCGGCGTAATAATTAAATCAATCGGCAGGCTTTTTTCGTTATAAAGCGTGTTCCACAGCGGATTTAAAAAATATTCGGAATCAACGCGGGCAATTTTGCGCGGTACGTTAAACAAGGAATAAGCTACCTGACACGCTACCATATTTATTTCATCACTTTCGGTTACGGCAATCAGCATATCTATATTTTTCATACCGATATTTTCCTGAATATCCGGCCGCGAAATTGAACCCAAAACCGGTTGCACGTCATATTCCTTTGCCACCTCGTTCAGATTTTCCGGATTCTCGTCCACAACAATAATATCGTTATTACCCAAGCTTAAATATCCGACAATGCTTTTTCCGACGCCGCCGGCGCCTCCGACTACGATTTTCATGACTGTACCCTCGAAAAATATTGATTGATTAAATCTTCTGCCTCTTGCAGAGTGTTCAGTTTAGTATATTGTTCGCGAAATCTTTTGGCGTCATACAAACTTTTTACATACCAACCGATATGTTTGCGCGAAATTGCCATACCGCCGCGCTCATCGTAATATTCAACCAACAACCGCAAGTGCTTAAGCATCATTTCCCAAATTTGCGCAATACTCGGCTCGGCAAGAATCTCACCGCTTTGTAAATAATGGTGAATCCGATTTAAAAGCCACGGATTCCCCAAAACGGCACGCCCTGCCATAACTCCGTCAACCCCGTATTTTTGCAGCATTTGCTCGGCTTTTTGCGGAGAATCGATATCGCCGTTGCCGATAACCGGAATTTTTACCGCATTTTTAACCGCACCGATTATTTCCCAATCGGCAACTCCGCTATACCCCTGCGCCCGCGTACGCCCGTGTACCGTAATGTAAGAAGCACCGCTTTGCTCACACATTTTTGCAAATTCGACGGCATTAACGTGTTCGCTATCCCAACCTTTGCGGAATTTTACACTGACTTTAAGCGGTGTGGCTTTCACTGTTGCTTCAATAATTTTTGCCGCCCGCGGTAAATCAAGCATCAAGGCTGAGCCGGAATCGTTGTTGATGATTTTTTTGACCGGACAGCCCATATTAATATCTATGGAATGAGCACCCAAATCTGCCACCAATTTAGCCGCATCGGCAAATAAATCCGGACTGTTGCCGACCAGTTGCACTACCACCGGATATGGTTCGTTTTTTACGTTTGCTATTTGCCAACTTTTGGGATTTTTGCGCTGAATAGCGTTGATTGCCGCCATTTCGGAAATGAGATTGCCGCCGCCGCACGATGCCAAAACCGTTCGCATCGGTGCATCGGTAATGCCGGCCATCGGTGCCATAAAAACCTTGCTGTCAAAACCCAAAAACGCCATTAACTTACTTTGCCCAATGCTCTTGCCAAAATATAATAAACCTTACCTATATCGGAGCCGGAGATAAGTGCGAGCAGTGTTCCGGCACGTTCGCTTTCTCGCGCCACCGCCACCAATGTGTTGAAATCTTCAATATATTTATCGGCCAAAATGCGGAAATCACTCTTGTCGGCATAATCATTTTGGATAGCCGCCACTTGTTTTTTGGTCATATTCTTGGATAAATAGCGTACAAACACGCCGTGATCGCCTTCATAATATTTTTTCCATAAATCTTCATCGGCCTTATGGAATATGGCATTAATATCAATGGAAATCGCTTCCAGCTCATTGATTAAATCGGCCGAATTACGCATAAAGGTATCGATACTCGCCGCTTTGAGCTTTTTATTGAGTGTATCAACCTGTTTTTCGGTTTTTTCATAGCCTGCCTGCAAATTATCCAAATGCGTACCGATAAGCTTTTCAAAACCATTCATTTTGTTTTCATATTTGCCGAGTGTGTTGCCGACGGCTGTTCCGGTTTTTACCAACTCTTTATTGAGTGCGGCGATATTGCCGGTAATCTGCTTTAAGCCGTCCATGGATTTATTGACGAACGTATCTTGTTCCAAAAGCAATTCGGAGTTGGTTTTGCTCTGTTTTGTGATGTTGTCGGCACTCTCGTTGAGCTTGGTAATATTATTGCTGACCTCGTTGTTGATTTCGTTAAATTTAATGAAAATATCGCCGGTTTGTGCGCTGAAGTTCTCAACATTTTTATTTAAGTCATCGCTGATGGAGTGTAAATTATGTGCCACATCGGCAAACACCTGATTAAATTCGCTGTTTTTGCTTTGAGTTGCGCCGTAAAATTCTTGCAAACGACTCAATTCTTCGCCCAAACGATTGACTGTCATATTGATATTGTTGACAACTTGCAGACTTTCGCTTTCCAACAACTTGCGTTTTGCTGCCACCTCATCGCCGAGCGAGCCGAAGGCTTCCGCCACTTGGTCCGAGGTTTCCTTAATACTTTTTATTTGAGCTTGAATATTTTGCTCCAAAGTACCGGAACGCTCAACCATCGCAGCCACTTCCATACTGATTAAGCGACCGTATTCGCCGAGTTTGTTATCGAGATAGGCCGAGTTTTTATCAATCATACCGGATTGGGTTTCCACTACCTGTTTTTGTTCTTTTATACTGTTTTCAATGTGTGAAATACCGGAATCCAGACGCCGGAACAGTTCTTCGCAATTTTCGGAAGCCCGCAAATAAGTTTGTTCCAAATTTTCGCCTTTGGCCGCCCACGATTCAATCATTCTGCTGATTGATGATTGGCTGGTTTCGGAATATTGATTGAGTTGTTCTTGCGCTTTGGCGATGTTTTCGTTGTTGACGTTAACCACTTCCTTAACGCGCTCGGCGGCGGTTACCATCTCGTTGACCATCGGTGCCAACAAACCCACGATTTTTTCACCGTCTTCACGCATTTGCATTGTGTTTACGCGGAAATCAGCCATGGTGGACGATGCTTTTTCCGCCACCAGATTAAAGTTTTCTATCAGCTTTTTAATTTCGTCATTGAGTTCCAACAGGGTTTGCGACGAATATTTATCAAGTGCCTCTGTCAGCGAGCGCATTTCCGCTACTCTGTCCGTCAGTTCGCGCTTAATCACATCGCTTTGCGCGCACACATCGCGAGTTGTTTCTTTGAGGTCTGCAACTTGCTCTTTGATGGCGGCGGCAATCAATTTGCTGGCTTCGTTACCGTTGGAATCCGGAAAAATCACCTGATTAAGCGAATCACGCAACATTTTTGTTTCGTTTTTGAAGTTACTGCCGCGGTCAATATACGCCATAATTACCCACACAATAGCGAGCGGCAACGTGATTCCGGCCATAAATCCGCTGAATTCGTTCGGCAACATGGAAAACAGCTTATCCCAACCGAAAAATTTGGAAATATACACAGCCACAATCGCAAACCACATTACGCTGAAAACAATGATAAAACGGTGCAATCCGTTGGTAAACCAGCTTTCGTTTTCTTCTTCTACCATAACAATGGTGTTATTTGCCTTGTTTTTTGAATTTTTTGCCGACATATCAGACCTCTATATGTTGTTCAGACACAATTTTTTTTGCCATTTTAAGGCCTAAAAGTAAAAATTTTACATAAATTTTGCAAAAATATAAAAAAAGTGATTGATTTTTAAAAAGTTCTATGTATTTTGTAATTGTTGCGCAGAAATTGAGATATTTTCTCATGCGCTGATTTGATGGTAAATAAGATATATGCCGTTGTAGCTCAGTGGTAGAGCACGTCATTGGTAATGACGGGGTCGAAAGTCCGATTCTTTTCAGCGGCACCATTTTATAAAACCGCCTCATTGCAGGCGGTTTTTGCATTGTTAGGGTTGAACTTCCAAAAGTCCGATAGTTACTTTCCCGAAAATGGCGATTTTGCGTAAATTATCGGACTTTTTATTTTTCACATTTTACGACTATTATCTAATAAGTTTCTATTTCTAAAAAATACACTATCTTTTCCTAGCTTTAATGAACGCTCTGCCGCATTACGTATATCGTTAAAAAGACCTTTTAATATTCTAGCGCGTTCCTCATCAATGATTTTCACTTTTGATGTTTTTGCTTTATTATACTCATAAATAGTCCAAGAGGGTTTCTTATCTGCACTAGTGGTAATATACCTCCCCATCAAGCTATGACCATTTGTAATGTCTAAATTACAATGAGCATCATCTTCTCTATTTAGTGTTCCAAGTAATTCATCATTGTTGGTTAGCAGTTCTACTTTTTTTCCATTTTGTGATGCTTTCATTTTAGTACAGCGCTTCAGTAAATCTGTTTCAGGAAGAGCATTTTCTTTTGAAGATTTAAGTGTTTCTTCTTTAATAAATACTACCATGTGATTTTCCTCCATAAATTAGATAGTAATTTATTGTATATTGTATTCCTTCCTTTGTCAATTATTTTAAAATGATTCAATCTTATATCCCAACTGCTTGTATTCTTCATAAAAATTAGTCCGATAATCGCATAGTATCGCGCACCATTTTTGAAAAGGCACCTTTTTAGGTGTCTTCTGCGTTTGTTAGGGCTGAATCCCCAAAAGTCCGATTGTTTAATTCCCAAAAACAGCAATTTTTCAAAAACTATCGGACTTTTCTATTTTCTTTTTTGAATTATGTGTGTTATAAGGATAAAAAAGGAGCATTTAATGAAAGAATTTTTTGATATTTTAGATGAAGATGGCAATAAAACTGGAAAAACAAAAGCTCGATCAGAAGTTCACCGAGATGGAGACTGGCATAAAGCGGTTCATATATGGATTGTAAATGATAAGGATGAAATTCTTCTGCAAAAAAGGAGTCCCAATAAAGATAGTCACCCTAATATGTGGGATATTTCCAGTGCTGGACATTTAACAGCCGGTGATGATTCTTTATCTGGAGCTATAAGAGAAATAAAAGAAGAATTAGGTGTAGATATATTGCCTTCACAACTTACTCTTATAGGAACAAGAAAGAGTTCAAGTAAACCTAAAGAGACATTTATCAATAATGAGTTTAATGATGTCTATTTGCTTCGACTGTCATTGGATTTGGATAAAATCGTACTTCAAGAAGATGAAGTTTCCGAAGTTAAGTACATTCCTATTGATGAGTTTAGGCATATGATAAAGACCAAAGATGAAACTCTTTTAATGCATAATGATGAGTTTGAAATGCTTTTTAAAGTGCTGGATTATCAGTTATAAGAATAACACAACTTATTAAATTCATTTTCCAATTGCTTATATTCATCGTAATTTTCAGTCCGATACTCGCAAACTATCGCGCACCAATGCAAAGAAACCCGCCCTCGTGGCGGGTTTTTTGCATTGATACAGGTGGTAGAAGCGGACTTTCGATGATTGCGCCAGCAATCCGAAAGTGCGGAGCGGAGGTGGTGGCGCGTTTTTTACGCAACCGCCGACGTGTCGTGAGGCGATTTTATCGCCGAAGGACTTTCGTATTCAGCGGCACCATTTTTTTGAAAGCCTCCTTTACGGAGGTTTTTTGTTATGTATATCAAGATTTCCACAAAGTCCGATTGTTTGCTTCCTCAGAAATCCAATCCCGCCAAAATTATCGGACTTTTACTATAAAAATCGACACAAAAAACCCTTTGCGACGGTTAAGTCACAAAGGGTCAAAGAGAGTAGCTTTTTAATTCAGATTCTTTCATATGCACCACTTCTGTATACAAAATTATCATGCATCAGCCACCCGTGGTAGTTAATTGAAAAATCACACAAACGTATTGCGCCAGTCATTTTATCAACCTTAAATTCCTGTTTGGGTTTCAAATGACACACAGGCGTAAGCCCATCGTGTTCGAGATTAAAAAGTGCAATTTTATTTTCATCTTCCTTGATTTTCAACAAGGTATTGACCTCGGTTTGTATCAATTCTTCTATGCGACCGATACGTTCAAATCTCATAAAATCAAACCGTGAAAATAGCATGCTTATTGCAAAAATCTCCTGTTCACCGCCCCAAAAGGCAATTCGATATAAATCGGCAAAAATAGGTATAAAATCTGTTATTTCATACTTATTCTCACGAAAGATCAACAAATTTCCCTGGGCGATAAGAGCTTTGGCAGTACCACCGATGAAAAACGGTTCCGATAGTCTTTCATAACCGTTGGGAGTATTGGCAAAAATCTCTTGTCGGTGTGTTGTATCCTTGCTTTCCGTAATAAAAGCATATTCCATATTGCCTGATTCAGCCTGAATCCTTTTAATAAACTGATTAACTAGTTGCATTCGTCGGTTTGCAACACCAAAGGCACTTAGTCTGTTTTTGATTTCTGCCATATCCTTTGGCAATTCATTTGTACCACGAGAGATTGGATAAGCAAAAGCTTTTTGCGCAAGCAAATGCATCTTGTTACCATTTATAGCATAAATACTACCATCTTCACCTTCACAGATATTTTTGCTCCAAGCAAGATGTTTAAATTTTTCAGGTACCCCAAGCTGTTTGAGGCTTTCCCTGTCAAGTTGACTTTTGAACATAAGCTTAAAAATTAAATAAATACATTATAATTATATTTCTAAATGTGATACTAGATTAAAGCTATAGAAAAAGCAAGGAAAATTATTTATATTTTATCTAAAAATTATGCAAGTAGAAGTTGCAAGTTATTTGTTTCTTGTTGGTCTTTTTGGTCTAAAAGCACCACCAGCTTATATTCATCATAATTTTCAGTCCGGAATCGTAGCGCCGTAAATGTTCGGCGCAAGATAGACGGCGGAGCCGGCCGCTTGCGGGGCTATAGTGTAACGCGCGCACATAATCGCACAGTATCGTGCACCATTAACAAAAAAGCCTCCTTAAAGGGGGCTTTTTTGTTGCTATTATTGCTTCTCGCAAAGTCCGATAATATTAATCTCAAAAAGTCGCGTTTTAAAGAAATTATCGGACTTTTTATTTTTTTATGTCATTCCTTGACCTGCGCGGTGCGTCAGGTCATCAAGGAATCTGGTCTTTGCAAAGCTCCTTATTTAATTTGTAGATGCCATGACCAAATCTGACGATTTGGAGGCATGACTTTATTTTTTCACAAAAAAAACTTGACTTTTGTCTATAAGAGGGGTAAAATAAAGTCATAATGGACTATTTTTGTAAGGAGACGATAAATGGGAGAAAACAATTTTGAACAGCTGCGTGAGAATATGAAACGAAAAGATTTGTTAAATCGAGCGACACTTATAGAAGTGAATAATGGTTTAGACGCTAATAGATTCAACTATATTGATTTGTTATGTAAAACTATGGTTGATGCAGCTAAAACCGGACCAGTAAAAGCAGAATATGAAGACAAGATGTTTGCGATTGATAAAGATGCAACAAAAGAGGACGCATTGCAAGCATGGAAAGAACATGCCGGAAAGCCTTTTATGGAACAATTTTCTCCGGATATAATAGCAAAAGACCTAAAATTGAATGCAGATAATACAGATCTGGGCGATACGGTTCGATCATACTGGAGCGCTGCTGGAACAGAAATATTGGTTACAAAATATCCGGAATATGCTGATAAAGTATCTATGTTACAATTGCTAAACGCTTTTAGTAAAAGCTCAAGAAAAAATACAGATGCCATAGCTCATGCTCTTATTCAAAATGCAAAAAGATTTGTTAATGGGGAAGAAACGTTTCCTCCGACTTTGAGAAATATGGTGGAACTTGACAAAAATAAAGATATGTTATCTTTTGCTCTTAGCGTTGGTGTGAATACGGTTGAATTAAATAAACGTATCCAAGAAACAGAACTGAAGATGCTTAAAAATCTACAGCCTGAAGATTTATCTTATTTGTCGGATTCAATGATATTTGCAGGTGGAAAAATTGCAGAAAAGCATAAGGATAGTGGTGATTTCAAAAGAATGTTTTCTCAAGAGGCTATGAATAGAGTATCTCAAGGTAAAATATTTAATCCTAATGTTAAATAGCTATTTAATCAAATTACGAAAAAATGTGGTTTTGCTGATGAGTTTTTATGAATAGTCCATCCAACTTATATCCCAGTTGCTGATATTCTTCATAAAAATTAGTCCGATAATCGCACAGTATCGCGCATCATCTTATAAAACCGTTCCGAGAGGAGCGGTTTTTGCTTTTGCAGGGTTGGTTTATGAAAAGTCCGATTGTTTGTTTCCCGAAAATAGCAATTTTGCGTAAATTATCGGACTTTTAGTATTTTTTATGTCATTCCTTGACCTGCGCTGCGCGTCAGGTCATCAAGGAATCTGGTCTTTGCGAAGCACTAATTTTTTTAATTTGAAGATGCCTTGAATTTTGCCTGTTGGCAAAATAGGCATGACACTTTATTTTTCATTTTTTTGCAAAAAACACTTGACAAAAAATCGGGGGAGGGTAAAATGGATTTAGTATAAACGATTCTGACAAGGAGATAAGAGATGAGTTTTGTAAAAGAAATAAAATATTTATTAGGTATTGATAATAGATTTGATGATTTTTTGCATAATGTGGCTCGTGAACCAGAAAAAATTACAAAAACTGAAGATGGTTTTATCGAATATAAAAAAATTTTGTTAAGAGTGAATGAGGATAGTGGCATACCATGGGCTGATATGATTAGAGATGCACATCCGGATGACGCAGAAAAAATTATCGAAAATATTAATAAAGATCCTGTTGAGAGAATGCTTGAAATCGCAAATGAAACACAAACACCCGTTATAAGGAGAGATATTTCGGGTAAATACAAATACCCTGATAGTCTTACTGAGTGTGAAATAGGGAGTTTTGATTTTATTGTAAATCCAGGAGACGATTTGGAAGAAACAAAAAAAAGATTTTTAAAGGAACAATATGACGTTGGAAATAAAAAAAATAAAGAGATAGAAAACCACCAACAAGGATTGAATAAATCAAAACTTGCTACTCTTCGCAAAAAACTAACACCGAACGCACGCACTTTAATGATGACCGGTGCTTTTGTCGGAGGTATGTTTTTTGCCACCGAAGCATCAGCCAAAGCCGACGGCGGAAAAATTGTGACGGCAACCAATGTGCCGCAAACCGATCAAAACAGCATGTATTACTTGCATATGACAAGACCGATGACGATGGGGCAATTGCAAGCAAAAATTTTTAAAGAAAACGGAGGGGATATATATGATGGGTCTCTTAAAGCAGTGATATTGCCGGGAGAAAACGATAATTCAGGGGTTATTTGTGCCGATGAAGACGGACAGGTTCTCGGTGCTTTTGTTGATATAAAGGCATATAGTGAATATTCCGGTAAAGACATGCAAAAGATTCTGTACAATTGGGGGTTTGAAGCAAGCGGCCGACATGATATTGAGGGATATTCGGCAGTGGCAACCGCTATCAGAAAAGGATTTCTAATTGGTACACAATACAGTGCCTCAACCCTTTCGGAAATTACTAAAACCTTAGATAAAAAAGGTTATGATTTAAAACTTTCTGAAGATATTGAAACCTCTGCAAAAACTTTGAAGATATTTAAAAACAATCAACTGGTCGGGCTGATGGGTAACAACTATGGCAGTACTGATAATATGTGGCTTAGAACCGAAGATCAAAATTTGCAAAAAATAATGGAAAAATTCAATACCAATAAAAGAAATGATTTTTCCAAACTCTACGAAGAATTGCAGAAAGATAGCGGTGGCGCAACATATCAAATGCAGCCGACACAAAAACAATATTAAAAAATCAGTCCGATAATTACAAACTGTTTTGCACCATTTAAAAAAAGCGCCTTTTGAGGTGCTTTTTTTGTTGCTATTACTGCTACTCGCAAAGTCCGATTGTCTATTTTCTGAAAATAGCACTTTCTCATCAACTATCGAATTTTTTAATAAACCTATTGATTTTCTTCTGTATTAGTTTACTCTAACATAGAAAAGGAACAAAATATGGAAAAATATAAATTAGAAATTTTTATTCCGAAAAGTCATTTGAAACAACTACAAACAACTTTGCAAAAAGTTGATGCCGGACATATCGGTAATTATGATTCTTGTTTATCATATAGCGAAGTTACAGGAACTTGGCGTCCGTTAGATGCGGCAAAACCGTATTTAGGCAAACACGATAAAATAAGTCAAGAGCCGGAAATGAAAGTAGAAGTTATATGCTTAAAAGAAAATTTAAACAAAACAATTTCAGCCATAAAAGAAATTCACCCGTATGAGGAACCTGTTGTAAATATAATTCCTCTGCTTGATATAAATGAGATTTGAAACAATGCCAACATACCTAATTATAGGAAACATATTTTCTTTATTATCGGCAATTTGCCTTGCCGTTTCGGTTATCAAAAGAAGCAAAAAAGATTTTATGTATTGGCAAATCGGAGATCCACTTTTCGGAATTGCAACATGCATTGTACTTTCGGCTTATGCGGCGCTTGTTATCAGCGTGGTTTGCCTTATTCGTAATATTTTATCTTATAAAAATAAACTAACCAAAAATATCACCTATATTCTGCTAATTATAAACGTGGCTATCGGGCTTTATGTTAATAATCTCGGCGGTATCGGATTGATGGTGATTTTGGCTTCTGCCGGTTATACAGTGTGCATTTATCTTACAAAAAACGAACAACAAATGCGTTGGGCATTGGTTGTTAACCAGTTGTTGTGGTTTATTCATAATTTTTATGTGCAAGCATATCCTTCGGCTGTAGCTTGTATCGTATTATGTATATGGACATTTATACAGATTTACAAAAACCGTCGTCAATTTATCTCCTAACTGCCTGTATTCATCATAATTTTCTGTCCGATAATCGTAGCGCCGGAAATGTTCGGCGCAAGATAGACGGCGGAGCCGGCCGCTTGCGGGGCTATAGTGTAACGCGCGCACATAATCGCATAGTATCGTGCACCATTTTATAAAACCGCCTCAATAGGGGCGGTTTTTGTGTACTTATGGTTACAAAATTAAATATTTTGTATAATTTTTTACTTTTTTGTTGACATCAAAAGAAAAATAACTATATTTCCTGCAGAAAAATTTATTATTATAAAATTATGGAGATTACTGTTAGAGATTTCTTGAAAGCTCTGGTTCGCATAGATCAGAGGAATGGAGAGAGAAACGAAAAAGAAAAAGAGTCTGTCAACAATAGCGCGTTGTTGAAATACGACTTGAACGAAGACTTGCACATCCAAACCGGAAAAGTTGCAAGCGTCGTCAGAGAACTGCAACAAGTATGCAGTGTTGAGTTGCCGGTGGAGATTTATAAAGTCGCCCCCAACAACTCGGTACATGCCCTCGTCAACACAATCAATCAATATATTCATGAATACGATGACTACCGAGAAAAAAACGGTTAATCGTGTTTATTGTGTGGCGTAGCGCATCTTTATTAAAAACCGCCCCTTTCAGAGGCGGTTTTTGCTTTTTTGATGCAGAAAATGCCAGAATGACAATAATGTTTTTTTCTGCTAAAATGACAAAAAAGGAGAATAACCATGCCGCGTCGACCGTTCAGAGAAACCAGATATAAGCGCCAAAATGCCTTTGAAGGACAAGAGAACTTGTTGTTGGGTTTACGCAAGCGATGGGTTGAATGCTTAAATCCGTACCATTGGGGTGTTGAAAAAATCGTGGCAGATACTCCGGAGCAGGAAATTAAAATCGCTCGCGAAAAAGGTATCGGAGAATATATTGCACGGCGATGAATCGTATAATATTTTCACGAACAATTGCGCCAAAAATGTTGCCGAGATTCTGAAAAAACTTCCTGCGCGCTTGAAGTACGTTGAAAAGAGAGCCTCTGATTTGTTTTTCGGCAGGGATGAATAACGGTTTGTTTATATAATTAAAACGGTCGGCAAATAGTGCCGACCGTTTTTCTAGTGTTTAGCATGAGTCTTTGCTTTTTTGGTTGTTTTTTTAATTTCGATATCTTCATAAACATCGCTTTCCGGCATACCTGCGCCGTAATGCAATTCTTCACTTAAATCTTCCTCATCATCGGCCGTAAACGCATTTTTTATTCCGCCGGCCATATTTTTGGTGCCTTCCCATACATCTTCGGTAACGTTTTTGGTGCTTTCCCATATATTACCGCCTACTTCTTTGGTTTTATGCCAAAAGCCCTTTTCTTGTGTTGTCATTTTTTTACTCCTTTCCGTTTTTAAATATGCACACAGGGATTGATTCCAATATAACCGGAAGATGAAATAATCTTGATTTATGCGCAAAGTTGATATAGAAAAATGATAAGACACATATTTAAGGGCGGAGTATGATATATCGTATAATCGGAAATATGACCGGCAACAGTATGGACGCGATTGATTTGGTGCTGACCGAATTTGCCGGCGATAAAATGACGGACATTTGTGCTTTTTCGCGGCCGTATACTCGGCAAATGCAGAATGATATGGAAAAACTGCGCCTTGCCGTAAAAAATAAAACCAAGGCCGAAATTTTGCAACTGCCGGAATTTAAGCACATACACGACGAATACATCGTAGGTGTTGCCACGGCAATCAATGATATGTGTAAGCAAAATAACATTGATAAAAATACGATTGATGCCATCGGTTTTCACGGCAAAACGCTCGACCATAATCCGCCGTCAAAGGCTCAAACAGAAAACACATTGCCCTACACTTTGCAAATCGGTTCGGGCAAAATGCTTGCCGATTTAACCGGTATAAAAGTTGTTTATGATTTTCGTTCGGCGCCGCTGATGGCCGGTTTTGACGGTGCACCGTTGGTGCCTCCGCATAATGCGCACATTGCCGCAACCGAAGGCGACGGTTGTTATTATAACGGCGGCAATACTTCCAATTTTGCGTGGATTATTGACGGTAAGGCACAAATAGGTGCCGATGCCGGCCCGTTCAATGAATATATTGATAATTTTATCCGTGATAATACCGCCGACAGTTTTGATGTTGACGGCAAATACGGCAAAAACGGCAAACTTAATACCGAATTGTTACAAGAATTTTTTGATATATGCCGCGATTATTATGAGCGCCCGTTGCCGAAGTCGGGGGACCCGCAGTTTTATCATAAAGACAAGATTTTTGCCGCGATTGAATCAGTAAAATTGCCGCTTGCCGATGCGGCACATACACTGGAATATTTTGCCGCATACATTGCTTTTCAGGCATTAACTTTAACCCCGTCAAACATTACATTACCGCCACATTTTGTTTTGTTCGGCGGCGGTTGGAAAAATCCGATAGTGTATAAAAGTTTTGCTGATTTATTACAGGGAAAAGGCTTTGTTTTGCCGGAACACCAAAAATCTTTTAAGGCTTTTCGCGTCCGTTTTGCCACCGAACCTACCATAAAATATTCTGCTTTCGGAGAGATGATGGAGGCGCGGCTTTTTGCCGATTTGGCTCGCTATAAACTGGAAAATAAGGCTTGGGAAATTTCGGAAATCATGCAAAGCGGTCAAAAAATTGTTTGCGGAGTGATTGCCGAACCGCAAAATCAGCCGCGAGTTTATGATGATATGATAAATCTCGCCGCCAAAGGCTGGCAAAAAACAAACCCCGACTAATTTTATTCGGGGTTTTTGCGGTTAATGCCTGATATCGTGATGACTTTCGTTATATTCCCTAAATTGCGGAGTGCGCCAATATTCCGGCTCGTCATAAATATTATCCTCATAAAAATCCGCTTCCGAAAGTTCTATTTCATCACGTATTTTACGATGATAGCGGGAAAAAATATCTCTGCCGAAGTCGGTGGTGTTTTTCTCTTTAATAAATTCTCTGGTTTTGGCGGAATGAGTGCGTAAATTGTCGCTTGCTTCTGTCATTTTTATCTCCTTTGCTGTGTTTTGCATTCATATAAATATTTTGCAACAAAGAAAATTCAATCGGCGAAACGGATATATCAAAAAAATTATTTATTTAAGCGGTTTATGGCGCGATAAAGTTGTTTTGCCGACATAGGTTTTTGCAAACTTCTGAAAGTACAACGTTTATCGGTTATGCGTGATATGTACTTCATCACTTTAATCAACTCATCATCATTCAGATAATTCAGAGCCATATCAATTTCATAAATTTTTTGCGGCACATAGCGATAGTATGTAACGGTTTCACTAACGCGTACCGTTCCGTCGGGCAGAAAACAATCTTGTGACATTTTTTCTCTCTTATAAAACAAAAAACTACCCTGATGAGGAGTAGCAGGAAGTTCAAACCTATTGAATAGAATAGTGTAGCTATTTGTCGCTTTGCAAGAAAGCAACTTATTCACTACCTTCCTGCCACATCGCAGGAAGTAATTTTACATCTTGCAGAAACAAGATAACTATTCAGAGGGTTTGAAACCTCACGCAAGTTATCATCTTACGCAAGATAAAGTTACGTCATAAAAACACGGTTGTCAATCTAAAACCGCATCTGTCTTATTTTATTGCAACCGCAAATATTTTTTGTTACATTATCTTTTGGGAGTATTGGTTATGGAAAATTTGGTTAAGTTTGAACACCCGCTTTTTATTATTGATATGATGTATGCGCGCCAAAACAATATGACGGGACGCGCCGTTTATACCGAAATCGACTACGGTAACAATGCCTATATGCACAAAGATACGGCCGCTGCACTTTTGCGAGCAGTGCCTGTTTTGCGGGAGAAAAATTTTAAAATGCGAATTTGCGATGCTTATCGCCCGCCACTGGCACATCAAAAAATGCTGGAAATAATTCCGTTTAAAGGTTTTTTTGCGGCAACAGCGGAACGCTCTAACCATTGTCACGGTACAGCTGTTGATGTATGTTTAACCGACGCAAACGGCAACAATTTTCTGTATCCGACCGAAGTAGATGCTTATGAGCCGCAATTTCAACAACAAGTATGCGCCGGCGATTTTACGGAGTTTCAAACTCATCTTAAAAAAGCGCGACACGATTATATGGAGGCCTCAACGGAGGCGCTTGAAAATCGGACATTTTTGAAAGCACTGATGGAAAGTTGCGGCTTTGAGGCAATCTCGCACGAATGGTGGCATTATAATTTGCACGGTTGGCAGAATTATCCCGTTATGGAATGGCAGAAAAACACATAGAGATTATTGCAGTTGTTTAAAAGCGCATTTTTATCCGCAGCATATTCAATAAAAACCAAACAAACCCGACGACAATAATGAACAAAACGGCATAAAAAGATAAATATAAAACCGCTAATCCTACCAAAATACTCAAAATAACGATAACGGTACTGATAAAAGTTTCACCCCATCTTTTACCGAGCGGCAGATTAATCGGCAGATTGCCGTATTCTTTACGGGCATTGTCGCCCTTAAAGGCATAACCGCACTTCAAACAATGCGCGGCATCGGTTGGCATATTGGCCTCGCAGCGGTCACATATTTTATAAAACCCTTCGCCGTCGTCGCTCATATAATGTTTACAAGTCGGGCAAAACCGCCATTTAAAAAACCTGAACGGTTGCACATCTTTTTGACAATAAAAACAATAAAACTTTTTCACATTTACCTCACAAATTTAATTTAGGAAATTTTTCGTTTTATTGCAAGTTTTTTACAAAATAATCATAAAAAATATCCGAACGGACAGCTTTGATTTGTCGGTTTTGCATTTATTTAAGCAAGTGAACCATTTTTTAACAGAAACAATTAAAGGAGAAAAAATATGAAAATCAATAAAAAATCTTTGTGCGACGGCAACTCGTCTGCCTCAAATTCCGGCAATAAAAGCGGTTGTGGATGCGGCACCAAAAAGCAAAGTGCACCTGCCGAATACGAAGTTGAAGAAGCAGAAATCGAAGTCAGCGAATAGGAGTTGAAATGAAAAACATTATGACACGCGGTACCTGCGGAAATCATAATCAGGAAATGACGCCTTTCAGTCGTTCAAGCGATTTTAATCGTTTGATGAATTATTTTTGGAATTATCCGGATGCTACGGCAGAAACTGCGGTCGGCGATTGGGAGCCGCATTTGCAAATTGCGGAAACCAAAGATGCCGTAACAGTCACCGCCGAACTTCCCGGTATAAACGAAGATGATGTTGATTTACGCATTTCTTCCGACGGCTATTTAACCATTTGCGGAGAAAAGAAAAACGTTACCGAAACTTCGGAAAAAGATGCGTTTTTCTCGGAAATAACCTATGGTTCGTTTAAGCGCACCGTGCCTCTGCCGTGGGATTTGGATTATGAAAATGCAGCCGCGCGGTACAATAACGGCGTATTAACCGTGACTGTGCCGAAATCGCAGGATGAAAAGCAAAAGTTCAAAAAAATCCCGATACAACAGGCAAACAATTAACTTTTGCTCTGATATTTTTTATGCTCTGCGTCAAGGCGCAGGGCTTTTTGTTTTGCGAATATGCTCAAGCCTGATTTTTTCCAAAAAAATCAATTAAATTATACACAAAAATACTTGAAATTCAAAAAAAATGCGCTATTGTAGGGCAAATTTTAAAGGACGTTTTTTAAAGGAAAAAAATATGAGTATGAGAAATATTGCAATTATCGCCCACGTTGACCACGGTAAGACCACTTTGGTGGACGGATTGCTCAGACAAAGCGGTACTTTCCGCGATAATCAAAAAGTTGTCGACTGTGTGATGGATAGCAACGATTTGGAGCGCGAACGCGGTATTACCATACTTTCCAAATGCACTTCGGTAGATTGGAACGGCACCCATATTAATATTGTTGATACTCCGGGACACGCTGATTTCGGTGGCGAAGTTGAGCGTATTCTCTCGATGGTGGACGGTGTGGTGTTGTTGGTGGATGCATCGGAAGGCCCGATGCCGCAAACCAAATTTGTGTTGGGTAAAGCCTTAAAAATCGGCTTGAAACCGATTGTGGTAATCAATAAAGCCGATAAAGCTGATGCACGTCCGGATGAGGTGCTGAACGAAATTTTTGATTTGTTCGTCAGCCTCGATGCCAATGATGAACAGCTTGACTTTCCGACATTGTATGCTTCGGGACGTAACGGTTGGGCCGTACGCGATTTGGCTGACGAGCACAAGGATTTAACTCCGTTGTTTGAAACAATATTAAGTTATGTCAGTGAGCCGGTTTGCGAGCCGGACAAGCCGTTCAGAATGTTGGCAACCACATTGGAAGCCGATAAATTCGTCGGCCGTATTTTGACCGGTAAAATCCAAAGCGGCAGTGTTAAAGTAAACGACACGGTTAAAGTAATCAATCAAAACGGCGAAGTAGAGCGCACCAAAATTACCAAAATTATGGCCTATCAGGGGCTTGACCGCGTTGCCTTAAACGAGGCACATGCCGGCGATATCGTCGCGGTGGCCGGTATTGTTAAAGGTACGGTGGCGGATACGATTTGTGCGCTTGATGTGCCGGTAACCGACTATATTCACGCTCAGCCGATTGACCCACCGACACTCGTGATGACGTTTTCGGTTAATGATTCTCCGCTTGCCGGTCGTGAGGGCGACAAAGTAACTTCGCGTGTTATTTGGGCGCGCTTGGAAAAAGAAGCAGAAGGTAATATTGCGCTTAAAATTTCGCGCACCGACAATACCGACAGTTTTGAAGTTGCCGGTCGTGGCGAGTTGCAACTCGGCGTTTTGATTGAAACCATGCGCCGTGAAGGATTCGAACTTTCGATTTCGCGTCCGCGCGTGATTATGAAACGCGACGAAAACGGTCAGCTTTTGGAGCCGATTGAAGAAGTCGTGGTTGATGTTGATGAAGAGTTTTCCGGTACTGTGGTAGAAAAAATGGGGCAGCGCCGTGCTGAAATGACAGATATGATTCCGTCACAAGTCGGTAATAAAGTGCGTTTGATTTTCCACGCTCCTTCCCGCGGTTTAATCGGTTATCATTCCGAGTTTTTGACCGATACGCGAGGTACGGGTGTTATGAACCGCATTTTTTACGGTTTTGAGCCGTACAAAGGAGAAATCGAAAATCGTCGCAACGGTGTGATGATTTCGAGCGAGGACGGACAGGCTATTGCTTATTCACTGTGGAAACTGCAAGACCGTGGCCCGATGTTTGTTGAACACAACTCTCCGGTTTATGTCGGTATGATTATCGGCGAACACAATAAATACAACGATATTGATTGTTAACCCGACCAAGTCAAAGCAGCTGACGAATATTCGTGCCGCCGGCAAAGATGAAGCCATTGATTTGATTCCGCCGAGAAAACTCAGTTTGGAACAAGCACTGTCGTATATTCAAGCCGATGAGTTGTTGGAAGTTACACCGAAATCGTTGCGTTTGCGCAAGCGTATTTTGGATCCGATTGCCCGCAAGCGTGCGCGAATAGCTGCCGGAGAAGCGGAATAAGAACAGTGTATTTAAATCTTTTTATTGAGAGTTGCCGTATTTTAGCATCGATCTCTTGCGTTTGCAAAAAATAAACTCTAAATAACCCTCATAGAAAAGAAATCAAAGAGTGAAAAAATGTCAGATACCGAATATTATGATTTGTTGGAAATAAGTCCGACCGCCTCGCCGGAGGAGGTTAAAAAAGCCTTTCGCAAACAAGCGATGAAATATCACCCTGACCGCAATCCGGGGGATAAAGAAGCCGAGCAAAAATTTAAGCAAATTAACGAAGCTTATGAGGTTTTGAAAGATGAGCAAAAACGCGCTGCTTATGACCATTACGGCAAAACCGGTGTAAACGGAATGGGCGGCATGGGCGCAGGCGGATTTGACTTTGGCGGCGGATTTGCCGATGTATTCAATGATATTTTTTCCGAATTTATGGGCGGTGGCAGAGGACGCGGCGGTCGTGCGACATACGAACAACGCGGCAGTGATTTGCGCTATAATCTGAATATAACGTTGGAAAAAGCTTTTAGCGGAACTGAAGAAGAAATTACCTACCCGACTACCGAAAATTGCGAAGCTTGTCATGGTCACGGCACCAAAAACGGCGAAAAACCATCAGAATGCCCGACTTGTCACGGCAGCGGCAAGGTGCGTCGACAACAGGGCGGATTTTTGTTTTTTGAAACCGTCTGCCCGACTTGCGGCGGCAACGGTTATGCCGTAACCGACCCGTGT
>CADBEI010000009.1 GCA_902793695.1 uncultured Pseudomonadota bacterium | reverse complement strand
GCAAAACAAACTTAATCGCGTCTTGTCTTGGAATTTGAAAAACAAAAACAAAAAAATCAAATAATTCTGGCTGATCTCTGTCTTTTTTATGAAATTTAACTCTTGATATTTGATTCGGAATATGATATTCTGCAAGCGATTTTTGACGGAGAAGCTCGGTTAAAATGATTGTTGACGGTAATAATACAAAACAAAGAAATATTTTAGTAAATAAATGCTTTTATCAAACAACCGTGAAGATAATGCACTTCTTTGCGGAAAAGGGTGACCACGATTTTGCCAACAAAACTCTGGAAGTTATTGCCGCTTATCATGACATAGTTCAAAAGAAAAAACGTAACAATTTCGACGCTGATTATAACACGGCATTTGAAACAATCGATTCGGCCATCCGTAATGTTGCCAACAAAGTTTTCTATACCTTCGGCTCCGACAGCTATGATAAAGCTTATGCTTCGTTCTGCAATTATAACTATATTCAAACCGTGCGCGGACAGCTGCATAATAAAAGTTTTTTTCGTAAAAAGTAATCTGTGAATTTTTTATAATTTCCGTTGTTTATCCTTCGCTTTTATTTCATAATGAAGCGAAGAAACTATTTTGTGAGGTGTGAAATGAAGCAAATTTCGGTTATCGGATGCGGTCGTTGGGGGACTTTTTTGGGTTGGTATATGGCCAATCGCACTGCGGTTGAGTCGGTTCTGCTTTATGGTTTGGACGGTTCGCCTACTTATGAAGAACTGAAAAGCGAGCGTAAAAACGAATATTTGAGCTTGAGCGATAATATGTATTTGACCAACAGTATGGCCGAAACTTTGCAAAATGATTTTATCATTATCTCCATCAACTGCCAAGGTTTGCGCGGTTTGGCCAAACAAATCAGCGAATATAATGTTGAAGGTAAAACTTTTTTGTTGGCCATGAAAGGGCTGGAAGAGCCGTCGGCGGAAATTTTGGTTGACGTATTCCTCTCCGAGATGAAACAGAAAGTTCATGTGGCAACCTTGGGCGGACCGGGGCATGTTGAAGATTATATGAAAAATGTGCCGTCGGCCGCGGTTATCGACAGCTATGAACCGGAAACGCAAGACCGCGTAATTAAGCTGATGTCAAGCAACCTGATTCGTTTTTATTACGGCACGGATATTATCGGCAATCAGGTCGGGGCAGCTCTTAAAAACGTTATTGGTATTGCCGCCGGTATTTTGGATGGTCTTAATTGGTATGGTTTAAAAGGAGCATTGATGACACGCGCTCCGATTGAAGTCGGTAGATTGATTGCCTTTAAGGGCGGCAATCCTAACTCCGTATACGGTTTGGCTCATTTGGGCGATTACGAAGCTACTCTGTTTTCTCGCAACAGTCACAATCGTATGTTCGGCGAACTATTAGCCAAGGGCGAAGCTTATAACAAATCAGCTGAAGGAGTCGGCACTTTAAAAGCTGTTAAGGCCATTGCCGACAGAGAACATTTGGAAATGCCGATATGCCAAGCCTTATACAAGGTAGTGTTTGAAGGCGCCGATATTCAATCGACCATCCGCGGTTTGTTTGAGCGCCCGCTGAAAAAAGAATTTGATAAGGTAATATAATCTGTCGATTCCGATAGTTTTCAAAAAGAAAAATCCCTGCGGCCGAAAAACAAAAACCGCAGGGATTAAAGTATCGCTATACTTTTAATCTTTCCAAATCCAATACCATGAAAAACACATTTATCACAAAATGGAAAAAAACGGGAATTTCACAATTGCCGTTTGAAGAGGAGAGATTGTCTCGCGACAATATCAACTAAAAATCTGTGAACCTAACGTATCTCTCGACACAAAAATTCAACACAAAAATTCAAAAACCGCTCCATTTATATCATAAAAAAACAATTTGTCAAGTACTTTTTTTATTGACAGTAAATATGCTGTAATGCTACAATATATATCGTTTTGAAAATTATTTAGAAATTATGAAAAATAAAATTGAAAAAGTGGCTTCTTTGTTGGAGAAGCTCGGATTAACACCACAAGATGTGGTTATTGACTGGATTGTCAGCGGTACGATTGATTTGAAAATCGTTCAGGATGCGCTGTTGCAAAGGCAAAAAGAAACCGTGTTTGTTACTTCATTTTCAGAAATACAACCCGGAATGTTTTTGTATGATGACGGCAAAATCAGCCCGACATACACCGAAGGACAGTGCAGTGCGCTTGTACTTGATGTTCACAAAGACCGCAATACATTGTTGATGATGTGTCTGCGCAAGGCTCTTTTGCCGTTCTGTTCGCCGGAATGTGATATTGATACCACTTACCTGAAAAGCGGCTTGAATGCCACTCATTTTATCCGGCAGATGGCGGTAGATGTTCATGGCGTATCAGCCGATGCGGCTCAGTACTGCCTTGAATATTGCGACAAATTTGTTGAGCCGTCACAGGCGTTTATGCTTACCGTAGATGAGTTAAAGGAACTTGAACCAAATTCAGCCCAAATCTGCTCCGCTTTGCGTGAAGCAGGTCTATCCGAGGGGGGATTTTGGCTTTCGACGACGACCAAAATCGGTAAAGATATCGAGTCGGCCGGAGCTCACATTGCGATGTTTATGCCGGACAGAATAGCTGTTCAAAAAGAATATGCTGCCATTCCGCAAGCGGTGTATCCGGTATATGAACTGAAATTTTCGCAGCTCGAACTGCAAAAATAAATGTAAAAAAAGGCGTTACCCATAATCGGGCAACGCTTTTTTTTGTAATAAAAAAAGGAATACTGTCAAGTATTCCTTTTCTCAATTTGCGCCTTTTCATAAAGCCATGATCCGGAACAAAAGACGGCTGTCAGCACCAAAACTGCATCAGTCCGCTTCGGCACGGGATCACCCATAATGTAAGAAGCGACGTTCCAAGACACAAAGTACCACATAAAAAGAGAGGTTCTCATCGACATCTTCTCATTTTCAAGTATGACCAGATTACAAGCGATAGCCAAACCCATGACAGCAGCTATTGTCACCACGGGATACCAGATGGTGTGAGCGTTTTTTTTCGACGACGTGTACACAAAAAGTACACGAGAATAAATACGCACAGCCTTGCTAAAAACTCGGATAGCGTGCGTAAATACGAAGTAAGCGGGTTGGCACAACAAATACAGCAACTAAAAATCCGGAGAATGCGGTAAATACGAAGTTTTTTTTCGACGACGTGTACACAAAAAGTACACGAGGAGAAAAAAACAAGTAGTTACCCATTATACGGATTTTTACTTCCTTTCGAAGAGTTTTTCAATGTCACATACTCTTATCTTCACATACGTCGGACGACCGTGATTGCATTGGCCGGAATGCTCGGTCTTTTCCATATCACGCAACAGACGATTCATTTCTTCTATGTTGAGTGAACGCCCTGCCCGCACCGAGCCGTGACATGCAATGGTCGCACAAATATGGTGGATTTTATCGGTAAGAGCATAAGCGTTGCCCCATTCGGAGATTTGCGCCGCTAAATCTTTGATTAAATTTTGTACGTCGGTATCACCCAAAAGCGCCGGAGTTTCACGCACCAAAACGGCATTGGTACCAAAAGCCTCGATAATTAAGCCGAGGGAGGCAAAAGTAGCGGCAAATTCAAGAATATTCTCCCGCTCGGACAAAGTGAGTTCCACCACTTCAGGGATAAGCAAGAGTTGCGACGGCACTCGTTCGTGTTTGGCCATACTCTGCTTCATGCGCTCCATGGTAATCCGCTCATGCGCCGCATGTTGGTCGACAATCACGATGCTGTCTTCGGTTTGCGCAATGATGTAGGTGTTATGAAATTGCGCCTTGGCCAGCCCAAGTTCACCGACATTGGCCAGCGTTTCCGCCGTCGGCTCTTCGGCCACCCGCACCGAATATTGATTTTGCCATTCGGTAAATTCGGGCAACGACGCACCGCGTGAACTTTTGGGCGAATTGGCTGAAAATAAAGTCCGCGGGCGATATGTCATCTCGGTATCGTGCACCGAAAACTCGGTAGTCTGCCGATGCAAATTCTGCAAACGTGAGGTTTCCTCCGTCATTTGCCGCATCAACAAATTTTCCAAACCGCCGGTATCGGCGCTGTGCCGTGCTCCGGCACTCAATGCATTGCGAATGGCACCAACCAACAGCCCGCGCACTGCACCGTTGTCATAAAACCGCACTTCCGCTTTGGTAGGATGCACGTTGACGTCGACATAGCGCGGATTAACTCGGATAAAAATCGCACAAACCGGATAGCGACCGGAAACCATCATATCCTGATATGCGCCTTTGATTGCACCCAAAATCAGCTTATCACGCACCGGACGGTTGTTTACAAACAAAAACTCCGACAGCGAATTAGCCTTGTGATAAGTCGGAATACTGACAAAACCGCTGATATCGCAAAATTCGTTCTGTGCCGTAATCGGTACCGAGTTTTCCTTAAATTCCGTACCCAGAACATCGGCAATTCGTTTGCGTCGCGCTTCCGGCAATTCGCCCGTGCACACATTAAACGCCAATTTTTTCTTGCCGTCGCTATAAAGATAAAAGGACACCTCCGGATTAGCCAAAGCAATACGTTGCAACATATCGACGCACTGTGCCGCTTCTGCCGCATCCGCTTTCAAAAACTTCAGACGCGCCGGAGTGGTATAAAATAAATCCCGCACCTCAATCCGCGTACCGCTACCGATAGCCGCCGGCTCAACTGCGCTTTTTACTCCGCCTTCAACGCTGATTTTAGCCCCTTCTGCTGCACCTTTTTTGCGTGATACTATCGTCAGACGAGCCACCGAACCGATGGAAGGTAAAGCCTCACCGCGAAACCCCAGAAAATTGATTTGGAATAAATCATCATCAGGCAATTTTGAAGTGGCGTGCCTTTCTACCGCCAAATTCAATTCCTCCGGCGACATACCGACACCGTCATCAACCACCGTCAGAATATTTTTACCGCCACCGGCCAAAGTCACTTCAATTTTATGAGCACCGGCATCAATCGCGTTTTCCACCAATTCTTTCAACACCGAGGCCGGCCGCTCGATAACTTCTCCGGCAGCAATTTGGTTAATCAAATTTGAAGGTAAAACACGAATATTCATCTATAACATACTCTACTTACGTATTTTTTTAATATATCTTATTAGGTTAGTTGTGGAACTGTCATGCTTAACGTTATGCGCCGTACCTTGCAACTCCGGCAAAATATTAAGCGCCAATTTTTTGCCCAATTCCACCCCGAACTGATCAAACGAATTGATGTTCCAAATCACTCCTTGCGTAAACACTTTATGCTCGTACATCGCTACCAACATACCCAAATTATACGGATCGATTTTCTTCAACACAATCGTATTACTCGGGCGATTGCCGCTGAAACTTTTATATTTTTTCAGTCGCGCGATTTCCGCTTGCGATTTTCCGGAAGCTTCCAATTCCTCCGCCGCGGTCACTTCACTTTTGCCACTCATCAACGCTTCACCCTGAGCCAAAACATTCGCCAACAAAATCTGCTGATGTGTTCCGATTTCATTATGCGAAATAGCCGGTACAATAAAATCTATCGGTACAATCTCGGTTCCCTGATGCAACAGTTGGAAAAACGAATGTTGCACATTGGTGCCGGCACCGCCGAACAACACCGGACCGGTAGCGTAATCAACATATTTATTATCAGATGTTACTGATTTTCCGTTACTTTCCATATCAAGCTGTTGCAAATATGCCGGCAAATATTGCAAATACTGGTCATACGGAATTACTCCGTAACGATGGATACCGTAAAAATTATTGTACCAAATACCGATAAGCGCCAGAATTACCGGAATATTATGTTCAAAATCACTGTTTTTGAAGTGCTCGTCCATAACATAAGCACCTTCCAACATTCGTTCAAAATTCTTATAGCCTACAGCGATAGATATAATCATTCCGATGGCCGACCACATAGAATAACGACCGCCCACAAAATCCCAAAATTCAAACATATTTTCCGGATTAATGCCAAATTTTTCGACTTCTTCTTTGTTAGTGGAAAGCGCAATAAAATGCTTGGCCACCGCGTGTTCGCCCAAAGCATCGGTCAGCCATTTGCGGCAGGTTCGCGCATTGGTCAGCGTTTCAATAGTGGTAAAAGTTTTGGAAGCCACGATAAACAGTGTGGTTTCCGGATTAATCTTGTTCAAAACCTCGGCGCAACCGGTACCGTCTATATTGGAGATAAAATAACAATTAATGTCTTTAAGCCAATAATGGCGCAAGGCTTCGCAAGCCATAAACGGTCCCAAATCGGAGCCGCCGATACCGATATTGACGATATTGGTGAGTTTTTTGCCGGTATATCCGGTAAAACGCCCCAATCGCACTGCCTCGGAAAAATCCTTTATTTTTTCCAGTGTAGCATTGATTTGCGGCATTACATCACGTCCGTCTACATAAATCGGCGTATTACCGCGGTTACGCAACGCAATATGCAACACGGCACGATTTTCGGTGGTGTTGATTTTTTTGCCGCCGAACATATCGTTGATTTTTTCCTTTAAGCCACGTTCACGAGCCAATTCAAACAACGCCTCCATTACGCCGTCATCAATCCGGTTTTTGGAATAATCCACCAACATATTCTCCAGCTGCTCCGTATAGCGCTCGCCACGCTTCGGATCGGCCGCAAACAAATCATTCATTTGAGTTCCGTCAAAACGTTTGAACACTTTTTCCAGTTGTTTCCACGCTTTGTTTGTTGATTTTCCAAACATTATTTTTCTCCTTTTTCCGTTGTTTTCAGCGCACCGATAACCACAAAATCCGGCTCTGCAGCATAATATTTTGCCGCCGCCTCATTTACCTCATTTAAGTCCAGATTCCGAATATAATCATTACGTTTTTCCAAAAAATCCGCGCCTAGGTTATATTGTTGCATTGCCACCAACATATCGGCAATTCCGACGGTTGAAGCAAAACGCAGATTATGTGAGGCAATCAATGAATCTTTTGCTTGTTGTAACTCCTCGGCCGTCACACCTTTTTGTGCCATTTGGTGCCATTGTTGCAACAGCAACTGCCGTGCATTTTCAAAATTTTCCGGTGTAG
Source organism: uncultured Pseudomonadota bacterium (assembly GCA_902793695.1). Taxonomy (GTDB): domain Bacteria; phylum Pseudomonadota; class Alphaproteobacteria; order RF32; family CAG-239; genus RUG410. The sequence continues at coordinate 19,206 of CADBEI010000009.1, read as the reverse complement.
AAGCATAACCGCCGGATAGCATTACTGCAGATTTTTTATTTGATAAATATGTGTAAATTCCGTATGTTAATCCTTTTTCTTCACGTATAACTTTAGATATGCGCGAATTCAATCCGGCTCCACCGAAAATATGATTTGCCACATACAGCGGATAAAAATCTGCGCTGTTACGATGCGTTCCCCGAGTTATAAAAGCGGTTATAGCCTGCGGTGCAACCCTGTCAATATAATGCGTTGCCCCCGAACTTTCGATTTTGTATTCATCCGGAGTTTTTTCGCTGAACTGCCGCGGCAATCGACCGAATAAATCGCGTATCAACCGCTCGGTCTCCTTTGCATCGATGTCGCCGGCAATACCGATTATCAGATTGCTTTTGGTAAAGTGCTTGCGCATAAAGTCGACCAAATCTCCTCTGTTCAGACCGTCTACCGTTTCCGGCTTACCGATTGCCGGACGGGCATAGGGATGACCGGCAAAAATAATCTCGGAGAACTTATCACCCAAAACCCCTTCCGGACGCTCTAAACGATTGCGAATGGCTGTTTGCAACTGTTTTTTGACAATGGCGATATAATCAAGCGTAAAATGAGGCTTATACAGCGCTGCCGTAAACAACTTAACTCCCATATTCAGATTATCTTTTGGCATTTGCAAATAGCCGTTAAAATCGTCATCCGATGCATCAAATCCCAACTTTATACCATATTCTTCCCCGATATCTTTGAACTGCAAAGCCTCATATTCGCCGGCTCCGTTCAGCAACATCTCCGACAATAATGCGGTCAGGCCCTGCTTATTTTCGGGCTCATACGCCGAACCTGAATTATCAAACATAAAACTGACGGCCACAATCGGATTGGAATGTTCTTCCAGCAAATAAGCTTTCATTCCGTCCGTTTCAATCTGTTGCACCGTAACCCCAAAAGTCTTGTCTTTCAAAATCGAATGCGCCAAAATAGCATCGCTATCGATACGGCGGTCGTGCCATAAAATCACGCTGACGACCGCGGCCGCAACAGCCAGCACCGCCAACAATACCAACAAACGACGACACTTACTCATTTTGGCCTCCATTATCCGATTCCGGCAACAAAACAGCCGTAATATCCGAAGCCGTGGCAAGCGAAGCAAACGATTGTTTGACTTCTTCTAAAGTCACTGCCTTGATTTTATCTTCATAATTTTGCACATCATCCAACGAAAAGCCCATTGAGAGCATATAACCTATCCAGTTGGCGGCTGTTTGCGGATTATCTTTCAGATAAACCAAATTGGCCGATATTTTGCGTTTAATTTGTTCTAATCTCTCTGCCGTCAAAGCCTTTTTTGCCCGTTCCACAGCCACATTTAACATTTGCACCGCCGCCTCCGGCTCAAACTCCTTGTCCGTATCCGGCACCATACTTATTCTGAACACAGTATTGCTGCGCGTCATATAGTTATAGCCGGCGGAAACACCGACAGCCAGACGCTTTTTCAACACCAAATCACGATACAGCTCGGCAGTTTCACCCCCGCCCAGAAACTCAGCCAAAATATCATAGGCATATATAAGATTCTGCATTTGTTCCCGCGGTGGCAACATAAACGCACGTACAATCCGTGGCGTGACAATATGCGGCAAACTCATTTGCAAAGTCTGATGTAATTTTTCATTCTGCGGTGCCGGAACTTCGCGCTCCACCGGTCTTTTTTCCAATTTTCCGTAATATTTTTCGATAAGCGGGCGCAGCGACGCCGCGTCAACATCGCCGGAAATCACCAAAATTGCATTGTTCGGCGCATAATATTTGTGATAAAAATCAAGTGTATCGGCGTATTTTAAGGCCGTAATTTCTTCCGACAAACCGGTAATCGGCTGTCCGTACGGCGATGTTCCCCACATCATTTGTTGCACCCTCTCACCGAAAGGCGAGGCCGGATTATTTTCCACCACCTGCTTGCGTTCCTGAAATACTATTTTGCGCTCGGTCTCAAAATCTTCTTCGCTGATGTTGAGATTTTGCATACGGTCGGCTTCCAACGCCATCAAAACTTCCAAGCGGCTCACGTCGGCAAACTGATGATATACCGTAACATCATAACTGGTAAAAGCATTTGATTCGGCGCCGTTTTTTTCCATAATTTGATTAAATTCATCACCACTGACTTTTTTTGTACCGCGAAACAATAAATGTTCCAAAAGATGGGCACTGCCGCCACGCCCGCGAAACTCATCAACAGCTCCTACCTGATACCACACCATGTGTTTAACCAACGGTGCCTTATGATTTTCTGCCACCACCACCCGCAAGCCGTTATCAAGAGTAAATTCCTCAGCCTTAAACATTGCGGCATCGGCTGCGTTCACCAGAATAAATAACAGTGGCAGAAACAAAAATTTATTCATTTTCGCCGTCTTCTGTATCACTGCTTTCCGCTTCATTAACCGCAGCCGACTTCTTCGGACGAACATTGAACTCCGGCGGTAAAATCAGCGGATCATTGGTCTGTACCAAAGTTTCATCGGGTCCCGACTGTGTAAATCCGAGTTTTTTCTTGCTCCAACCGCATGAACTCGTTGCCAAAATCGCGGCAACGGCAATAACAACATAAATTTTCTTCATTTCCCCTCCGTTTTTTCTGTTTTTACTTTAAATATTTCCAATAAAATCAAAAGACAAGCACCGATACAAATAAATGTATCCGCCAAATTGAAAGCCGGCCAATGGTATTCGGCAATATGAAAATCCAAAAAATCCAACACCGCACCGAAACGAATGCGATCAACAACATTACCGAGTGCACCGCCGATAACCAAACCGAGTGCCACGATTTTCAGCTGATTGTCTTCTTTGAGCATCCAATGCAACAAAAACGCACATACAACCAAAGAAAATACTGATAACAGCACTCTACCGACATCGCCGTGATTGTTAAACATCGAAAAACTGACGCCGGTGTTCCATACTTTTACCAAATTAAAAAATTTGCCGAACGAAAGCACATCACCATCAGCCGTATAAGTTGCCAACAAGCCTTTACTGATTTGGTCGACACCAAGTGCGAATATAATGGCGGCAACGCCCCACAACAACAATTTTCTCATCTTTCAATACCTCGTCCATAATATAATATGCTTGTTTATATTCCGCCATATCAACCTTAAAATAATCTACAAGTTTTTTCCGTAAAATGAGGTCAAACAAAAAATATGCCGCATTTTGCAACACGGCATATTTTCTTATGCTTTGAACCGAGATTAGTTTTCCGGTACTTCCTTTTCGATAACATCTTCAATCGTCGGCTCCGGATTATTGAACTCGCGGATTGTTTTTTTCATCTGCGGTTCGCCGATTTTTGTTTCCGGCATCGGCTCGTCGGTTACAACATCTTCCAATACATCAAGTATCTTATCCAAATCCGAAGTAATACCGTCAGTCGTTGAATCGGTGTTTTCTCCGGCTTTTTCGGATGTTTTCGGCTGTGCCAATTGATTGAATAATTCTTCGCCGTTTTGCTGCAAAACATCAAAGTTATTATCAATAAATTCGAGTGTATTGAGCAAGCCCGACTTCTTATCTGCCGTTTCTTCTTTCTTTTCGGTATCGTTATCTTTACTCTCGCCATCCTTAACTTCATCTTTTGCTTTTTCTTCTTCAGCCGGTTTTTCTACTGTCGGTTTACCGAAGCCGAAGCTCTCTCCGGTGGCTTTAAAGCTGTCAATCCAACTTTGCGGAACCATTGCCTTCAGCGGTTCGACACAAGCGGCCGCCTGCTGATATATTTTAGATTCGGCAAATGCACCTTTTTGCGTTTCCGCCGGAATAAGTGTCGAAAACATTAAAGCCAGCAAGATTATGATAATGGCACCACGCGCCATTCCGAACACAAAACCGAAAAGGCGATCCAACGCGCTCAACTTACTGGAGCGAATAAGCGAAGCCAATTTATCCACCGTCAGAACCCAAATAATGCTGAACACAATCAACACACCCATACCGGTTACCAGATTTGACAACAGCTTTGAAGCAATGTACTTTTCGGTAAACGGATTTAACAACGGTACCAGATAAAACAATGCTGCCGCTGCCAAAATCCAGCCGACTAAAGATAACAGTTCCTTTGTCATTCCGCGGGCGATTCCGACCAAAGAAGAAATCCCGATGATAATCAGAAAAATGACATCTAAGTTATTGAGTTGTTGTTCCATTGTTATGCTCCTAATTAAACCAATTTATCAGGCGTTGAACGTGACCTATTTCATAACATGACAGGTCATAATTCTTATTCCCTTTTTCTTTTTTGTCTTTACCGTAAACCGGCGGAATAATTGCACCGGAAAACCCTAATTTTTGTGCTTCTTTCAGACGCAGATTGGTTTGCGTCACCGATCTGATTTCACCGGAAAGGCCGATTTCGCCGAAAGCCACCATATCAGCCGGCAAAGGCTTTTTCGTCAGCGACGAAATAACTGCCATGGCAACCGCCAAATCAGCCGCCGGCTCGCTTATCTTCAAACCTCCGGCAATATTGAGATACACATCATGAGCGCTGAAATTAATACTGCAACGCGCCTCTAACACCGCCAAAATCATTGACAGACGATTGGAATCCCAACCGACCACCGCCCGTTTTGGAGTAGAATACCCGCTAGGACTGACCAAAGCCTGAATTTCCACCAAAAGCGGACGAGAACCTTCAATCCCCGCAAACACACACGAACCGGAGATATTACCCTGCCGTTCCGCCAAAAACAGCGCCGACGGATTCTCAACCTCGACCAATCCCTTGTCCTGCATTTCAAAAACGCCGATTTCATCGGTGGCACCGTAACGATTCTTTACCGCACGCAAAATCCGGAAATGATGCCCGCGTTCGCCTTCAAAATAAAGCACCGTATCCACCATATGTTCCAACACGCGCGGACCGGCAATTTCGCCCTGTTTGGTTACATGACCTACCAAAAACAGCACAAACCCTTTGCGCTTTGCCAATTTTATCAACTCATACGCACTGGCACGCACTTGTCCCACGCTCCCCGGAGTGGATTCCACTTCATCCAAATACATAGTTTGAATAGAATCGATAATAACCACTTTCGGCTCGGTTTTTTCAAGGGTGGTAATGATATTGCGCACATCGGTGGCACTGGCCAGATTAACCGGACTATCCGCCAACCCCAAACGATTGGCTCGAATACGCACCTGATCGATAGCTTCTTCGCCGGAAATATAATAGCACGAATATTTTTCCGCACTTGCAGCCAATCCGGCGCAAACCTGTAACAACAGCGTCGATTTACCGATACCGGGATCACCGCCGACCAAAATCACCGACCCCGGCACCAAACCGCCGCCGGTAACACGGTCGATTTCTTTTATACCTGTTTGCAAACGACTATATGTTTGCGTGCTGCCTTTAAGCGGCACGAAATCAATAATATGCCCTTCTTTTTTGCGATTGATTTTGGAATATCCGTCGGACTGCACGTTTTCTTCAACAATACAATTCCACTCACCGCAAGCATCACATTTGCCCTGCCACTTGGAATAGGTACTGCCACAATTCTGACAAACAAACATTGTAGATTTTTTAACCATTGTTTATATTTCCATCTGTATCGGTCCTTGCGAACTGCCCGATATAAATTGTTGCAAATAAGGGTTATCGGTTTTTTCCATTTCCGCCACCGTGCCTATCCAGATGATTTTACCCTGATAAAGCATAGCGATACGGTCGGCAATTTTGCGCGCCGAAGCCATATCATGCGTAATTGTCAGGGTGGTTGCTCCCAATCCTTTGGCGGATTCGATAATCAAATCGTTGATAACATCGGCCATAATCGGATCCAAACCGGTGGTCGGCTCGTCAAAAAAGATTATCTCCGGTTTGTTGATAATCGCCCGCGCCAAACCTACGCGTTTTTGCATACCGCCGGAAAGCTCGGCCGGTGACAAATCGGCAACATCCGGCGCCAAACCGACTTGGCGTAACACTCTGATTGCCTCAAGTTTAGCATCTTTGCGCGATAATTTGCCGTTTTCCAGCAGCATAAATGCCACGTTCTCCCACACGCTCAAACTATCAAACAACGCGGCTCCCTGAAACAACATCCCCATTTTTTCGTGAATATTTTTATCCGTATCTATCGTTTCTTCGCCGTCAATTTTGATAGAGCCTTCATCCGGCGTCAACAAACCTTGAATACACTTAATCAAAACCGATTTACCGGTACCGGAACCGCCGATTACCACAAGAGATTCGCCCTTTTTAATATCCAAATCGACACCGTTCAAAACGTGTTTTTTGCCGAAAGCCTTGCACAAATTTTTTATTTCAATTTTATTTTCCGACATTTGCCAACCCCTATCTCGAGAAGAAAATTTCCGTAATCAGATAATTGAAAATAAGAATCAAAATCGAAGACGTTACAACCGCATTGGTGGTTGCTTCACCCACACCTTGTGCACCGCCTTTGGAACGATATCCGTGATAGCACCCCATAATCGCAATAATAAATCCGAACACGGCCGCCTTGACCACACCCATCACAATCGCCACGGAAGTCAGATTACTCATTGTATTGTTTATATAATTGGCCGGATTGAAACCGAGTTTATAAACACCGACCAAATAGCCGCCGAAGATACCGATAATATCACCAAACAGCACCAGTAGCGGCATTACCAACACCGCAGCCCAAACACGCGGAGCAATCAAATAGCGATAAGGATTCGCCGACAAAGTTACCAAGGCGTCAATTTGCTCGGTTACGCGCATAGTTCCTATTTCTGCCGCCATCGCCGCTCCGATTCTGCCGGCAACCATCAACGCCGACAATACAGGCGCCAGTTCGCGCGTTACCGAAATCAGAACTACGCTGGCAACCACGCTTTCCGCACCATATTCTGAAATACCGGAATATGTCTGCAAAGCAATCACCATACCGGCAAACAAAGTAGTCAGTCCCACAACCGGAACCGAATAAAAACCGATATTCAGAAATTGCTTACCAAGCAGCTTAATATAAAACGGCGGCATAAAACAATTATACACCGACTTGGTAATAAACTGTGTCAAATAGCCGAGGTTCATAATAAAACCGACCGGTGCTTTACCTAAAGTCTGCAAAAATGTTTCTATCTTTTGTTTCAGCATAACACTCTCGTATGTTTCAATACATTAAACCAACCGTAGCGCCGCTGCAATCTTATCCGGCGCCGAACACTCTTTAGCATACAAATCTATTTGCTTAATTTCAAGTCCTAAAATCAATTCTTTTTGCTTATGCGGAAATCTTTCCACCTTGGCGATATCATCGGTCAAACGCACCGCCAAATCTATTTTTGACTGTTTCACATACGGATACGTAACAATTCCCACACCGCGCACTTCAAGCATACTGTGCAAATTTTCCGCAGCGGTTCCATACAGCACATTACCTTTTTTATAAACAAAAACCACGTCATCCGCCACCAGTTTCGCCGCTTTATTTTCAATCAAACGCAAGGCCAAATCCGATTTTCCGCTGCCGCTTTTTCCCAACAGTAACACTCCTTTGGACTTAAGTTTGATTAAAGTTGCGTGCAAACAGGTTTTATCCGACATTTTTTAATCTTTCCGATTTTTCGGCATCATCGGATGAAACGGAAATCACCCGCCGATTATCTTCAACCTTGAATTCCACCGTCCACATATTGCGCGGGGCAAACGCTCCCATTTTTTCCGGCCATTCTACCAAACTGACTCCGGTATAGAAAGCTTCTTCAACCCCCAGTTCAAAAATCTCGTCGGGAGACTTCAGACGGTACAAATCATAGTGATAAATATCAAATTCCGGCGCCACATACATTTGTAGCAATGTAAATGTCGGGCTCGGAACTTCTTTGGCACCGGTCAATTTCTGAATAAAAGCACGGGCAAAAACGCTTTTTCCCGCTCCCAGAGTCCCGTGGAGTGCCCAAATATCTCCCGGTTTGGTAACAGCCGCAAACATCCGCGCCAAATAAGCGGTTTCATCTTCAGATGCGGAATTAAAAATTTTTTTCATTTAGAACAACCCCCAAAAGTCAAAACCGCCGGATTTTTTATGCGGATTTTTAATTTTTATGGTAAACTTACGATTTTTCATCCGCCGCCAATCCCACGGCTTATAAAAAGTTCCGCTCCATAAACCGCGTCTGGCGGACATTGCCTGCTGCTCATACGGCACATAAACATCGGTTGTGCGCGTATATGCAACAGCCCAACCGGCATTAACGATAACCGCCGCCACATCATATTGATTATTATCGGTAAAACAACTTCCGGTCGTCCACCCCTGCTCAATTTTACTCAAAATGCGACAACTCACTTCTTTGCCGTTAAGCCAGTCTTGTAGCCAGATTATCGACATTTTACCGCAGCTGTAATTCTCTTTCATCTGATTTACGCATACCTGATCAAGGTCAGGAGCATCAATTCCCAGCAACTTGATTTTGATACCTTCCAAAGACAGCACACTACCGCTCAAAACTCGCGGATAGCCCTTAATTTCCGGATAATCAAACGGATTAAAAGCTCGTTGCGGTGCGGCTTGCGGAGTTTCCGAACTGCCGAAAACAAATTCTTTAAGTTTACCGACAAGACCTTTGTTATTATGCCGTGCCGACTGCTTTAAGGATTGCGTCTGCGAATTGTCATCATTCTGCGCTGTTGTTCCGAACATTTCGTTACCCAATTCATCCGGTAGTGCAACATCATCTGCAGAGGCATAGCCGTCTGTTGCCGGTGCAACTTCCGCCCCCGACAAAAACGAATTAAGCGTTTTGCCGTCAAACAACCCTATACTATAAGCGCAAAACCACACTATTCCGACACATAGTGCCAATTTCATATAATAGGTAAGCGGTCCCCATATCAGTTTCAAAACCAAATATAAGCACGTCAATGCCGCTACGATTGACATAAAGCCCATTCCCTGCAACAAATTATTCCCGCTTTGCGTCATTGCGCCGCCGAAATACATCGCCGCCAGAAAAAATCCCCACATAATCGTCTTTTTTAATAAAGGCATATAAGTTCCTCGCTTAATAATACGCCATTAGAACATATATTTTTTTGATTTGCAAGTTATTTATATAAATCAGGTAATGGCGGCTTTTTCGGGTTGGATTTTGCTTTTTGCCGATTCTTTACATATTTCAATATGACTTTGCCGTCCGGTTTTTCTGCTCCTCCGGCATACAAATTCCGATTCAACAGCTGCATTTGCTCCGTAAATTCCGGTGCTTTGATTTGAACCGATAAATCATTCAAATTATTGATATAAGCGTCGGTATACATTTGCTCACCCCAACGCAACAAACTGTCACGCAACGCCCGATAGTCCGACCGATGCAGATTTTTTTCAATATCGCGCACAAAATCTTCGGAATAGTTCTCTCCTGTATCCGTAATTTTACGGCGCAAAAACAAATAATTGCATATTGCACCACACAGAAACGCCCCAAAAATTACAGCCGCAATCAGCCAAATATCGCGTTTTTGCTGTTTTTGTTCCTGCTGATTATCCGGTTTGTTTTCCAATCTGTTTTTGACCGCTTCAACCACGGCATCCGGAGCGTCGGTCGGTGTCATTGTCGGTACTGCTGCCGTATGTGAAACTCCGGTAGCTCCTCCGATATACATTTTTTCGGCAGAAATCATCGCTTTTTCAATGTGATGTGTTTTTACGTTGTACCATCTGAGCTTAACTTCCGGCAGGCTTTGTTCGCCGCCGCGTTGCGGGATATAAACCACCCGAGTTACGGCCGTTGAAACGACTTCGCCGTTTTTCACGGTTGAACTTATAACCGGATTTTCCGGATATTGTTTCCACGCCTCATTTTCTGCAAATTCCAACACCGGAAGCTGATTCTCTGCCACACCGGAAGCGGAAAGCGTAATCTCGCGTGTAACAGCTTCTCCAACCTTAAAGACGGGACGTGGATCGGCCCAGCGTGCTCGCAAAGAAACTGCCGCGGACGGCAACCACCAATCTTGCCCATAATCCGACGGTATCGGCTTAACTTCAATTGCAATCGGCTTGGTTTTAAGCATTATCGGCTTTTGTTGCGCCACCAAATCCGTCACATCAAAATTAATTTCAAACAGTTGCAGCAGACCGTTGACCGAACGCGATAAATCCCCTGTTTTGCGCTCTACATAATAGCCTTTCACGGTTATGCGCGGTAAGGTCAGATTACCGCTTTTCTGGGGAAAAAACGCATATTTAATTTTGATAATCCGCTGTCCGTTTTTGTTGGTTATAACCGGTTCATCCAACTGTTTTATTTCCCAATCATCGGCATTTTCAAAAATAGGATCTTGAGTAAATTGGATATTTTTGTTGTCATAAATAACCAGTGTACCATTGATTTCCTGTTGTACATACGGTTTCTTCTCATCTACCGTCATATCTACCCAAAAATCGGCATTTTGTGCTGCCACTGACGTTCCTGTCGAAGATTGTACCGCTCCCGATTGCACAGAAGAAGATCCCGATGGCAACACCTCAATATTAAGCGGCACGGTTTGATAATTTCCCGCCGTAATCGCCGGAATCGTTACTTTGCCCTCTCTTTGCGGCATCAGGGTTAAAGACCAAACTCGCCTCTGTTGACTGACACCGTTGGCATATTGTGTTTGCATGGAAGTTGAAGTGGAATAAACCGCAAAATCATCATTTAAAACCTCAAAATGCGGTTGCAACACTCCGGAATTTTCCCCTTCGTAACTAACCTCAAGCTGCACCGTTTCACCGTATTGGATTTTTTGCGGCTCGACTCTCGCCGAAAGCTGACCGGCCCAACATTCTGTTGACCACAACAATGCCGCAGCGGCATAAATTTTAATTTTATTCCACGTCATTTTAATATTCATCCTTATATCTGTTTTTGCGATATTCTTTAGCGATTAAGGCACGCAACAATCCGCCCTTATCTTCGGGAACATCTCGAAATTTTTGCATACGAGCGCGTATTTTTTCCTTGTCTTCGGCGGATTTATCGCCGTTTTGCACCGACACCTCCTCCGCTTCTTTGCCGTTTTCGTCCGGCTGACCTGACTGCGCCTGTATTTCTTGTTCTTCTTCCTTATCACCGGAATCACTGTTCGGAGCCTTTGCTTTAGAATTGCCGTTTTGCTGGTTATCCTGTTTGTTTTCATCGGAACTTTGCTGTTGATTCATCTCGGTACTGTTTTCATCGGACTTGGCAGTATCTGACTTATCGTCTCCGCTTTGATTCTTCGACGAAGATTGTTGTTGCTTGTCTCCGTTTTGATTATCATTTTGCGACTGTTCAGATTGTTCCGGCGACTGCTCGGACTGTTGACTTTCATCCGGCGATTGCGATTGCTTCTGTTCCTGTGACTGTTCCTGTTTATTATCGCCGTTTTGCTCTTGCTGTTCTTTATTCTGCTTTTGTTGTTGTGAACCGTTTGGTTGCTGTTCCTGATTCTGTTCCTGATTCTGTTCCTGATTCTGCTGTTGTTCCTGCTTATTACTGCTGTTTTGTTGTTTCTCTTGTTGTTCCTGTTGCTGACTCTGTTCCTGTTGCTGATTTCCTTGTTGTTGCTGATTTCCTTGTTGTTGCTGATTTTGTTGCTGATTATTTTTTTCGTTTTCATCGCCGCCGGATTTTTGCTGCTGTTGCTGATTCTGCTTATTATCCTGTTTTTGATTTTGCTTTTGATTCTGATTTTTATTGAGTTTTTTCAAATATTCCAGATTAAATTTTGCATCTTCAAAATCCGGTTTTTGCTTCAAAACTTCCTCATACTTGGCAATTGCCTCATCGATTTTGCCCGATTTTGCCAGTGCGTTGCCCTGATTATAAAGAGAATTGACATCACTCTCTTTGGAAAATTCCCGATAAGCCTGCTCATAATCTCCGCTCTTATAAGCCGCGGCGCCGCGCCATTGTGCATTTTGAAACATCTGCGCCGCTTTGTCATACTGTTTACGCTTAAAATATTGCATTGCCTCTTGGTTATCGTTGACAAACCAACCGGCATACGCCTCGGAACAAATCAAACACAGCAACAGTCCGGCAATCACCCCGCGCCGATAATAATATAACAAAAACAATGCCGGCAACCAAAACAGATAATATCCAAAATCGAGCCAAATCGATTGCATATTCTTGCTTTCATTTATTTTTTTTGCATATAAGTCATTGATTTTTCGGCTTAAAGGTGCATAATCCTGATTATAGTTCAAATAAACACCATAGCCCTTTTGCGCCACCATTTGCAACTTTTCGCTCTGCTCGGCACTAACTTTAATTACATTTATGTCAAAGCCGCTCCGATACGCCTTGGTTGCACTGTCCAATGCCTCTTCAAAACGCTCGCCGACATCAGCCGCCAACACGATAATATTGCCGGAAGCATAGCCGATACTTTGCATGCGCTCCACCGCCATATCGATTGCCCTATCCAATCTGTCGCCGTCTGCCGGCATAATATTGCGTTCAATCGCCGGCAACAAATTATCAATCAGCGCCACATCTTCGGTCAGCGGAGAAATCATAAACGGTTCATCGCTGTAAACTTCCAAGCCGATTTCACTCGAGCGCAGAGTTTGTATAAAATCTTTAATAATATAGCGTGCCCGCACCAAACGGCTCGGCGATACATCACTTTTCTCCATATTTGACGACAAACTCAATACAATCATCACCGGATTATCCACACTCAACGCCGGATTCGTTTTTTTAACCCAAGTCGGACCGGCCAATGCCAAAATCGACAACACCATAAACAGCACCGCCATAACATACGAAAGCCGCCGCTGATGATTATCGCCTTTAATCAGCAAAAAATTCAGCAAATGCTCGTCGCAAACATCGGCCCACGACGATTGTACACGCTCGTTACGATATATAAACCAACCCCATAACAGCGGAATAAACAACGTAATCAACCATAACGGACGTAAAAAGTGAAAATCCTGCAACCCTTCCATAGTCTATTTTCTCCTCATTAGTCCGAATAATGCCAAAAACAGCAACAACGCGGCCGCCGCCGGATAATAAAACATATCCTTGGTTTCCCGCACATAGCGTCCTTCGTGCTCTTGTGCTTCCAAACGGTTGATTTCGGCATATATCTGCAACAGCGCATTGACATCTTTGGCTCTGAAATACGTTCCTTTGGTGGCCTGTGCCAGTTGTTGCAAGCTCGTTTCATCCAAGCCGTTAGCCATCGGCACACTGAACAATCCGCCCAAAAAGCTGATAGAATCACTACCAACACCGATAGTATAAAACTTAATTTTTTCTTCCTGCGCCAATTTGATGGCTTGTGGAAACGACAGACTGCCGTCGTTACTCTCGCCGTCGGTCAATAAAATAATCACCTTATTTTCGGCCGGACCGTCACTCAAAGCCAAATTTTTCAAAGCAACGCCGATAGCATCTCCGATGGAGGTAGAATCCCCAGCCATCCCCGGCTCTATCGCAAACAACGTTTCTTTGAGTGAAGCTTTGTCATAAGTCAGCGGAACCTGCATATATGCACGCGTACCGAACACCACCAATCCGACACGATCATCGGCACGGGCATCGGCAAAATCCGCCACCACTTTTTTAACCACTGACATTCTGTCATAATGCCGTCCCTGATACACAAAATCTGTTTCCAACATAGACTTGGAAACATCCACAATCAACATAATATCACGCGATTCGTGATGAATTTTCTGCGGCTCGCCTACCCATTGCGGACGACACAATGCGGCTGTTATCAATCCCCATAAAACAAGTAACAGCAAAAACTTCGGAAACGAATTTACAGATTTGCTTTTACCGCTGCGACGCTCGGAAGCCGTACTTCCTTTGATTGCCGCAATATCTGCCACAAACGGCACCTGCAAAGCATCTCCGTACATCTTGCCCACCGCCGGCAGAATATAATAAACCAGAATCGGTAACAAAAACAACCACGCGGCTTGCGGGTAGGCAAAAGTAATCATAAATTCTCTCCTATCCAATTATAGCAATAGTTCCAGACTTTATGCATATCATCGGCGTCAAAACTCTGTTGCACCATAAACGGGGCATTTTTCAACAATTCTGCCGCCGAGCCGGTTAATTTCCGCGAGGATTTGCCGTTAAGAAAAGCAATCCAATCATCGCCGGATACGGCAACCGCTTCGGGATATTTGCGCACACAGGCACGACGCAATATTTCCGACATTTTTACCGCCGCCGCCAAATCGGTATCATATTTATACGATTGCAAAATCCGACGTGCATAAATCTTGGCGCTCTGCCGCCACAGTATTTTCAAAACTTTGTACAGCACCAATGCGACAATAACCGAAACCAGAACACCCCACCAACCGTAAGCCAGCGGAAAAAACGGTACACCGCCTTCGGGTAAATGTATGTCTCTCAATGCCGGCAAATTATCCATTTTGATATTCTCTCCTCAACCTTTGCAAACCGCCTGTTTATAGATGTAGTTTTCTGTCAGACAATTATCAAGTATCACGATAATCCGACTTTTCAGCGCTTCACATAACGCGGCTTACGCGCCGGAGTTTTAACAGTTTTCTGCGCTTTATTGCCGGCAGCAGGCAAATACTTTTTGCGCGCCGCAACCGCAGATATACTAGGCGGCATATAGCGTTTACCCTTATAGTTATCGGTTATTTGCTTTTCCGCTTCCGTTGTTTCTTCCGTCTTTGCGGTTTCTTCAGCCTTTGCGTTTTCTTCCGGCTTATCGCTCTCGGTTACCGTTTCTGCCTTTACCGGCTCTGCTGTACCGTTTTTCTGCGCCTCGTCAGCGGTTTGTTGCGGTTTTGCCTGAGCCGTATTCTCGGCAGTAACTTCTTTATTTTGTTCGGCGGTAGGTTGGGCCTGTTCATCAGTCATATTTTCCTGTTCGACTGCGGCCTTTGCTTCCGCTTCGGCCTTTTCTTTTTCGGCCTGTGCCACCGAAGCCAGCATCGGTGCGGATTCTTCTTTCTTGAACACCTTTTCTTTCATCGCGTCAATTTGGTTCATTCTATGTCTGAATTCGGTCAATTGCGAACCGCCCAAATCATTACCGGTAGCCACATTGGATTTCAACGGATTGATACGTTGACCTTTGCGCAAAATCTCAAAGTGCAGGTGCGGACCGGTAGATTGACCGGTACTGCCAACATAGCCTATAATCTGACCGCGCCGTACCCGTACGCCTTTTCTGATACCGCGGGCAAATCCCTGCATATGTCCGTAAGCCGTTTCATATTCGCTGTTATGGCGAATTTTCACATAATTACCGTATCCGCTTACATATTGGGCCATTTCCACCACTCCCGGACCGCTGGCATAAATCGCGACACCTTTCGGTGCGGCATAATCCACACCGCTGTGGAATTTCATAGTTTTATAAATCGGATGGCGACGATAACCAAACAAGGACGAAACCCGCGCATTACGCATTGCCAAAGGTTTAATATCCAAACCGGTTTTCTTGGTTTCGCCTTTTTCATTATAGTAGTTATCTTTGAAACGATATATTTTAAAGGTGCGCTTAGGTGTTTTAAACGAAGCCGACAGCAAATTACCGATTTTGACCACATCACCGTTTGCCGCCTTGCTGACTTCATATTTGACATTATAAGTATCGCCTTTATGAACATCGGTTCTGAAGTTAATCATATGCGACATACGATTGATAACTTCATTAGCCACGCGACGGTTAACCCCTTCGTTTATCAGAGAGTTGAGCACCGGCCCATTAACCGTACCGCTTACTACGCGTACATCAGGCTGGAACTTCTCGCGTTCCACCGTTGCCACATATTTATCGTATTCGTTGACGCTCAAAATATACTTAACCCCGCGTTCCGGCGTAATAGTCAATTTATCAAGCATTTCCAACTGATGCGAGCGCACATCGAAGGTTGCCGTAAGTTCGATATGCTGTCCGACCTGTAACTTGCGCGCGTCATATACTTTGCGTAAAACATTGTATGCCTCGGTTGCACTCTTGGTATTCATTCCGAGTTTAGTCAAAAGCCCGATGAAAGTATCGCCTCTTTCCACCATCAGCACACGACGCTCTTTTTGATAAATACCGGAAAGTTCGTTGGAATTTTCTTCATATTTAGGCTTGGCATCAATCGGCATAACGACATTTTTATCGTTTTGCACGACTTCAAATTTCGAGCGCACGACTTCGTTGGCACTCAAGAGCTTTATGTTATTAACCTCGTTATAAACGGAATCGAACGGATTATCACCGACCGAATCATTGAATGCCGGTGTTAAAATATCGCCGCTGAAATCATAAGAATCTGCAGACACATGGGTAATCGGCAGCTTCGGAACTGTCGTAAACGGTTTATTCAACAAAGACAGAAACAGTGCGCAAGTTACGGCAAAAGCATAACCGGCCAACAAAAACGTCTCTATCCGACGTCGGCGTAATTTTTTTCTAAAATTTTTAAATGCAGGCATAATCCGTTATTCCCCATATTGTGCTGATGATAAAAATGTTTGAAATTTATTGCAAGCAGATAATAAAGTTATACCCGAACAAACACCATTTTTCGCTTTTTTTGAAAAAAAGTGCAAAAAACTGAAAAAAAGTATTGCAATTTAAAAAAAGTTCAGATATAAGACATACTGTTCTGCGGGGGTGTAGTTCAGTTGGTTAGAACGCTGCCCTGTCACGGCAGAGGTCGCGAGTTCGAGTCTCGTCGCTCCCGCCAACACATCAAAGGTCGCTTTATGCGACCTTTTTTTTTGTTGGCCCGACGAGACCGAACGAGCGACCGGAAGAGGTCGCGCCGGAGGAACAAAAACAACCTCAAAATGTTGTTTTTGAACGACGGGCAAAGACCACTTAATGAGCCGAGACGACAGTCAAGGCGAATTTAGTGGACGAGTGACCGCAGCAATGTTGAAAACATTGCAAGACCGAGTCTCGTCGCTCCCGCCAACACATCAAAGGTCGCTTTATGCGACCTTTTTTTGTTGGCCCGACGAGACCGAACGAGCGACCGAAGGTCGTGAGCCGAGGATAAAAAATGCTCCGGTGGAGCATTTTTTGACGATGGGTGCAGTTTTCTTAATGAAGCAAGGCAACCGCCGTGCTGAATTTAGAAAACAAACCGAGGGCGTAGCCGAATCTCGAAAGCTCCCGCCAATAAAAAGTACCTTTAAAAGTTTCTGCTTTTAAAGGTACTCTCGGAAAACGTAAATATTATTTCCGTGAAATTGTCTTTTATCTCGTCTTATCCAAACTTTCCATGCGTTGTTGCCGCTCTATCATCATTTTCTTATATTCATCGAGACCTATTTCTTTTACCAGTCTGCGAGGAGACGACATTCTTGACATCGATCCCGGTACAGTAACACGATCATATTCGCTTATCCTCGCACCAACCACTTCAATAGTATCTTTTGAGGTAAATTTATATATCGGGGTAACCTCTTCCCTTTTTTCGTCTCCCGAGTCATTATACCCGATGGTACGCCACCAACTATCATATCCGTCAACCAAACTTGTATAGGCATCTAAAGTAAACGGCTTATTAATTCCATAGGTATTAAAAGCCTCTTTTATTTTTTCGGCTCGGGCATTTATGACTTCTACCTTACGTTTCAATTCCAAATCAGGATTCGGAGTTGGTTCCTCTCGAGTCATCTTTTTATCTTCTATTTTATTAAAAAGAGATTGTATTTTATCTGTCATATTCATAGTCATGCCCTCCATTAAAATAATCCTTTGCCTTGATTATAGCATGCATATCTATTTTGTCAAGTTTTTTTTAAAGATAAGATAATGCTTAATGAATTTATGAAGTGAAAGCAAGTAAATGAATTTAGAAAACAAACCGGGGGCGTAGCCGAGTCTCGAAAGTTTTAATCATAAAAGAATCTTAATGCAAAAAGCAGAACAGCCTGATTTTATTGGGGATAGACAGCCCTTTATAGCCGATAAGCTTAAGATTATAAAGTTTTTTGAGAGCGATTTTGGCGCTGGCCGTCAGTTCGGAATTGCGACTGCGACGCGTGCTGTTCATCATCATTTTGACGGTGCGGGCAATACGGGTATCGCGCACCAGAGGCCACAAATCAGGATATTTTTCCTTGTAAAACTTGCGCACACTGTGAATACCGATAACGTAGTCATTTAATTTTTTCAGATTAAAACTGCTGCGCATAATAGAATTTTCCAAAATCCGATAGCCGTACAGTTTTTCATTTACCCACACAAAATCCTTGGCTTTGGCAAACACGCAGCAATTATACACCCAATCCTCAAAATAAATCCCGTCGACAAACGGAATATCACTGATTACATCGCGCTTATACAGTTTATTCCAAACGTTAAAATGGATAAAATTTTTGCGATGCATCAAAACATTGAGCGGCGGACAGTATTTTTGCGATGACGCATTTTCCAGCGCGGGAAATTCCTCATCGTTGTAAATTTTGCAAAAGTTACATCCGGAAATATCGGCGTCATACTCCGTAGATGCCTTGTAAAGAATTTCCAAAAAACGCTCATGCACAAAATCATCGCTGTCAACATAAGCAATATGCTTTGCTTTTGCGTGTTCAAGTCCGGTGTTGCGAGCCGCTGATAATCCTTTATTTTCTTGTGTAATAACTGTAATACGCTTATCTTTGGCGGCATACTTTTTTAAGATTTCGGCACTGCCGTCGGTGGAACCGTCATTAACGCATATAACTTCAAAATCACGAAAAGTTTGCTTGCAAACGCTTTCCAAGCACTTTTCAAGATGTTTTTCCACGTTATAAACTGGAATTATGACTGAAATTAAAGGCATTATCCGCTCCGGCTGATTTTATAGTCGCGTCTCTAACATATATTGCACAAAACAAGAAAAGTCAAATTAATTTTGGATTAGCGGTTAAGAAGTATAAAAAACTCACGGAACACACACAGAAACAACGTATAACGAGATAAATATTCCCCTAACAAGAAAAACTCACAGAATACACACGGAAATAACGGATAGCGTGTAAATACGAAGAGGGACTTCGACGACGTGTACACAAAACGTACACGAGGAGAAGTCCCTCAAGTAGTTACTAGCTAGACGTTATTTCAGAATCTTAGAAACAACGCCGGCACCAACTGTACGTCCGCCTTCACGAATAGCAAAGCGCAAACCTTCACTCATCGCAATCGGGTTCAACAGTTGTACCGTAATCGTTACGTTATCACCAGGC
>CADBEI010000008.1 GCA_902793695.1 uncultured Pseudomonadota bacterium | reverse complement strand
CGCCGTACCGGTTTTTAAATTTTGAATCCGATTATTTCCGGCATTCATATTATCGGTCAGAGCGGAACGCCCGTCACGCAACACGCACTGACTTAAACCCTCCGCAAAATTATCATCTTCTTCATCGTGGCGATCGCTGACGATTTCAATATCGTCCAAGCGATCCTGTTCCCAATTATGTATTCTGTAAAAATTACCTTGTGAATCGTATGGCATATTTACCTCCCGTAACTTAATGTTATGCGCACTTTAACGGGGCGCATATTACCGTTTGTCCGTTTAGGCCGTGGTCTCTTTCAAGGCCTCCAGCTTTTTCAAATTAAGTTCTTCGCGTTTGATTTCGTTTTGTTCTTTTTTAATGGCGTAATCTTGAGCATTTTTCTGCTTCTGCACTTCCAAAAATGCATTATTATTCGGTTGCGGTTTTTCATCCGGTTTATTCAACTCGGTACTGATTTGATTAAATGCCGTATCTATAACCGCATCAAACTGCCGCGCTTTCGGCATGGTAGACATTGCACTCTCCAACATCTGCCGATACAAAGGCAACAGCGCCGGTTGTTGTGAAACAATTCCGAAAGCCTGACTTATGAGTTCGTGTACGTTCTTTAAAACACGTAACGTGCGTTCTTCTTCTCTTTCTACATTAAAACAACCGTCGGTTTCCAAATCAATAATCAGACCGCGCAGTTTTTCCGCTTTCAAAAGTCTGACCGCATTAGTTGCTTTAACCATATCGGCACGCTCGTCCGGATTTAAGAACGATAGCAAAAACGTCGGTGAAAACTGCTCACAAATAATTTCCGCCTTAATCCGTAACAAGTCTTTTAAAAATCGTTGCATATCATTTTGTCGGTCCTGATTGCGCAAAGTGCCGAAGTTTGTTTTTTGCGTAACCGCCGTTGCCGTCTCACCGATTTGCGACGAGCCACGCATAATATCGCTGACTCCCGTCACTTCATAAATCGAATCAATCAACACCTGTCGTCGCCGTGCCAAAGTTTCCAGTGCCGTCACATATTGTTCAATCGGTGCAAAATCGATAATTCCCTTAATGCCGCCGGCTTCTTTCAACTTATCAAAATCCGACAGCGAAATCAGCGTTACATCTTTATCCAAAATATTGGCAAGCTCCGGAAAACTGTTGTCATAACAACCGGAAACTTTGATTGCTTGCATCGTCAGCCGCATCCGATTGTTAACCCCGTCCAATTCGTCGAGCAAGCTCTTGATTTCCACATAATCCGGCACCGGAATCATACCATCGTTGGCAAGCGTCGACATAATCGGTTTCGGACACGGAAAAAATCCGCTCAAATGCAACGTATCGGCATATACATCTAAAAAATCGACCGGATATTCCGGACTGTAATAATAAATCGAACGGCTCGGCTTATCCCAAATTTCATAAACGGTAATATTTCCGATATCGCCGAAGCGCGAATTAAGATATTTGGCAATATCCGCATCAAAATTTTCATAAATATCCGCAATCGACATATAAGTTTTGCGAGCAATCCACTCCACATCTTCCCACACATTGACATTTTGCGTATCCATCAAAAACATAGTGGGATTTACATAGGTTGTATTGACCTGCTCACTGCTTTTCAGCATTTCGTTGCCGATGGTGTAAAAACTCGGGCAGTATTGTTCCCACAACACACCCATTCCCGAAAGCAAAAAATCATTACGGGCATATTTGACCACACTGTCAAAATCAAATTGTTTCATATTCCAATAAAGAGCCCGCTCCAAAATTGTGGCTGCCAACAGTTGAGTCTCGTCAACCGCCTTGCGACTGCGCACAATAAACGGAGTCGGTTGTTTAAAATATAAAAACGGTTTCAAGGTTTCCACCGTTGCCCAAAAAACGTTTTGTTTGTTGCGACGCCGCTCGTTACGATAATATCCGCGAATTTCGGATACCAAATCATAATATTCGGCATATTTTTTTTCGGCGGCGGAAATTTTCCGTTGCCAAACATCTCGCAATTCTTTGCGAGACAAATTTTCCTGCGTCATTTGTTTCTCCTAAAAAAA
The DNA here is from genome assembly GCA_902793695.1 of uncultured Pseudomonadota bacterium. Taxonomy (GTDB): domain Bacteria; phylum Pseudomonadota; class Alphaproteobacteria; order RF32; family CAG-239; genus RUG410. The sequence goes on along the minus strand of CADBEI010000008.1, from coordinate 24,452 downwards.
TTAAAACTAAATCGATTCGTCGACGATTCCCAAAACACTTTTTTCGCGAACCGCCACAATATCTTTTTGCTCCAAAGGCAAATCATCAAAATAATGAAAAATAATTTCGTCGCCGACTTTAATTCCGGAAACCTCCGGTCCCACACTTAAAACCACACCTCGATTGCGATATCTTTTTTCGTCATAAATAAGCGACGACTTATCGTTTGTACTGCATAATCTTACAATAACCCGATCCATAATTGCCCGATACACCGTTATTTCTCCATAAAAAAAGGAGACTGAGCAAAACTCAATCTCCGCTGTTTTTTATTTTTTCTTAATACAATTATCGATTATGATAATTTTCTTATCACACAAGTTACTAAATGTCAAGAACTTTTTTCATTTTTTTGCAAATAATATTTCAACAATCTTTCCAAACCCAGACACAGAAAGACTTTCAGACAATAATTTTTATTTTTTGATTTTAAAGAATTATCGTTTTTTTCTTCGAACTTATCAATTTTTATATCTTCTATACACACTTTATAAACCGTCGGCCAGAATTCATATGGAATGTTCTTGACGGCTCGCAAATATCTTTCTTTATAGTATAAAGCCCTTTCTTTTCCGGCATTTCCGGTTGTTCTTATATTAAGTCGATAGATTTTAACCGATTGCAGATTATTATAATTTCCTAAGTAATAATCCCTTGCTAATATTTCTCCTGCCGTTTTTCTTTGTTTTGCCGTAAACGGACTTCCTTCCAATTCAAGATAACCTTCATCGTAGTATTTTTCCAAAGCCGTCTTTTTACGCCATATTCCGTTTTCATTTAAAACATATCCTCGCTTTTTTGCCGTTGCTTCCGATATTCCTTTTTTTGCCATTTTTATCCTCCTACATCTCGATTTATAAGAAAAATATAATTAAGTCAATAAGAAAAATATCGTTTTACTTTCTAAGATATATATTATATAATGTAAGAGTCGAACATCATTTGAGGTAAGTTATGGAAAACACGGAAGAAATTCGCAAAAAAATATCGCGGCTGATTTTGGAGCACGGGTTGAATTATGCACAGGTATCGTTGGCAATAGGCAAAAATATTGCTTATATTCAACAATATATAAAAAACGGTTCGCCGCGTCGTCTGGGCGAGGTGGAGCGGCATAAATTGGCGCAAATTCTTCATGTTGACGAACAGGAATTAACCGATTTACCTCTCAATATTGCCACTTATTCGGCCACTACCATCAATTCCGAAGTATTGAGTCTGGTTATCGAGAGTATTGAAACTTGGCTCAACAAACGCAATATTTCCTTGGAACCGCATGATAAAGCCGAACTGATTAAATTGATATATATGAAGGTTTGCGGTGATTCGCTTGATGTTGCTGCCGGCAAAGTCAAAGACTTCATTGAAATATATAACGAACTACGTAAAGCAAACTAATTTTGCATCGGACCGAATATGACTGACATAGATCAACAAATCAGAGATATATTATCCAAAAGCTGTCCGGCTAACGATAATCTGTCGGAATTACCGCAAAACACCAATCAACCTGCAGCACTTACACACAGTGTCAGCGTAGTCGGTAACAATAATATTGTGGTAGCCGCCAATGCCCTGACATTGGGCCTGTTTATGATACTTTATATTTGCGGAATACTTCTTTCGGCACACTGATTTTAAGTAAACGAATACGGATCGATATCCACTTCCACCCGCACGTTCGACGGCACTTTTACCATTTTCAGCCACTCGCTCAACACCTGCTGAATATTGATATTGCGTGTGGTTTTGAGCATTAAGCGATAGCGATACTTATCTCTTAACATAAACAGCGGCGCCGGTGCCGGTCCCAATACCGAAATGTTTTCCGTATCCGGCGCAGTACGTCCGAATGCCGAAGCCACTGCGGCAGTTTGTTGTTGATTGCCTCCGGAAATTATCAGCGCCGCCAATTTGCCGTACGGCGGATAATGCAAAATCTGTCGGCTTTCTTTTTCAAAATCCATAAACAAAGCTCTGTCATTATTGAGCAACGCTTTCAACACATTATTTTCCGGATGCAGAGTCTGCACATAAACCGTACCGTGTTTGTCACTGCGTCCGGCACGCCCTGCCACTTGCGACAACAGTTGATACGTCTGTTCGGCCGCGCGCAAATCGCTGCTCATCAGTCCCAAGTCGGCGTCCACAATTCCCACCAGTGTCAAATCCGGAAAATGGTGTCCCTTGGCAATGATCTGCGTACCGATTAAAATATCGATTTCTTTGCGCTCCATTTTGCCGATGATTTTGGAAACCGCCGTAAACGAGGTGACACTGTCGCTGGATAATATATCTATTTTAGCGGTCGGAAACCGCATACAAACTTCTTCCGCCACTCGCTCCACTCCCGGACCGCAGGCCGTCAAACCTTCTGCCGAACCGCAATGCGGACAAACCTCCGGAATATCATCCACATATCCGCAATGATGGCACATCAGCTTATGCGCACTTTTATGCTCGGTCAGCCACGCACTGCAACTCGGACATTGGATTCGATGCCCGCAATCGCGACAAATCAGCAGCGGTGCATAACCGCGCCGGTTCAAAAACAATACCGATTGCTCTCCGTTTTCCAAATTATTCTGCAGAGCCTTTACCATGCTCGGAGCCAACCACGAAACACCCCATTCTCCGCGTTGCGGTTTATCCTTTTTTATATCTATGATTTTTATATCCGGTAACGTAGCATTGGCATAGCGGCTACTTAACTTCACGCAGTCATATTTTCCTTCATCAACATTAACCATTGTTTCGAGTGCCGGCGTCGCGGTTGATAAAATAATCGGGAAATGCTCGATTTTGGCACGCACCACCGCCATATCTCGTCCCTGATAATTGACGGCATCTTCTTGTTTATACGAATGGTCGTGACTTTCATCAATCACTATCAGCCCGAGTTTGGTATACGGCAAAAACAGCGCCGAGCGCGCACCGACAATCACTTTAACCCGCCCTTCAATAATTGCTTTCCAAGTATCGGTACGTTCTTTGACCGTCAGCCCCGAATGCCAACACGCCGGACGCACCCCGAATCTGCTCTGAAAACGCCGTAACCATTGCGTAGTCAAAGAAATTTCCGGCACCAAAATCAAAACCTGCGTATTTTGTTCAAGTGCTTTTGCCACTGCCTCAAAATAAACTTCGGTCTTTCCCGAACCGGTTACACCATCCAACAGCGTAACCGAAAATCCCGCCCCGACTTTACGACACAACAATTCAGCCGCTTTTGCCTGTTCCACAGTCAAATCAACCTTTATATAATCGCCTATCGGCTCGGTAAATTCCTTTTTATTTTCCACATAAATCGGCACCAAAACACCGGCATCAATCATCGGTTTGATAACTCCTTGGCTCACTCCGGCACCGGCGGCTATTTCCTGTCTGGTATATGGCGCGTGCTTCAACAAATCCATCACATGCCAACGTGCGTCCGAATTTTTCAGCTTGGCCTCGGCCAAAGTTTTACCGGAAAGAGTGTACAGCGTTGTCAGCGGCGACGGCTCAAACACCGAACGCACGCTGATTACCATTTTCAAAACAGAGCCGAGCGGCGCCATGTTGTAACGCGCCACCCATTTGATAAATTCTATCATTTGCGGAGTTAACGGCGGAAAATCAAATGCTTTGATAATTTTTTTAATTTTTCCCTGTTCCAATTCCGAAGTCGGCTCCAAACTCCACACCACGCCGATTTGTTTTTCCTTCCCGAACGGCACTTCCACAATCTGCCCGATTTGCACTGCAAAATCAACCGTATAATCAAACGGTTTATCAAAAGGCAGCGGAAGTAAAACGCCGACGGTCTGTGCCATTTTATGCACCTTTCTTTTGCTGCATATATGCCGGTGAAAAACCGTTACTGTGGCGTTTTTTCAATTTTTCGATATTACCGTCGATAATTTCATTCATCGGCATTTTGAGAGCATACGCCGTTTGAAACAGATACCAACAAACATCACCCAATTCTTTTTTGAATTTTTCGCGGGTTTCGGCATCGTATGCCAAATCGTGATATTTGACTTTTTTCCATAAATCAGCCACTTCACCGCTTTCTCCGGCCAATCCGGCGATTGCATTATCCAAGCGGGAATAATTGCCTCCGAGCAAACTCGAAAGCTCCTTAAATCTGGCGGTAAAAATCTCATCATTACGCGAAACCTCAGCCGTAACAGAATCCACAAACTCGGTATAATTTTTGAAATATTCTTTAACTTCCATTTTATTCTTTCTCCGTTAATTCTTTAAGTTCATACAATTTTTGCAACGCTTCACGCGCTGTCATATTATCCGGTTCCATTTCCTTAACGGCTTTTTCCACCGCCGATTCGCGCTCTACCGTAACCACATCTGCCACCATCGGCTCGGCAAACGCAAACAGCGGCAATTCATCTTGCAAATCAGCCGCCTTATGTTGGCGATTTTCGTTTTGCAATTTTTGCAACACCTGCTCCGAACGCCGAATAACCGCTTTCGGCAAACCTGCCAATTTAGCCACATGAATACCATACGAGCGATCGGCTGCACCGGCAATTACCTCGTGCATAAAAATCACCTGCTCGTTAAATTCTTTGATTTTCATACAATGCAACGTCAGCGCCGCAAGTTTTTCCGAAAGCACCGTCAGCTCGTGATAGTGTGTGGCAAACAGCGCCCGACACTTATTTACCTCGTGCAAATATTCCACCACTGCCCAAGCAATCGAAAGCCCGTCAAAAGTGGCGGTTCCGCGCCCGATTTCATCCAATATCACAAACGAACGCTCGTCGGCACGATTCAATATTGAGGCGGTTTCTATCATTTCCACCATAAAAGTGGAACGCCCGCGCGACAAATCATCAGACGCTCCCACGCGCGAAAATACCTTGTCCACCAATCCGATATGCGCTCTCTTTGCCGGCACAAACGATCCCATCTGCGCCATAATTGCAATAATTGCATTTTGCCGCAAAAACGTCGATTTACCGGCCATATTCGGACCGGTAATCAGCCAAATGCGATTATCCTGTTGATTGAGTTCGCAATCATTACCGACAAAAGCCCCTTCATTATTGCCTCTGATAGCGGCTTCCACCACCGGATGCCGACCTTCTTCAATTTCAAACAGCAAACTGTTATCAAGCTGTGGTCGGCAATAATTGTTTTCGAGCGCCAAATCCGCCAACGCCGCCGCCACATCAAGTTCCGCCAGTGCCTCCGCCGTACGGCAAATATCATCGGCAGAAAGCAAAACATCGCGTACCAAATCATCATATATGGAGATTTCCATTGCCAACGCCCGCTCGCGCGCACTTCTGATATCGTTTTCGAGTTCGGTCAACTCCGTTGTAGTAAAGCGGGTGGCATTCAAAATCGATTGCCGATGGATAAAGTGCGGATCGGCCAACAACTGCGTGGCAAATTTATTTTGCACTTCAACAAAATAACCGATAAGCGAATTATCACGGATTTTTAAATTATCAATACCGGTGGATTGTACATACTTTGCCTGCAGAGCACCGATTTTATCCGTACCGTTATCGCGCAACTCGCACAGTGCATCAAACCCCGTATTGAAACCGTGCCGGATAAATCCGCCGTCGCGGGCAAAAGCCGGTAATGTTTCGGCAGCATCCACCTCAATCAAAGCACTGTTCAGCTTATCCGCCAAACCTGCGTGATTACCGATTCGTTTTACGATTTCTTCGACCGCCGGCTGAGTTTGGTCAACCACATCGGTACTTTGATAAATCAACAAGGTTTTGCGCACTTCCGGCAGCAAAAGCAGTGCATCGGCAACACTTTTAAGTTCACGCGGACCACCGCGCCCGATACTCAAACGCGCCAGCGAGCGCTCAATATCCGGACACATTTTCAGCAGTGAGCGCAGTTTTTTCCGCACATCATCGTGTTTACAAAAAAACTCAACCGCATCCAAGCGCTTGTTGATTTCTGCCAAATCCAAAAGCGGCGCCGATAATCTCGCCGCAAGCATCCGCGCCCCGAAACCGGTAACCGTTCGATCAAGCACCGCAAGCAACGAATTGCCGTGCGGACCGCTTATCAAATCCAAATTCTGCCGCGTAGCCGCATCAATTTCCATATACAGCGAGTCCAATATTTTGAGCGGACGCACAATTCGCGGCATTTTGCCTTTTTGCGTATTTTCCACATATTCCAGCACCAATCCGGCCGCAGTTACCTCACTCTTACCGAAATCACCAAAGGCCTCTGTTGCCGAAACGTTATAAAAAGAGAGCAGTTTTTTTTGCGCACTGACATAATTAAACCGCGCTTGCGGCAACACCGAAAGTTTTTCTTTAAATTCATTGAAAAGCTTAAATAAATCCGGATTTTGCAACAACGCATCGGAAATCAATATTTCTTCCGGCATAATGCGTGTCAGCAATCCGTAAAGCTCAGCCGCCTCCCCTTGCGTGCCGATGTTGATTTCCTGCGTATAAAAAGCACCGGTAGATAAGTCCAACCATGCTGCGCCGTAACCTTTGAGCGCCTTGCATAAACATAACAAATAGTTATTGCGTCTGGCATCCAAAAGCGTATCTTCGGTCAGTGTACCGGAAGTAACCAAGCGGATAACTTCGCGTTTCACTACTGACTTTGAGCCGCGTTTGCGTGCCTCTTCCGGATTTTCCATCTGCTCGCATATTGCCACTTTGTATCCGGCCTTAATCAGCCGCGCCATATAATTTTCATACGCGTGGAAAGGCACCCCGCACATCGGTACATCTTTGCCTTTTATACGTCCGCGTTTGGTCAGTGTAATATTAAGCACTTCCGAAGCTTTGATCGCGTCTTCGAAAAACAGCTCATAAAAGTCGCCCATCCGATAAAACAACAAATAGTCCGGATACGACTTTTTTATTTCCATATACTGCACCATTCCCGGTGAGATTGCTTCATTTTCTGACATTTTACCTTAAAATCTTAAACTAATTTAAACTTCTTGTATATTACAATATTTCTTATTCTAGTCCAGTATTTTATTGATTTTATAGACGGATAAATCTGATGAAAACACGATTTAATATATCACGGATAGACATAGACGCGCGCCACTTTAAGCGCGCCCTCATTCTGTCGTTGCCGTTGGCCGTCGTATACATTGATTTGGCTGTGCTTGATTTCATGACGCCGTTGGTGGCGATTATGTGTTTTACCATAACGGTTGTTTCCAACCTATTGTTGATTTTTCCGATAAGTGCCGAACTGCGTACTTTGCGCAATTATATTCAGGCTCTGGCAACCGGCAACGCCAACGAAAACGACATTGAACTTTCGGAAAAAGATACGCGCGAACTGGCACAAGCCATCAATGCCATACATAAAATCTGGACCTCCAAAAATGACACTTTAGAAGCACAAAATCTATCCGACGCTGCGGTTTTCGATACTTTACCCGACCCGATTCTGATGCTCGACAACGAAGGCGGTATCACTAATTATAATTTGGCGGCGGAAATGCTTTTAGGGCCGAATATGGCGTCTAACGGTATTGATCGCATGTTTTCCACCAATATTTTTATTGCTGCCGTCGACAAAGTCTTAAAATCAAAAAGCGACTCGGAAAGTGTATTGTTTCACGCTCCGGAATACGCTAACCGCCGTTTTTATGCGCATATTACCAAACTACCGCATCACCTCAAGGGACGTGCCGTCGCCGTTATTTCGCTTTATGACGTCAGCAAAGCTTTGAGTTTGGAGAAAATGCAATCTGATTTTGTGGCTAATGCCAGCCACGAATTACGCACACCGCTTTCGGTTATTTCCGGTTTTATCGAAACCTTGCAAACCACCGCGCATGACGACGAAGAAACTCGTGATGCCTTTTTGGGGATTATGAAAGAACAAACCGAATATATGGCCAATTTAATTGAAGATTTGCTGTCGCTGTCGCGTTTGGAAATGGGGCAAAACAAGGAGCTTAAAGACAAAGTGGATTTGCACGAAGTGATAGACGACATAACGCAAGCTCTCAAAATCAAGGCTTTTCAACGTTCCGTCAGCATCAACATTATTGAAGCCAACCGTATTCCGAAAATCATCGGTGATAACCAACAAATACATCAGGTTTTGCAAAACTTATTGGATAATGCCATAAAATACGCTCCGGAAAATTCCGAAGTGACGGTTGAACTGAAAGCCGTGCCGGAAATACCGGCCAAAGCCGGACAGAATGTGGCCGGCGGTCGTGCGGTCAGTATTGCTTTCAACAATAAAGGGCAAAAAATCAACAAAGAAGATTTGGCGCGCTTAACCGAAAAATTCTACCGTATGCAGGTGCATAAAGATATGAAGATAAAAGGCACCGGACTCGGTCTGGCTATTGCCAAACAGGTAGTAATGCACCATCGCGGCAATTTAACCGTATCGTCAACAACCTATAACGGCAACACGTTTACGGTGTATTTGCCGGTCAAACAAAATTAATTCTGCATAACAGCAACATACCTTGCGGAAAATAAAGAGAGAATTGAACATATTATTAATAAATTATACTAAAACATTATCATTATGAAAAAGACTAAAAGATTTCTCAGTGTACTAAGAATAGCCGCAGAAATTGTCGCTGTTCTGCTGATTATCGTGTGCGTTTCGGCCGTTTGTATGAATGCAACCGGTGTAGTAAGCGTTATAATAAAGCTGTGGCCGTACGGTGTATTCGTTATTGCCGCATATATGTTGCTTTCGTTCGGCGAAGATTATGTGAACAATCGCATTCTCAGGCCACGCTGCTGATTTTTACGCCCAAACCGTCAGTTTAATCGCTGACGGTTTCCCGTTTTAAAAAAGAAAAGCCGTTATCCGATTAGGGATAGCGGCTTTTCTCGTATAGTTAATCAAGAGCCTGATACGAGCTGATGGCTATTAATTTAGCATCAGTCTTATTATAGGTAATCTTGATTTTTTTGGAGGACCAACGGACTTCCGGTGTAATGCTTGAGTAAGCGTAGAAAGTCTTGCCTTCCTGACCTTCCAAACGGAAGTAGTAGGCATTTCCTTCCTGCACCTTCTCCAACACCACGGCTTCGAGCACCATCTCGGCGCGCTTATCGGTAGTCTGAAGTTTGGCTGACTTTACGGCCATGTGCTTATGATATGAATCGACATATGCAGCTTTAGCCTCTTCCAAAGTCTCTCCAACGCCTACCACATCCTTGCTGTCTGCCGAACAGAAAGCGTAATACTTCACTGTCAGGTCTGCATTTGCAACAAGTGTGGCAAAGAACGTATTCAGCCCCTCAATATTGTAGTAGATGGGCTCGGTCAAATACAGAATACTGTCGTTGACCTGAATACTGATGTTCTTATAGGTGTTGGTCTTGAGAACTCTAACAGCCTCAGCTTCCGAAATGCCGTCACGCTTGTAGTAGGTAGCAACACCGGTGCGGATATCGACCAACATGTAACCTTCGGTATCGAAGGTACCTGTCTTAGCCTGAATACCCACATAGTATGAGCAGCCGTTTTTGGTCTGGACAATGTCCATCCCGGCACACGGCTGAAGCAAACCATCATTGTTCGTCCAGTGGAAATATCCGTTGGGATATTCGCCCCAATTCGTGATACGATCATAAATCAACCACTCGGGATAAATCCTGTTGACGAATGACGGTGCCTCTTCCGGACGATACCATTTGATATCACCAGTCTGTACATCTACTACAGCCACTCCGGTCACCTGTGGCGTCTTCATACCGACCACCTTTTCAAGGGTGGTAACAGGTGCATAAGGACGACCGTTTTCATCAATCTCGATGTTGAAATCGTCGAGAATTGTGGTGGCAAAGCCATTGGAACGCAGATGACGCTCAAGATTGTACGAGAAGTTAGCTTCCGGAGTGTAGGCAATCTTCAGCTCCTCGCCGTTCACCTTGCTTATAATCCAAACTTTATCTTTGTCTGCGGCATCAGCCAACAGATATGCCGGAGATGCCTTCTGAGTCTTCCAAGTCCAAAAATCCTTGAACTCCAGAATACCGACATACATAAGTTGGTTATCGTAGTCGAGGCGGATTTTTTTGCCGTCGATGGTCTCAGCGTCGCAGTGAATCGTCACGCTCTGCTTGGTCAGCGGGGAAATCTCAAAAGTATTTTTGAGATCACCGAGTTGGTTCAAGAAAGCTCTCTTCACCACCTCCGCCGGATTAATCGACATCTTTTCTACCGGAATCGGTGAAAACACCTGAGCCACACCATTTGCATTTTTCTTCACATCGACGGTATCCTTTACCACCAACAGATTGCGCTGATACTGAGTGTGGAAGTTGTCCCACGTGTATGCAGCGGCTCCGAGGAGCAGAACGGTACCGCCAATCAAGCTGATGACAACACCATTTATCACCTTATTATCGAAGGTAATAAACTCCTCTGCCTCCGTCACTCGGATAGAGGTGAAGATGATACTAATCACCGCAAATATCAGCAGCTCTACATACATTGGCCAACAATCGTACGCGAAGGTTGGCATGGTAAAATAATTCGCAATGTGGAATGCTCCGCCGAGCACCAGTCCACATCCGACTACCCATGCCCAGCTACTTTTCTTCTCCGGCCTTTCGGCGAAGAAATTCACTGTTACATACACAAGTACCAATAAAATCGAAAAAACAAAGTATAACATACTCTATTTTTTTTGCGCTTTTTAGAGGTGCGCCGGATTTCCTTAGGTCCAACCTCATAATCTATAACTTAATTTTTACTAAATAATTTTTTTTAGGTCTTTAGAATAACAAAGAAAGAATATTTTGTCAATCAGAATCGAACATTGCGCATATTTTCGATTTTTCCGCATCTTTCTATTGACAAACCCGGCAAAAAAGCATACGAATATGAATACTTTTTTATTATTATGATTATTATCAATTCAAAACCCTATATTTATGAATCAGGAAAACAGTGTTAAAAATCTGTCGCTGCGAGAATTTCGCGAGCGCTTTTGCCCAAAAACAACCTTTCGCGTGTTGAAACAGGCTTATGACAACTATCTGCAAGGTGCCAAACCGCAACAGGCAGTTTCCGCCGCAGCCGCTGCTTTCGGACAGTGCAAAACCGGCGACTTGCGTGAACATAGTCTGATTGCTCAAAGAGTGCTTAACGGCGTCAACATTTTTATGTTGCATACAGAGACAAAACAGGCTCAACAAGAACTTTTACACGGCGAATGGAACTATCACGACATTCCGCTTTGTATCGCCAGATTGGATGAGAACTACGCCTGCGAAAATGTGGCCGCTCTCGACTTTCCGAGCAATCTGATTGTCGGGATTTATGAACATAAACATCGCTATGTGGCTGTTGTCAGCATCGAGCCGGAGCAAGAATCCGTCATTACGGTTCCCAAAATTAAGAAATTGGCACACCTCCTTGCTCTCAATGCTATGGCGCTCTACACGGTGTATTTGCACGAAAAAGAATACCGTGCTTGGGCTTGCAAACATCCCTATGGCCGACAGATTCCGCCGCCGTTGCCGGATTTTATTGATTTTTTGCGCGAACAACCGCTGCATTTTGCTCCGGAAGTTAACAAGGAAAACAGTATGTTCTACGATCCCAAACGAGCCGTCACCATTGCGGCATATCTTGAGCAATTCGGTAAAGAACTCGGCTTTAAGCTGACACTTGCCAGCGCTGATGTGTTCGGTGATTTTTCACATTTGTAATCATTACCCCGTGTTACCTTAATCGGCAACGCGGGATTTTTTTTATGCTTTTCTTTTGCAAAAAAATATGCTAAATTATGTTTCAAGTGAGGTAGAAAATGAAAACTTATTTGGTTGGCGGCGCCGTCCGCGATATGGTTTTGCACAAACCGCCGCATGACGCCGATTATGTGGTGTTCGGTGCCACTCCGGAAGAAATGACGGCTAAAGGCTTTGTACGAGTAGGTAAGGATTTTCCGGTGTTTTTACATCCGCAAACACACGATGAATATGCCTTGGCGCGCAAAGAAATCAAAACCGGCGACAAACATACCGACTTCAAGTTTGTGTTCGGTCCGGATATTACGCCCGAAGAAGATATGCAACGCCGCGATTTTACCTGTAATGCCCTGATGTATGACGAACAAAACGATAAAATCATTGATTTGGTCGGCGGAATTGACGATATCAAAAATCGCACCATTCGCCACGTTAATACCGAACATTTTATCGAAGACCCGTTGCGAGTTTTGCGTATGTGCCGATTCGCCGCCAAACTTGATTTTGATATTGCACCTGAAACCATGAAACTGGCGCAAGATATGACGCGTACCGGTATGCTGAATCATTTGACGGCCGAGCGCATTTGGAAAGAAATCGAAACCGCGCTCAACACCGAACATTTTGATAAGTTTATCCGCACCATGCGTGAGTGCGGCGCGCTCAAAGTCGTTTTGCCGGAAGTCAACAAACTTTGGGATATGCCGGAGCGCACCGATTATCATCCCGAGGGCAACTCCGGCGAACACACCATGTTGGTCTTAAAACAGGGTTACAACTTGTCGCCGAAAATTAAATTTGCACTTTTGTTGCATGATATCGGTAAAATCGATACTCCGGCCGATATTTTACCGCAACACATCGGTCACGACAAAGCCGGTCTCCCGCGTATTGAGAAAATCTGCAACCGCTTGAAAGTTCCGAACAAATATCGTGATTTTGCACTGCTTGTTGCCGAAAATCATATGCGTTTTCACAGCGTGCCGAATATGCGTAAAGGCAGATTTGCCGCGTTTTTGGAGAAGATTACCGATAACTTCCGCAACGGCAAACAAATGATTGACTTTATGCGTGCCTGCAAATGCGATTCGTTCGGGCGCGGCAGTTCACCGCAACTCAAAGACGAGAAAAACGAAGAAGTTTTCGAGGCCGCCCGCCGTTGCTTGCATAATTATCGGATTCAGCGCGCCGTTAAGGCTGTCGATATGCCAAACTTTGAAAGTCTCGCCAAAGATAAAACTTTCAAAGACAAGTTTATGCAATTCCGTACCAAACAAATTATTTAAATTGATTTGCCGACAGAATAAGTTTAAACAATCACACCTTTTTCAAAAACAAAGCCGCGCAACAATTCTTCCGTGGTCATAGCGCGCTTGCCCTGACGTTGAATCTGCGTAATTTTCAAGGCTCCTCCGTTTGCGGCAATTATCAAGGCATCCTTTCCTTCCAGAATTTCTCCGGCTTTTCCCCTATCCGCAACCTTTTCCGCGCGCAAAATCTTAAAGCGCTCGCCACCATATTCAAAAAACATCGCCGGATACGGACTGAAGGCGCGAATCTTATTATATAAAGTCTCAAGCGGCAAATTAAAATCAAGCAAACATTCGTCTTTATCCAATTTTTGCGCATAACAGGTTTCCACCTCGCTTTGCGCCTGCGGCGGATATTTTGCCGGATTTGCCAACACTTCGGCAATCAATTCTGCCCCGATTTGCGCCAGCGCGTCGTGCAACTCGCCGCCGGTCATATCTTCGCCAATCATCAGTTGCCCTTTATGCAACATATCACCGGTATCCAGTCCTTCCGCCACTTGCATAATCGTTACACCGCCGATTTTATCTCCGGCCTCTATGGCACGCTGTATCGGCGCTGCTCCGCGCCACCGCGGTAATAACGATGCATGAATATTCAAACAGCCGAGCGGATACGCCTCCAATACCGGTTTAGGCAGAATTAAACCGTAAGCGGCAACCACCGCCACATCGGCTTTCAAATCGGCAAATTTCTGCTGTTCTTCAACATTACGCAACGTTTTCGGAGTCCGCACTTCGATTCCGTTTTCTTCCGCCAACAAGTGTATCGGCGTTTTATTCAATTTATTACCGCGGCCGGCAGGTTTGGGTTCGCGTGTATAAACACAAATCACCTCATGCTCGGCCATCAAACGACGGAGCGCCGGCACTGCAAAGTCCGGCGTTCCCATAAAAACAATACGCATTATTCGCCCAATCCCATACGTCCGTATTGAACTTCAACTTTATATTTACTTGCATATCCTTGCAACATTGCATTGCTCAATTCTTCCAACATATTGTTATACAAAACCTGTTGCAACTGGGCTTTTTCCTGTGAATTAAGAGCCGCCGAATCGTCATAAATATTGGTAGCTTCTGCAATCACATAATCATCGCCGATTTCAATAATCTGCGGTTCACCCTTCGGAGCTTGGAACAATGTCTTCATATCATCCAAATTCAGTTTATCAAGGCTTTCGCCGCGTGTAACCGGACGACTGTTCAAAGCACGTAAGCTGTAACGCGGAGCAATGGCCGCCAAGTCATCACCGGCTTCTATATCGTGCTGAATATTGTCCACCAGTTCCTTAGTGACGGATTGACGCATACTTTCCGCCCACATTTGTTTGAGCTTGGCATCTGCCTGCTCGCGCGGTTGTTGGTGTTCGTCATAAATTTTATTGATTCTGATAAAGGCCACTCCCTCATCGGTTTCTACCGCCTGACTGATTTCGCCTTCATTATACGAAAACGCCGTATCGATGAACTCTTTATCTTTCATTGCCGTCGCCAATTTTTTATCGGCGGCATCGGCAACACCGTTTTCATCCAAAGACTTAACTGCATAAAGTGCGGTTTTATTTTGAGTGGCAACTTCCTCAAAAGAGTTACCGGCACCGAGCGCATCCTCAATGGAAGCAACCAGTTCGCTGTTACCGTCGTAGGATTTTTCCTGACGCAATTCGGCAACAATCTGACGTTCCGCTTCCGCTTTATCAACCTTATGAGGTGTTTGAGTATCCGTAACTTTAATAATCTGCCAACTGTCGGAAATCTGTACCGGTGCGGAAACCTGATTAATTCCCAAACTGAAGATGGCATCCGACAATTCTTCTGCAACATCGCTTTTTGCTACAAAGCCCAAATCTATATCCTCTGCCTTCTGTCCGTATTCAGCGGCCACGGCAACAAAGTCTTCGCCGGCTGCCAATTTGGCGGCTGCATTTGCGGCTTCTTGTTCATCATCAAACACCATTTGCATGGCATGGCGTTTTTCCGGTTGTTCATATTCATCGATATGTTCTTTATAATAGGCCGCGATTTCTTCTGCTGTAACTTCGATACCGGCAGCCAAGTCATCTTCAGATAAATACATTACCGTAATGTCGCGTTTTTCCGGAATCATTAATTCTTCTGCCATATCCTCATAAAACTGATTCAATTCTTCTTCTGTCGGCTGACGGTCAATTATAGCATCGGCAGTATTTATTTTCACATATTTAAAAGTGCGACGCTGTCCCAAAATTTTGGACATTTGTTCGGTAAATACCTGCGGCACCGTAATACCGACAATCGGCAATTCTACCAACACCTTGCGGGCCATACTGCGCTTAATTTCAGCAATAAATTCGTCTTCTGTTTTATTGGAATTACGCAAATACCATTGATATTGTTGCGGGTCAAACACACCGTTATTCAAAAATTGCGGCATGGCATGAATCACCTGACTGACCAAACTGCGCGAAAAATCAACCCCGTATTTGCGCATGGTGTTTTCTAAAATTGCATCATCAAGCTTGGCCTTTGCCAACAAATTTGCCACCAAAGCTTTTTGCGAACCGTCTTCATCTTCTTCAAAATTGCCGTTAATCGCGCGCAAACGAGCCAAATCACGTTGCAATAAATATGAAAACTCACTTTGCGAAATTTCGATATCGTCAACTTTAATAACGGCTTTATTGCTTGCCGCGGAATTGATATACCCCGATACGCCGAACAAAGACATAAAACTCAAGGCCGTAACCGTTAAAATAATTTTAGTAAACCAGCTGTTACGCATTTTTGAAAATTTATTAATCATTCCTTTGTTTCCTATTTTAAAATTTCAGTTTTTTGCTCATTATAAATACATAATTTGCGATTGCAATTTTTAAATTGAATTATACAACAGAATAAAACAGGGAGTAATCTGTTTTTTTTGTAGAAAAATATTTTTTAATATGCTAAAAAGATGCAAGTTTTATGATTTATGAAATGAGGTTTTAAATGGTTCGTAAAAAATTAATTGCCGGAAACTGGAAGATGAATTGTCTGCAGGCCGAAGGTATTGCTTTGGCAAAAGAGGTGGCCGCAAAAGTTAAGGCCCAAAAATTTGATTGTGATTTTTTGATTTGTCCGCCATTTACTTTGCTCGGTGCAATAAAAAAATGCCTGCGCGGTACCAAAATCGCTTTGGGCGCTCAAGATGTGCATTTTGCCGAAAAAGGTGCCCACACCGGCGACATCAGTTCGTTAATGCTCACCGATTTGGGTTGTACTTACACCATCATCGGCCATTCGGAAAGACGTGTTGATCATTTCGAATCAAACGAATTGATTAATAAAAAAGCCGTTGCCGCTCATCAAGCCGGATTAAACACCGTTATTTGCATCGGTGAAACCGGCGAAGAACGCGATGCCGGCAAAACCATCAAAGTCTGCCAAGACGAAATCGATGGTTCGGTACCTAATGACGCTACCGCCAAAAACACCGTCATTGCTTATGAACCGATTTGGGCTATCGGTACCGGCAAAACCCCTACCGCGGCCGATGTTGAAGAAGTACATGCGGCCATCCGCAAGGCTCTGACTAAAAAGCTGGGCAAGGCAACCGCCAACAAAATGCGGATTCTTTACGGCGGTTCGGTTAAACCGTCCAACGCGGCGGAATTGCTTTCGCTTCCGGATGTTGACGGCGCATTAATCGGCGGTGCCAGCTTAAAAGCAGAAGATTTTATCAATATTGCCATTAACTCAACCAAATAAGAAAGGATAAATAAATGAGTTCCGTATTGTTAGTTTTACAGTTAATCGTTGCCATTTTTTTGGTGGCCGTTATTTTGATGCAACGCTCCAACGGCGGCGCCCTCAGCGGTTTGGGCGGCGGCGACGGTATCGGCGGTTTAATCAGTGCTCGAGGTAAGGGCAATATTTTAACCCGCATCACGGCCATTTTAGCCACATTGTTCTTTGCTTTGAGTATGGCAATTTCCATTTATTTCAGTCGGGTTGAAGTTAAAAAGACTTCCATTGCGGAAGATGTTGTGGAATCTTCACTTCCGACCACGCAGGAAGAACAGCCTGCCGCACCGCAGGAAACACCTGCCGAACCGCAAGTTCCGGTAGCGGAGTAAAAAATTGAGAAATCGAGTTGACATAAGGCACTTAATCCGTTAAGTGCCTTTGTCACTTTTTTAAAACCATTTATAAGGAAAAATCGTTATGTCTGAGTATAATTTAAATCCTAATTCAAAATTCATTTTCATAACCGGCGGTGTGGTGTCATCTTTGGGTAAAGGCTTGGCCTCGGCTTCATTGGCGGCAATTTTACAGGCCCGCGGTTACAAAGTGCGTCTGCGCAAACTCGACCCGTATCTGAACGTTGACCCCGGCACAATGAACCCTTGCCAACACGGCGAAGTTTTTGTTACCGATGACGGCACCGAAGCAGATTTGGATTTAGGGCACTACGAGCGCTTTTCCGGCGTGCCGGCCAAACGCACCGACAGCATTACCACCGGAAAAATTTATCAGCGAGTAATCGAAAAAGAACGCCGCGGTTTTTATTTAGGTTCAACCATTCAGGTAATCCCGCACGTTACCAACGAAATTAAGGACTTTATCCTCTCCGATATTACCGATGAAGACTTTGTTTTGTGCGAAATCGGCGGCACTGTCGGCGATATTGAAGGCCAGCCGTATCTGGAAACCATCCGCCAAATTGCCTACGAACTCGGACGCGAGCGCACCATGTTCATACATGTGACATTGTTGCCGTATATTCCAACTGCCGGCGAACTCAAAACCAAACCGACACAACACTCGGTTAAAAAATTGCAGGAATACGGTATTCAGCCGGATATGATTCTCTGCCGTACTCAAATGGCGATTCCGGAAAACGAGAAAAAGAAACTGGCGCTGTTCTGCAACATTCGCGAAGAAAATGTGATTACGGCAATGGACGCTGCCAGTATTTATCAGGTACCGCTTGCCTATTCTGCCGAAGGTATGGACCGTCAGGTTTGCAAACACTTCAATCTTGATTATACCAAGCCTACCGACTTGAGTAAATGGCAACATATCATTGATATTTTACGCGCACCGGAAGGCGAAGTCAGAATCGCCGTCGTCGGTAAATATATGATGCTGCTCGAGGCTTATAAATCCTTGAACGAGGCACTGATTCACGGCGGTATCGCCAATAAATACAAAGTCCGCATCAAATGGATAGATTCGGAAGCGCTCGAAACCAAAGATCCGGCCGAAATGCTCAATGATGTCAGCGCGATTCTGGTACCGGGCGGATTTGGTCTGCGCGGCACTCAAGGTATGATTAATGCCATTCAATATGCGCGTGAAAATAAAGTACCGTTTTTGGGAATTTGCTTCGGTATGCAGATGGCTGTCATCGAAACCATGCGTAATCTCTGCGGTATTAAAAACGCCAACACCACCGAACTTGACGAGAACTGCGAGCCGGTTATCGGTCTGATGACCGAGTGGGATAAAGACGGCGCCAAACAAATTCGCCACAAAGACGGTGACTTGGGCGGTACTATGCGTCTGGGAGCCTATGAGTGTGTATTAAAACCAAACTCCAAAGTTGCGCAGATTTACGGAACCGATAAAATTTCCGAACGTCATCGCCACCGCTACGAAGTAAACATTAAATATAAAGATATGTTGCAAAAAGCCGGTATGGCAATTGTCGGCACTTCGCCGGACGGAGCTCTGCCGGAAATTGTCGAACATTCGGATCATCCATGGTTTATCGGTGTTCAATTCCATCCGGAATTAAAATCACGCCCGTTTGCCCCGCACCCGTTGTTTGTGGCATTCATTAAAGCCGCCATCGACAATTCGCGTTTAGTGTAATAAATACTGATAAATAAAAAGCGCAACCCCGAAAGTTGCGTTTTTTATTATTTGGCTTAATTTAGGAAAAGTGTCGTTTTTACGTCATACTGAGGCAAAGCCGAAGTACCCAACAACACCGCAGGTGTTGTTTCGTCCTTGAGACGAAATGGATTCTTCACACGACACTAAAGTGTCTGTTCAGAATGACGGTGAATCAATATGTTATGTTTTATTAAAAAACAACACTTTTCTTTAATAGAGCATATTATTTTATAAACTGGTGATTTTTGAAATAATCGCGGACATAGGCAACATATTTTTGCTTAAATTCCTGATTGCCGCAATATTTTTCAAACATTTGGAAAACCCATTCCGTTGCTCCGAGTTTATCGCAATAATCCAAAGCCGCCCGATAGTTGATATCGACAAACCACGACAGCAACGAAGCCGCACGGTCACCCAAAGTATTAAACGGCTTCGGCACCGTATCCCCCTTAAAAGCACTTTGCAAAATATGCTCCGAAATTTGTAAATCCGCATCGGTTATTTCGTGATCAACCTCCATAAACAGCGGCACAAAATACGGCTCATGCGCAAGCATATTAAAATTGGCAATTTTATCGGCATCACGCACCACAAAGCATATGTACTCGATTTCTTTTTTAAGTTCATCCGATAAATTCTGATACTCGGCATCGGCATAAAAATCTTCAATCAAATGGCCGTGATGTTTTATCGGTAAGCGAATGCGAATATCATTGAACAACGGAGTATTTCGCAAAAGTTCATAAGCGGCAACTCCGTGATCATATTGTTTAATTCCGTTATAAAGTGCGGCAATCTCCGAAAAACGGCAAACATCGTGCAACAAAATCGCCGTGCGCACCATTATAAGATATTCCGGCGACTTATCCTTAAACCACTCAATGTGGCGCAACAAATAATTTCCGGCTCCGGCTACCTGAAACGAATGGCGGATTTTTTCCTCGGCATAATAGCTGTAAAACTTGTCATTTCTTACAATTTCCATACATTGATAATATTGCAAATAAAGCAAATTCGTAGCCAATTTAAGCATCCTGTTTCCCCTTATGGCGGTAGAAAATTACCTGTAATAATTAATTCCCATGGCGGTTTTGACTTCATCAAGTGTTTGAGCCGCTTTTTTACGTGCGTGTTCACTGCCTTTTTTCAGCATATCAAACACATAGCCCAAATCCTTGGATAATTCTTCCCGTCGTTCCCGAATTGGTCGCAACTCTTCCTGAATAATCTCATTGAGGAATTTTTTAACCTTGCTGTCTCCCAAACCGCCACGGCGATAGTGTGCTTTCAATTCTTCCAGATTTTGATATTCCGGCCACAAAGCGGAAAAATGTTCATCACGACAAAACGCATCCAAATACGTAAACACCGGATTATTTTCGGTATGCCCCGCATCTTCCACTCTTAAATGCGTCGGGTCGGTAAACATACTCTTGATTTTGCGACTGATTTCATCGGCAGAATCCGCCAAATAAATACAGTTGCCGAGCGATTTACTCATCTTATTGGCACCATCGAGCCCCGGCAAGCGCAAGCAAGTTTCATTTTCCGGCAAAACCGCCTTCGGTTCAACCAAAACTTCTTTATACAATGTGTTGAACGAGCGTACTATTTCGCGAGTTTGTTCAATCATCGGCAGTTGATCCTCGCCCACCGGCACAATATTAGCCTTAAACGCCGTAATATCTGCGGCTTGACTTATAGGGTACGTAAAGAAACCGACCGGAATACTCTGCTTAAATCCGCGCAACAGAATTTCACTTTTCACCGTCGGATTGCGTTGCAAACGCGACACAGTCACCAGATTCATATAATAGAACGAGAGTTCGCACAACTCCGATATTTGCGACTGAATGAAAATAGTTGTTTTATCCGGACTTAATCCGCATGCCATATAATCAAGCGCCACCTCCGAAATATTGCTGCGCACCTTTTCCACATTGTCAAAATTATCCGAAAGTGCTTGCGCATCGGCAATCATCACATACATTTCTTTCGGCTGATTATTATTTTGCAATTCGACACGGCGTTTAAGCGAGCCCACATAGTGCCCCAAATGCAAGCGTCCCGTAGGTCTGTCACCGGTTAATACTGTATCCATTTTGGTATCCTTTCACTGTGAGGTAACATAAGTTATTATTTTATTCTTGTCAAGACACGTCCGCGCAAGTGTTTGTTTTGATGTTTATAAAATGTAAAAACCTCCCACGGAATTAACCGAAGGAGGTTTTTGTTTCAGAATGTCCAAACGAGCATTGCTCTGACCTGAGCGGCAAAGCGCCAATCACCGCGATAATACCCGTGAGAATCATAATCACTGTAATAATAGTCGTGATTATAATCATCCCGACTGCGACCGTAGCCTAATGCCCCTATAATCCGCAATCCGAGATTATCGGTTAAACTTACATCAACACCTAAGTCCGCATGAGGCCAATCGATAAATCCCTTGATTTCATAGTCACAATCATCAACCGGACACTTAGTCTTGCGATAAATGGCACCGTAACCGCACCCCAGAACGATAGCGCATTCTTCAGTTACCGCCAAATTTGTATGAACATCGGCAGCAAACATCATATTTCCGGCAAACGATGCCACTGCACCAAAACCGAAATAACCATAGTTATAACCGAGTTCTACTGCAGGAGCAACCGAGTTATGTGTGGTGCCGTCAAAAAGCGGAATCGATTGATAAGCACCGCCGACACCAACGTAAAGACCATCACCGGCTGACATAGTGCACACCGAGAAAAGCGCCATCAAAAGCGCTAAAATTTTTTTCTTCATAATATCTAAATTTTTTTGATTTATTACATTCTAACCCTTTATTTTCCGGCTGTCAAGTCATATTTGACAAAATTTCCGAATTAAGATTGTGAAAAAGCCGAAAAATCTTGTTGCATTTAGAACAAAATCAGAACAATATACAATTTAGCGGATAAATGTATTCTTTGTTTGAGTTTTTGCAAAAAATACATCATAAATATTGTCAGAATAACTTATTTATAAGGATAAAAACATGGAAAAAGATAAAGCGTTAGATGCCGCCCTGAGTCAAATCGAGCGTGCCTTCGGCAAAGGGTCGATTATGCGTTTGGGGCAAAACACCAACATTGATATTGAAGCAATTTCCACCGGCTCGTTGGGGATTGATATCGCCCTCGGTATCGGCGGTATGCCGAAAGGCCGTATCGTGGAAATTTACGGTCCGGAAAGTTCGGGTAAAACCACTTTGGCTTTGAGCGTAATTGCGCAAGCCCAAAAGAACGGCGGCACTTGTGCTTTTATTGATGCCGAGCACGCCCTCGATCCGTCGTATGCCAAGAAAATCGGTGTAGACGTCGAGAACTTATTGGTTTCGCAACCGGATTCCGGCGAACAGGCACTTGAAATTGCCGATACTCTGGTGCGTTCCGGCGCTATTGATGTTATGGTGGTCGATTCGGTGGCCGCTTTGGTACCGAAGGCCGAACTTGAAGGCGAGATGGGCGATTCGCACATGGGCTTACAAGCTCGTTTGATGAGTCAGGCCTTGCGCAAACTGACCGCAACCGTTGCCCGTTCCAACACTTTGATTATTTTCATCAACCAAATCCGTATGAAAATCGGGGTTATGTTCGGCAATCCGGAAACCACAACCGGCGGTAACGCGTTAAAATTCTACGCTTCGGTGCGAATTGATATTCGCCGTATCGGTGCCATCAAAGACAAAGACGACGTTATCGGCTCGCAAACTCGCGTTAAGATTGTTAAGAACAAGGTTGCTCCGCCGTTCAAAACCGTCGACTTCGACATTATGTATGGCGAAGGTATTTCCAAGACCGGCGAACTCATTGATTTGGGCGTAAAATCCGGCATAATCGAAAAATCCGGTGCTTGGTTCTCTTATAACGGCGATAAAATCGGACAGGGACGTGAAAATGCAAAGAATTTCTTAAAGCAGAATCCGCAAATTGCCGATGATATCGAAAAGAAAATTCGTGCCGATGCCGGCCATCTGACAACCGAGATGATTGGCGATGACGAACCGATGGGCGACGAAGACTAGTTCTTCGCCCCCTCTTTATGAGGAACAAAAAATGAAAAAGACTTATGCTATTGCCGTGGCTTTGGCCTTATTGGCTTCGTGCCGTTCGGTTACCTATGAAGATTTAAACCCGACAATCCAACCTAACCAAAATCTGTTGCCGGTGTTGAAAATAGAAACAGATACCTCAATGTATCCGAGGTCATATACCGTAGAAACTGAATATTATGATCAAGATGATAGCTCAGACTATAAAAAACAAAGACGCTCAAGGTTGAATTCTGTTGAAAGAAGCACCTATAGAGACCCTCGCAAAATAGAAGCAGCAAACTTTTTTATAAAAGAAGTTCAGGAAAATATCATTGAGCAATCGGGTGAGAAAAAAGGCTACATAAAAATGCGTATAACCTACTTGAACAATGACAGTAATTTTCTTTATTCTTTGACAAAGTTACCTTTGTTTATACCTACATTTTTAGGTGTTCCTTGCGGAAACAGCAAATACACGACGGAAGTTGAAGTAACCATTATGGATAAAAAAAGAAGTGTAATCAAACGTTACACCGAAAAAGCGACTGATGAGGAATTCCAAGCAATGTATTGGGGATATGACGGTTATGATGTAAAGCATAAAGCCTCTATGACTAGCTTGAAACATGCTTTGGAAAATATCCGTCATCAAATCAACAACGATGCGCCGGAAATCCGCTCCAAGTTGAAATAGTTGCTTTTACTCAACAAAAAGCAAAAACAGCGTGCGTTTCAATAAAAATTAACGCACGCTGTTCTTGATTATACGGAATATTTATTTTTCAATGCTTTTGCCGATGCCGTCAAGTATTTGCTTAATAGCATTCTTCTCGCCAGCTGTACGCTTTTTGTTGGTCACGCCTTTTTCCGGAGAAACATTTTCCGCAGCAATGGTGCGCATGACTTTACGGCGCAATTCTTTTGACTTTTCACTGATAAAAATTTCTTCCCGATACAGCGGTGAGTTCTTCAAGTCATCAAGCTTGATTTCGCCGTCATTAAAACCATATTGAGCTGAAATATTTATATCAACCTCAATCTTACCGTCGATTTCTTTAGAAATTCCTTGCAAAGATGTCAGTTGATTATCTTGGCACGAAAAATATCCGCCGACTTTTTGCGGTGCCCCTTGCAAAGATGTCAGTTGATTATCAGAGCAGTCAAAACCTCCGCCGACTTCTTGCGGTGCCCCTTCAAGCGAAGTCAGTTTATTATCAGGGCACAGAAAATCTCTGCCGACTTTTTGCGGTGCCCCTTGCAGAGATGTCAATTGATTATAGCCGCACTCAAAATTTCCGCCGACTTCTTGCGGTGCCCCTTGCAAAGATGTCAGTTGATTTTTGTTGCACAGAAAATATCCGCCGACTTTTTGCGGTGCCCCTTGCAAAGATGTCAGTTGATTATTTTCGCACCAAAAATTTCTGCCGACTTTTTGCGGTGCCCCTTGCAAAGATGTCAGTTGATTATTTTCGCAC
>CADBEI010000007.1 GCA_902793695.1 uncultured Pseudomonadota bacterium | reverse complement strand
CCATGTTAAAATCCTCCAAAATATTGTAAAAAAGTGGCACATTTAATAGAACGTTTTTGACCGCTTGGCAAAAGCACTATTTTCTGCTCTCTTTGGGGAATATTTTAAAACACTCGAATATACTTATGTTACTGATAATTTTTGACATTTTACACAGAAAGTCCGAATACAACAAAAAGTGGTTGATTTAAACGTTGGTTTGTGCCATTATAAAAACGTTTTATGAAGCAACTGTACTCAGAATAGAAAAAAAGGAACAAAATGCCAAAAGTATCCGTTATTATACCAGTTTATAATGTTGAGAAATATTTGCCGCAATGTTTGGAGAGCGTAATTAACCAAACACTTTCAGACATCGAAATTATATGTGTCAATGATGGTTCAACAGATAATTGCGGTAAAATTTTGCAAGAATATGCAACCAAAGACAAGCGGATAAAAATTATAACGCAAAAAAACAGTGGTTACGGAAAAGCGATTAATGCCGGATTATCCGTAGCTACCGGAGAATATGTTGCTATTCTTGAATCGGATGATTGGGCGGAAAGTGATATGTATGCTACTTTATACAGACTCGCGCAAAAACATAATTTGGATGTAATCAAGGCTGATTATTATAAATTTTGGAGTAATGGCTTTAACAAAACGGCTAAAATAGGCCAACCGTCGGATTATAATGTCATTTTTCGTTTAGAGCCCGATAAATATATGGGAAAAATATGGGGTTCAATTTGGTCGGCTTTATACCGCAGAAAATTTTTACAGGACAACAATATTGCTGTTACGGAAAGTAGAGGCGCGTCATACCAAGATACGGGTTTTATTTTTAAAACTAATATTTGCGCCAAAAGTATGATGTTGCTTGATAAAGCATTTTTGCACTATCGGCAAGATAATGTCAGTAGTTCGGTCAAAAACAAGGAAAAGATTTTTGCCTTAAGCAAGGAATATGATGAAATTGAGAGTTATTTACAAAAGTATGACCTGACACAGTGGCAAAATTTATTGTTGCGTCGGCGTATTGAGGGATGCTTATGGAATTTAAGCCGTCTGAGCTCCGATAATCGCCGTATTTATTTACAGCAAAAGAAGCCTTTTATGCTCTCTGTTTTACACAATCAAAAGATGGGGAAATTTCAGCTTCCGAAAAAGAAGCTCCGTAAACTTCATTTGTTGGAGGTATCTGAAACCTTGTTTTTGTGGCGTTATCGTTGGAAAGATTTTGTTCAAAATATAAGGAGACTATTTAAATGATAAATTTAGTTGTAGGTGCCGGATTTTCCGGTGCAACTGTTGCTCGCAAAATTGCCGAAGAATTAAATGAAAAAGTTGTGGTGATTGATTCTAAAAATCATATTGCCGGTAATGCTTATGACTATCGTGACAAGAATGGCATTATGATTCATAAATACGGTTCGCATATTTTTCATACAAACAATGATGAAGTATGGCAATTTGTTAGCCGATTTGGCAGTTTTAACACATATATGCACAAAGTAATTGCTGTGATAGACGGGATTGAAACAACCATTCCGTTTAATTTGCGCACGCTTTATGATGTATTTCCGGAAAGTCTTGCCCAACGGTTAGAAAATAAGTTGTTGCAGCATTTTGAATATAACAAAAAAGTACCGATTTTAGAATTTCAAAAACAAGATGATGCTGATTTGAAGTTTTTGGCGCAATATGTGTATGAAAAAGTGTTTTTGCACTATACCACTAAACAATGGGGAGTAAAACCAGATGAAATTGACGGAGCTGTTACAGCGCGTGTGCCGGTGTATATCAGTTGCGATGAACGCTATTTTCAGGATAAATATCAGGGCATTCCTTTTGAAGGATATGCTAGTTTAGTACACAATATGCTCGATCATCCGAATATTGAAGTCCGACTGAACACTAAATTTGAAGATTTTAAAGAAGAATATGATCGCTTGTTCTATACAGGTTCAATTGATGAGTTCTTTGCTTACAAATTTGGTGAACTGCCGTATCGAAGCGTACATTTCAAATTAGAAGAGCTTGATATGCCGTATTATCAGAGCAATTCGTCGGTAAATTATCCGTGCAATTATGATTTCACACGCATTCATGAATATAAGCACTTTTTGAACGATATTTGCGATAAAACGGTGATAGCTAAGGAATATTCCGAGGCTTTTGAACGCGGAAAAAACGAGCGCTATTACCCGATTCCGAATGAAGCTAACGCGGCGCTCTATCAGCAATATTTGTCAGAGGCAAAAGCTCTTAAAAATGTTTATTTTTTAGGTCGTTTAGGCGACTATAAATATTATGATATGGATAAAGCGATTGCTCGCGCATTGGAACTTTTTAAGGATATAAAATAAGATGAAAAAACAGAAGAATTTGTTACCTAAAATAAAGATTTTAGTCGCATACCATAAACCAGCTCCATTGCTGAAAAATGATATTTTTATTCCAGTGCATGGCGGTAGAGCAGTAGCTGAAGAAAAATCAAAAGATGGTATTGTCTCTAAGAAAGATCTAAAATGGCTTAAAAATAATACCGTTGGCGATAATACAGGAGATAATATTTCAAATCTAAATCGATTCCTAAATGAAATGACCGTAATATACTGGGCATGGAAGAATCAAAAAGCAATCGGAGATCCTGATTTTATAGGACTTACACACTATCGCAGACATTTTATACTTGATATTAATGATAATTATTCAACAAAAGAATGGTTGCCGAACAGTTCTGTATATGTTTATGAGAAAATAAACGATAGATATAAAAAATTGGTAGGTGATCCAGAAAAACTCGCTAAGCTGTTGAACAAATACGATATTATCTGTAGCAATAAATATGATGCCAATAATCTGAAAGATGGACATACTTACAAAAATTGCAAAGAACGCTTTGTGGAGGTTTCTAAAAGCAAAGGAATATGGTATGACAAGATGAGTAGTATTATAAACAAAGATTTTCCAGAATATAAAGCAGAAATGGATTATCTTAATAAACATGCATCACATTATTTGTGCAATATGTTTATCATGCAAAAGGATATATTTGATAAATATTGTCAATTTACTTTTAGTGTACTGTTTAAATTATTTGAAGAATTTAAAACAGAAAAACACTCTGACGTATGGTCATCACGAGCATTAGGATTTTTAGCTGAATTCCTAACTTCAATGTATATTCAAAAATATAAAAAAACACATAGAACAAAAGTTAAGGAATTATGCTTAACTTATATAAGGGATAAAAAAACAACAAATACAACTATAAAACTTTTTGGTTTTATTCCTATTTATCAATTTGTACAATGCGAAGGTAGAAAGGTTTATAAAATTTTAAGTTTGCCAATTTTCAAAATTCGCCATTTTGAAAATAGAATTACAACTAAATATTATCTTTTGGGTATTCCCTTTATCAAAGTAAGTAAAAAATAATTCAGAATACTAAAAAAGATACATAACATGAATAACTCAGATGAAATTGAAGAGGCAAATGCACTTAAAAATGTATATTTCTTGGGGGGTCTCGGTGATTATAAATATTATGACATGGATAAAGCGATTGCTCGCGCATTGGAACTTTTTAAGGATATAAAATAAGATGAAAAAACAATCGAATGTTAAAATATTAGTTACTTACCATCAACCGGCTCCTTTATTGGAAAGCGATATGTTTGTTCCAATCAACGGAGGGCGTGCAAATTTAAAAACAAAATTAGCAAACAATAATATATCTGAAGAAGATTATACGTGGCTGTTGGATAATACTGTCGGTGATGATACCGGTGAAAATATATCTAAAGAAAATGATCGTTATAATGAAATGACGATTCTTTATTGGGCATGGAAAAATTATGAAAAATTAGGTAATCCGGACTACATAGGATTGATGCATTATAGACGCCACTTTATTTTTAAAGATTGGTCAATGCCCAAAGCAGGACGTTGGACATTTGATTATCCTTTCTTTAGTGAAAAATATGTTAAAGATTTACAATGCGAACCTGAGATTGTGCAAAAATATTTAAATGAATATGATTGTTTGTACGCATACTATCCTCTGAAACTGACGGTTTATAAACATTATAAAATTTCTCCGGCACATCGCATTGAAGAGCTTGATTTTATTGTTGAGACGATTAAAAAAAGTTTTCCGGATATTTATCCGTCAGCACAAAAATATATCAATGGATATAATCAATATTTTTGCAATATGTTCATAATGAAAAAAGCATTATTTAATAAATATTGCAAGTTTGTTTTTGCTATGCTTTCAGAGTTTGACAAATGGAGAGACACATCTGATTATTCCATTGAAGAAAAGAGATTTTTTATTTCAGAGAGGATAACGGGTATTTTCATTCAATATTTAATAGACAGCGGTGAAAAATGCTGTCCGCTAAATATTTCATTTTTGGAGAATACAGAAATTAAGAAAGAAATTAAGCCTGCATACCCCAAAAACAATATTCCGGTAATTTTTTCCGTAGATAACATGTATGCACCATATCTTGGGGTTACTTTATCTTCTTTGGTAAAAAATTCAAAACCGACAAATAATTATGATATATCTATCTTATATCGTGAACTTTCTGAAAATAATAAGGAAAAATTAAAATCATTATTAGAAGGATATTCTAATATTTCCCTACGTTTTGTTGATATAACAGCGTATTTAGCTGATATAGATATGAATAGTCTATTCTTAGATGTAGAGCATATTTCTATCGCTACATATTATAGATTTTCGATTGCTAAAATATTTTCAAATTATAAAAAAGTTCTATATCTTGATTCAGATTTGATTATTAATAGCGATATTGCCGAATTGTATCTGTATGATATTCAGGATAATTGGTTGGGTGCTGCTGTTGATATAAGAGAAAGCATTCCTGTTAAATTAGACAATCATCGTTTTGGATGCTCTTGGAAAGATTATGTTGCGAATACTCTCGGACTGAAAAATCCTTATAAATATTTTCAGGCAGGCGTTTTAATTTTTAATATTGAACAATTTATCAAAAACAATGTGGAAGAAAAGTTGTTTGAGATGGCTAAAAAGCTAAAAACTCCTTATCTTCAAGATCAGGATATCTTAAATGCTGTATGCTATAAACATATTTCTTTTATATCTGTTGCTTGGAATATAGAGTGGCAAATTTTATTTGAATACCCTAATTACAGACAGATATTGCTGGCTGACTATTACAAACAGTATATTGAAGCGTTAAAAAATAAAAAAATCATCCATTACGCATCTCCTATAAAGCCATGGAATGAACCAGAAAGACAATTAGCTGATTACTGGTGGAAATATGCTCGTTTAACACCGTATTATGAAGAATTAATAAAAAGAATGTCAAATCAGAATAAATACAATCCAATTGTAAATAACGTAAGAAAAGTCTTTCATGCTAATTTTATAGAGAAAATTTTTTCAGTTAAAAATTCTGTGAGTAAAAGACATAAAGTGATTACTATTTTCGGTATTCGTTTCAAAATTAAGAGAAATTGAATTGATAATATACATCTTTAAGATTGGATATAAGAAAGGATAATACATAAAATGAATAATGCGGATGAAATTGAACAAGCAAAGTTTGTGCTTCTGGCCTTGATAAGGAAATTATACATTTTATCTAACCAAAGCATCGGCAAAAAGAAAGAAGAATATGGCGATAAAATCAAGCAATTGCAAAAAGAGTTGAAATTGATTGATAAATCGGTTATCTTGGCAAAAATCAGAGATGTTCACATACCTTATATGCAACATCTGAAAGAAGAGGAGTAATCAAAATGATTTTTACTCCTTTACTATCTCCTGATGAACATCAAAAATGGGTGGAAAATTTGATTATCCCAACTTTCACACAAGGTTGCAATCCTTCAAATAATCCAACCTTCGTTTTAATTACGGGGCAATCCGGTGCCGGCAAGAGCTATTCTTCTCGCCGCTACGCTCAAGAAAATCTTGATGAATATCCGGTGCTTTTCGGTACCGATGATATTCGGCAGCTACATCCGCAAGCTGATGACATTATAAAAAATGATCGCGCCAATTATACGTTTAAAACTAAAAAAGATGCCGGAATGGCACGCACCAAACTTCTGGATTATTGTTTTGATAAAGGTTATAATATTGTAATTGAAAGCATTCTGCTGGATGCCAATGATTATAAAATGAAGACCCTGTTACAAGCCCGTGAACATGGCTATAATGTTGAATGCGTTGCTCTAGGTGTGCATCGTGATATTAGTGAAGTTTCAATATTCTTTCGCCAAGAAGAACAATTAGCTATAACTAAAGAGATCGGTTTCCCAGCAACTTTGGGGGTTCATGATGATTCGTATTACCTTCTTCCCGATATTTTAGCAAATATGAGTCGCTACAAAACCGTCGATCGCATAAGTATCTACAATAGAAAATATCATAATTTTTATGACAGCAGTAATATGAAAAAAGATCCATTACTAATCCAACGTAAACTACGCGAGGCACGCAATAGTTCACTAAATCAAGAAGAAATGACCGGGGTTGCACTTAAATGGATAGATGTTATTTCTATGATGAAAAATCGTAATGCACCACAAAAAGAATTAAAAGTGGTAGAAGAATTATATGCAAAATTTATGCGAAAGTCTGGACTTTTACTGTCAAAGGAGTTTAATAAGTCTACCTTATTTAAATCTGGAGCTTTTGAAAAATGAAAAAAACTTTTTATATTTTTCGTCATGGACAAAGTACTTATAATCTGGCCGGCAGAACTCAGGGACAAACCAATGATTCCGTCCTGACTGAATTAGGTATGAAGCAAGCTTTAGAAATCGGCACAAAGCTTAAAGATAAAAATATTGAAGTTATTCTTTGTTCACCGCTGATACGTGCTAAACAAACAGCCGAATTGGTTAATAAATCTTTACATCGTCCTATTATTGAAGATGCACATTTTATAGAAGTCAATGTTGGTGAAATTGAAGGAATGCACTATACTGAGATTCAAGATAAATTTGGCGAAAAATATCGACAATGGCGCAGTTGTGATACAAAATACGAAGATTTGAGATTTTCCGGCGGTGAAAGCAAAAAAGAAGTGCGGCTACGCGTTTTTGAAGGATTACTGCAATATGCCGAAAATTCTCAATATTCTGTTTTGGCAGTTTCTTCTCATGGAATAATGCTGACGCAATTGCTTATTGCTTTGGGGCAAAGTGGCAGAGATGTTCCTAACGGAAGTATACTTTGTTTATCGTTTGATGGTGGTAAATGGCAAATTGGTGGTTTTATGTAATTTATTGCATTGAATTACAGCCCCTTAACATCGATTGATTATCCGAGCCGGCTGGATAGATTATGTCGTAAAGAGAAGTTTAGCTATGAACATTTGGCGCAACATCTGCCGGAAATTATGCCGCAATTTGAGAGAACAGGCAAAAAGGCAAGCTAGCATTACCAATAAAAAAAACTCCTCTTTGGGGGAGTTTTTTTGTTGGTGACCGAAGGCTCGAAGCCATATTGCCATGGCAATTCCAAAAATGTCATGCCTCGTTTTCACAAGAAAACGTCAAGGCATCTTCAAATTAAAAAAATATAGCGCTGCGCAAAGATAAGATCCCTTGACGAGGTGATACGCAGTGCCGTACGAGGAATGACGTTTGTTTTTTTTTGCACCGCGCACTTAAAGGATGAAATGTTGGGTTTTTCCTTGACGCATGGACACACAGTGCCGTACGAGGAATGACAATAAAACAAAAGGAAAATTTTACGAACTAGTTATAGCGATAATGCAGTGAAATCAATCGGCTAGATAAATTAGTGTTGACAAAATAATGAGAGTATGGTAATAGTGTAAATGAACCAAAATTATTAGTTATGAAAGAGAATTATTTTAAAGCGGCAGAGGTGATAAACCAAGCCTATGCTGTTGCGTCAACATATGATGCAACTAAAAAGTACGATTGTATGGTGGTGTATGATGATGATATTACCGCCATTTTGAAGTCGATAAATGTGTATCGGCAGGTGAAAAAAAATAACCCTGCGGCTCGGTTAGTTGTTGTCGGTGGTGAAGGTCTTCTGGCTACAGCTTTTGCTGTTATGCGGTTTTCATTGAAGATTAGAAGAAAAACTGTTGCTTCTAACCTTTTGAAAAAAGAAACCGAGGCCGCCCGTCTGAAGCGAGTTGCAATGGCTTTGGGAGTTCCTGAATCAGAAATTGATGTTCTTGATAAAGGAACTAATACAACACAGAATCTGCAAGCCATTTCGCATCTTGCAGAAGGAAAAAAGGCTCTTGTTGTTTCAACGCAACGTCTTGCCATGGTGTTCAAGCAAAGTGCTGATTTTCAGTGCAATGAAGAACCTGAAAAACATGGTTGTGTTCCCTTGGATTATGATTTGTTTGTTATCAAGCAAACCGTTGAGGAAACATTGCGGTGGTATAATTTTCAGATTGCCGGTCACGGACGAGTAGCTTTGCATTTATTTGCTTCTTTAGTTCGTCGCTTTGATGTCTATGACGGTAAGTTCTTACGCAAGCCGTTTGAAGTTGACAAAGAAACGAAAAAGGCTGATGCTCTCTTGCGAAATCGCTTTTTGATTAAGCAAAGGGTTACCGGTTTGAAGCAAATCAGAGCCATGTTGCAGTATTTGCCGATTCTTTGGGATATCTTCTGGCATGCTGAAGATTATCTCATTGATGAAAATGAGGCAATTGGTGCGGCAGAGCATCTTTGAACATTATAAGAGAGGTGAAGAAAATTCATCTCTCTTAGTGTTTTAAATACAAAATTCTTAAGTTTGTAACTTGCTTACTTTGCATCACCAATAAAATAAGCTCCCCTTTGGGGGAGTTTTTTTGTTGGTGACCGAAGGCTCGAAGCCATATTGCCATGGCAATTCCGAAAATGTCATGCCTATTTTTCGCAAGAAAACGTCAAGGCATCTTCAAATTAAAAAAAATATTGCGCTGCGCAAAGATAAGATCCCTTGACAAGGTGATACGCAGTACACCTCGAGGGATGACGTTTGTTTTTTTATTTTATGCGGTTAAGAAGCCGAAATCATATAACTCCTTCTTGACTTTGATGTTTCGATTTATTACTCTTGCGAAAGAAATTATTTATTGCGGAGAGTTTTATGAAAAAAATATATGCTGTCTTGTTTGTTCTTTCGGTTTTAATCGCCACCTCCTGCTATGCCGGAGTTGCTTCGTTTTTGAGTGAAGATGAGATTCCGACTGCTTCGGAGTTTTTGCCGTTGCCGCCGAAAACCACGGATGTCGCTTTTTTTAATGATTGGTACCGCTATCAATGGGGGAAAAACATACGCGATACGGAGCGCGGCAAGCAGGCAATAGAAGATGCCACTCATACGATAGATTATTTTTCCGAAATATATTCCGAACCGTTCGGTATGACCATTTCAAAAGAAAATACACAGGAAATTACGGCACTTATGGAGAGAGTGTTGGCAACAACTTATGTGTGTAAGGATAAGGCAAAAAGTCAATATATGCGATTAAGACCTTTTGTGCAGTTTAATGAACCGACGCCGATTCCGCAAGATGAGGAAAAATTGAGAACAAACTCATCTTATCCGTCGGGGCATACCACTATGGGGTGGGGCATTGCTCTTGTCTTGGCCGAGATAAATCCGAGCCGCCAAGATGAAATCCTCAAGCGCGGTTATGAATACGGCGAAAGTCGGGTTATTGTCGGTTTTCACTATCAAAGCGATGTCGATAGTGCACGTATTTTGACTTCTGCACTGATTAATCGTTTGCATGCTAACGAGGCTTTTACGGTGCAGTTGCAAAAGGCCAAAGAAGAATTTTTGCGCCTTCGGCGGCATTAATTTTATTCCAAAATTAAAGCATTAACAGCGCAGAACGTGGACGTTTGCTCAAGCTCGTTTTTTTATAAAATCGGCGTAAAATCAAAGAAATGTTGTTGACAATCGATATATAATTTATGTAATTTGAATCGAAGGGAAGAATTTTGACAAGTATTAAATCTAAAATAGTTTCTGTGACGTTGGCGCTTTTGTTGGCTTTGGGGCTGGTGGTTATAAATGCCGCCCTGATGGCGTTTTATCACGATAAAGAATTGCTTATTGCCAGCAACGATGCCGCCATTACCGCTTTTGAAGGACAGATAAATACGGAAATCTCCGCACTCGAGAAAAATGCGCTGGATTTGGCGTTGATGGGCGAGGTTTATTATGCACAAGGTAAAGATCAGACGGTGGGGGAGTTTTTTACCAAACAGATTTTACGAAACTATCCTAACTCTATGGGAAACGGCATTTATTTTCTTCCTTATAAAATCGACACAAGCAGGGAAATCGGTTGTATTCACGCCGTTTGGAATGAACATAAAAAAATTGAATTGTTGGCATCATGTGTTAACAGTACATTCGACTATTTTAAGCAAAATTGGTACAGCGAAATTACCAATGGCTTGCAAGGAAAAAAGCGCATATCGTGGTCCAGACCTTATAAAAGTACGCAACTCGGTATTTTAATGACGACAATCGGTGCCGGAATATATAATAATGATGAATTAATCGGTTTGGCTACCGTGGATTGGGATCTGGACACGATTTTAAAATCAATATTAAAAATAAAGCCGACACAGAACAGTTTTGTGCTGTTTGCCGATAAGACCAATGATTACATTATTGCCACAACGGAATCCGGTGTCGATAACGAGATAGTTATGGGAAAATCATTAAAGACAATTAAATGGTATTCGGACGAACTCCGCGCGGGAAAGCATTTTGATTACGGAGGTGTGAAGTATATTCCTTATATAAAACGTTTGAATAACGGAATGTTTTTAATTGTCAATGTGCCTTTGTTTGAACTGTTTGACAATGCAGTGCATCATATGTGCATATTGTTGAGTGTGCTTTTAATCAGTACTTTAATTATCGTGTCAATCTTGTATTGGGTTTTGAAACGTAATATTAATCAGCCGATTGATACCTTGACGGATATTGCGCAAAACATCAGTCAGGGAGATTTGGACAGGACAATTTATTTGGATAATCCGTCAGAATTGGCAAAGATGGCCGAAGCTTTCAATAAAATGAAAACGGATATCAAAAACCATTTGACCGAGCTGGCAAAAATATCCGGCGAAAAAGAAAAAATAGAATCAGAACTCGCAATCGCCAAAGATATTCAGGTGTCGGCGTTGCCGAGAGATTTTCCTAAAAACGAATATTTTGAGTTGGTGGCCTCAATGACACCGGCGCGCGAAGTCGGCGGCGATTTTTATGATTTCTTCCCGATAGATGAAAAACGCATCGGACTTGTGATGGCCGATGTTTGCGGAAAAGGTATTACGGCAGCGCTTTATATGATGTCAGCCAAGACGGTTATTAAAAATATGTTGCAGGCGGGATATTCAATGAGTGAAGCCTTGAGCAGGGCCAATAATTCTCTTTGCAACAACAGTACGCAATTAATGTTTGTTACGGCGTTTGTCGGTATTTTGGATTTAAGAACCGGTGAAATAGAATGTGTGAATGCAGGTCATTGTCCGCCGCTCAAAAAAACCGATAACGAATATGAGTATGTCAGTGTCACTAAAAATACGGTTATCGGAGTTAATCCCGACTATGAATATAAAGTTGATAAAATCATCTTGCGCGAAAATGAGCGTTTGTTCTTATATACCGATGGGGTAACCGAAGCACAAACCTCTCAGAATAAATTTTTCGGGGAAGAGCGCTTGCTGAAAACGCTTAATCAAAAAGAATTGTCTTTGCCGAAAACACTGGAACATATTTATAAAAGTATTCACAAATTTATTAAAGATGCTCCGCAGTTTGATGATATTACGATGATGATTGTCGAATTTCGTCATAAAAAATAGCGTTTTACTTTCAGTATCCGGTCAGCCAATTTTGCAAACATAAAAACAAATCAAGCGACTGTTTTGCGGTGTCACCTTCAAACCAGCGATAAGCGCCGTTAATTTCAAGTTCTATGGCGGAAATATTAAAATTGGTATGAACCCATTTGCTCATAATATTCTCGGAAAAAGCCTTAAAATATCTGTCTACGGAAGATTTATTTGCACCGAATTTATCTTCTATGCATTTTTGTAAATCGGCAACATAAGCCATATTATTTACGTTTTTGCCGTTATCAATGCAAATATCAACAATGCTGTCACGTTTACTTGAAAGCCCGTGAATGTCTATAAACAATTTTATCCGGTGCTCATGCAAAAATTGATTAATTGCGGTTTTATATGAGCAGTAGGCATTATCCGTGTTCGGATCATCATTCGGGCTGTTCTCAATTAAATATTGTTTGGTGATGCAGGCACAACCGATTTGTTTGGCCAAACATTCCACAATGGCGCCGGTGTAAAATTCGTGAGCTTTTATTTCTCCGTTTCTGATTTGTTTAACCGCGTGAGGGGCTGAAAGCAAAATCGGCAGATTTCCGTATTGTTCCACCATACAAGAATGAACTGAAGTGCCTTTATAATCATTTTCTTTGAACTTTTGTTCCGTTTGCCTGATTTGTTGTATTATAACTTCGTTGTGCATATTGCTCCTCGCGTTCTTTTATGATTGAATTGAAAAGTCAATCAATACTGTCCGTATGTGGCTGCGTTTTTAACCTTTCAATCTTGCTTTCCACATTTTGCCGCTCATTATTTAAGTAAAGATTAATGGCAACAAAGAAATATGAAAACTTTTGGGACAATGGTTGATATAAAGGCGGTTTGACTGACGACTACCTTATTTAATTTTGTCAAATAAAAATCTTTTTTGTATATTGTTTTTGGTGTGTTCGAAAATTAAAATAGCAACAAATAAACAATAGAATTGCATTTTTTCTGTTGCAAAGGCCGTAATTTTGTGATATGATTATAGACGTAAATAAAAATAAAATGACAAAATCAATCGTTTGAGGAGTTTGTGCTTTTTTTATAAAATGTAACAAAAATGTAACACAAAAAACAAAAAATATGTGTTATCATAATAATGTATCAATGTTTTTTAAACAGGAGGAAAGCCTATGAATAAATTTTGGAAAGGGTTAGGTGTCTGTACATTCTTGTGCATGATGACAGCGGCTCCTTCTTGGGCAGATATCTGCTTCTTGCCGACAGGTGCATGCGAGCAGGGCTCTCAAGCTAAGGTGGCCGAATCCAAGTCATGTCAAGATTATATAGACGAAGGAACCTATTATAGCGAAGAACAGGAAGATATGAACTGTTCTCTCGCCAATATTCATGAATGTACGGCAAAATCGTGTGAAGATCGCGGTTTTAAGATTCCGGGTACTTCATCGGAAGATGATTATCCGGGAACGTTTTCGAAAGAAGCGTTTACTTGTACACCATGCAAACAAGGCGGAAAATACTTTTGGAAGTGTGAACCGAAACCTTGTGTCGATCCTTATTTTACACAAGATGATGCGGAAAATCAATGCGGTGACGGGGAAATTTGGGCACCGGCCGATGGTGCCGGTATGTCCGGTAGAGCAGAGTGCGGTCACTGTGTGATTGAACAATGCCCTGAAGGAACTATATCCGAAGATGAGTTGCCAACAGAAGGTTGCTGCACTTGCAGTAGTGTTCTTCGTCTGGAAACAGGTAGATATTGCTATAAATGCGAACAGTCTAAGGAATATGTAACCGCGGCAGCCGTGAGTGAAATGGAGAGCGGTTGCTTTACGTTTACTTCCAAGCCATTTTCCACAGGTGAGACTTGCTATCTTCCGGCTCCGATGGAATGCCCGCCCAATCAGTATGTGGCTCGTGAGGAACGCGGTGAAGGCAAAGTTCAATGCACTTGTGAAAATTATGAGTATGAATTTACTGCCGGTGGTGAAGATGTCATTAATGAAGGTCCTTTGACCGATGACGGACATAACACACATGACAGCAAAATCTTGCATTACACCGCTGCCGGTGGCGTTAAGAAAATTAACGTAGTTTCTACGCAAACCGGTGAAGAAACCATTGTTTGGCCGTATGATGCTCCGACATCTTCCGGCGAATGCACGGTTGAAAAATCCGGTGACGGTGCTCTCTTGAAAGTTATCTGTCAGAGTAATTTGACGACCGAGGAAAAAGGTTCTTCATTTACGATTACGCAGATAGAGGCTGATAATATATCTACTCACACTATCGATATCAAAATCATTATCGATCCGGATACTTGCGAAAATCCGAATGAAGGTGATGCGGCATGCGGCAACAAGGCAGGATGGGCTTCTTATAAGAACGGTCCGAGACCTACTTGTTACAAAACAAGTCTTGAAGCGGTTTGCAGCGCCAATGGTTATGTTCCGTTTGACAGCGGTCATAAATCTATTGCCGGTCAGGCTTGCTACTATTGCATAAATGACAATTGTCCGACAGCGGAATTTATTAAGGATAAAACTCCGGCTCCGGCTGAAGGTTATCTGACCGAAACAACAGATATGGGTAGCAACTGCTACAAGGAAAGACCGTGTCCGGACGGATACAAAACACAATATCCGGATATCAACGCTTGTACCAAGAACGGACATCCGGAAGGTTGGAGCTATACCTCCGACGGTTTGTGCGGCGCAATTCCTTGCGGTAAGTGTACCACGAATAAGTGCTCCGGCGCAGGCTTTGATAAGAAGTGCGAAGCTCAGCCGCGTTGTGCTGATGAGAATGCACCGAGCTGCGGTTATAAGGATTTGAATACACCGAGTTCTGTTGAATACGAAGGTGATACACCGAAGTATAATGCCAACATCAAACAGTGTCCGGAAGGCACTTCTACCACCCAGAAACAGGGTTGCGGTACCAATGTCGACTCCGGTTACAGAAGCGGCGAACAAGTATGCTGGAAGTATAATGAGCCGGATAGAAACTGCTCTACGGGATTTACTTATGACGAATCCAGTATGCTGGAAGTATAATGAGCCGGATAGAAACTGCTCTACGGGATTTACTTATGACGAATCCAAGTGTAGCTGTCAACCGATTCAGTGTCCGGACGGTACCTCTACCGAACAGAAAGTTGGTTGTGGTACGAACGTTGACTCCGGTCACAGAAGCGGTACTGCCGTATGCTGGACGTACAATGAGCCGGATAGAAACTGCAGTTCACCGTTGAGCTGGGATGAAACGCAATGCAAGTGTACTTGCCAGATAAGCTGTGCAAAAGGTCAAAAGTTGGATCCGGATACCTGTACCTGCAAAGGTTGTCCTGAGGATGATCCATCTTGTGGTTGGATTGGAGATGACTGTACATCTGATGCAGATTGTAAAGAATCCACTGACTTCCCGTTGTACTGCTTCAACGGCAAGTGCGCAGAGTGTGATGTGTATAGTACTTGTGAAATGTTTATGACGGATAGCTCAAGATTTAAGAATAAATACGGTAGCAGTACTAAGTCTATTAAACTGAGTGCACGTGACAGCAACAACGTACGCGTTCGCTATGCCGGCAGAGAGGCAAATATAACTGATTTGCAAGCAGGCTATAGGAATCGTTTCTACTGTACGGGTCATGGTGAATGCTCCGCCTGCAAGAATAAGGATGGAGATGGTCTATGCAGTTATTTCGATAATAACAAAAGAAAGCAAGTTCACTATATCTGTGACAGCAATAAAAAAGGCGCACCATGCTATGAAGCTGTAAATGATAAAAAGACAAAAACTTTACTTTTCTATCATTGGTAGTCGCTAGCATATTATAAGACTAAAAGGGCGGTGGAGTTATCCGCCCTTCTTTTTTTGCTTAAATTGTTTCGGGGCTTGACATTCGTCCCGAGATTATATCTAATGAAAACAACGAAATGTCTTGAAAGGAAAAGCTATGCCGCAATGCCCGATATGTCCGCGCCGTTGTAATTTAAAAGAAGGTCAACTCGGTTTTTGTCGGGCGCGAGCGTGTATAAATGACAAGATTGTGCCGATAAATTACGGCAGGGCAACTTCATTGGCGTTGGATCCGATTGAGAAAAAACCGCTGTATCATTTTTTTGCCGGTAGCAGAATTTTATCAATCGGCAGTTTCGGTTGCAATTTGCGCTGTCCGTTTTGCCAGAATTATCAAATATCCATGGCCGGAATCAATGATGTACCGCAACAGATTATAACTCCGGAAGAATTGACGGCATTGGCGATAAAACTGGCGCATGAACCGGCCGGAAACTTGGGAGTGGCATTTACTTATAATGAGCCGTTCATCAGTTATGAGTTTGTGCGCGATTGTTGTGTTTTGTTGCATCAGGCCGGATTAAAAACGGTGTTGGTCAGCAACGGACATATAAATCCGGAACCGTTGGCGGAAATCTTGTCGCTGATTGATGCAATGAATATCGACTTAAAAGGCTTTACACAAGATTATTATGATTATGTCGGCGGCAGTTGGGAGTGCGTAAAGCAAACGATTGCAAATTCGTTTAATAAGTGCCACGTTGAAGTGACAACTCTGGTGGTGCCTACCAAAAACGACAGCGTTGAGGAAATGGCGGCCGAGGCCGAATGGTTGGCGAGCCTTTCGCCGGAGATTCCGTTGCATATCAGTCGCTATTTCCCGCGCTATAAAAGTGATATTCCGGCAACGCCGCTCGAAACGATTTATCGCTTGCGGGATACGGCGCAAAAATACTTAAAATTCGTACATATCGGTAATTGCTGAATCAATACTTGAGTGCTTTGTTTATTGCCGAGGAAATTTGTTGTAAATCCTGCGGATTACGATGATATTGCGATAATAAATCAAGTAAAAATTCGGCATATTTGTTTTGTTTGAAAATGTCTTTGGTTGCCGGATAGTTAAAATCATAAATCCACGATAAAAGCTGTAAAATGCGATCGGCAAAAGAATGTAAGGTCGGTGATAAAACGGTTTTGCCGTTCGCAAATTGCGCCTTAACCTCGGCTGAAAGCGGGGAGCGCAATACTTCTTCCGGCAACTGCTCATAAAATAAATCGTGTCGCAGGCGGTCTTGTTCTTTGGCCGCATAGAGATTAGCCAGTTTATCGGCATCGCGCACCAAAAAAAGAATCTGCATAATATCACCGTACAGCGGAGAATCTTTAATTTGGCGATACATATCCGAGGCATAAATTTCTTCTAAATTTTTGCCGTGCCAACGAATGGCAAACAAAATCCGCATATCATTATACGGCGGTCGATTTTGCATGAGCTCAAAGCCGATAACCCCGTGGTCATAAGTATCGGACATTGCGGTAATCTCGGTGCCGTTGTGGCGAGCATTGAAAATACGCACGTTTTCTTCAAATCGACCGATATCGTGGAACAATAGGGCTCTTTGTGCTAAATCACGGAAGATTTTGTTTTGGTTTTGCAATTCTTGAGTATGCGCCAGAATAGTATTTCCTTGCCGCAAAACTTCTATCGAATGGCGAAATTTATGGTCAAGCGTTTGTTTGCATGGCGAATCGGTCGGAACTTGTTTTGTCGCTTCCCGATAATATTGCTTCAATATGATAAAATCACTCTTTTCCATATCAACGCTTTTAGTATGTTATCGTAAATTTTTTGTAAATGCCGCGAGGAAATCGTCAACAAGCGCGGCCGACGGGCTCGATACTAAAAAATATGCGATAAATTCAAAGATTTTCTTGACAATAGCGGATAAAAACCTTTATATAACATCAAAATATTGTGTTCGCAGCGAACGTGATTCGTTGCGAGTTGTTTGTTAACATATAAAATAAAAGGTTATAAATGAGTATCAGTCCGTTGCAGTTTCTGCGTCAGGTCAAGCAAGAGATGAAAAAAGTTACTTGGCCGACAAAAAAGGAAGTTGTTCCTATATGTACAATGGTTGTTGTTCTGGTTGCAATCGCCACAGCGTTTTTCTTTACAGTGGATATTGTATTAAGCTGGGGCGTTGATAAAATTTTGCAGTTGGGTTAGGAGAAATTTAAATGACAGCTCGTTGGTATGTTGTGAATGTTTATTCCGGTTCGGAAAAGAAAGTGGCCGAATCGTTGACGGAACAGGCTAAACTTAAAAATATGGAAGATCGTATTCTCGAAGTTTGGGTGCCGATGGAACAGGAACCTAAAGAGAGAAAAGATGCCGAAGGTAAAAAACGCAAAGAAATTGCACATAAGTTCTTTCCGGGCTATATTTTAGTAAAGATGGAGCTTTCGGATGAAACTTGGCTGGTGGTTAAAAATACTCCGCGTGTCAGCGGCTTTTTGGGACCTCGTAATAAACCGCAGCCAATCAGTGAAACGGAAGTTGAAAAAATTCGCAAGCAGGTGGAAGAAAGCGCCGAGCGCACTGTTTCCAATGCTACCTTCGATGTGGGCGAAACCATTCGCGTAACCGATGGTCCGTTCGAATCTTTCGTCGGTGTGGTGGAAGAAGTCGATCTCGAAAAATCACGTCTTAAAGTTTCGGTTTCCATTTTTGGTCGCGATACGCCGGTGGAGTTGGAATTCTCTCAAGTCGAGAAATCTTAAAAAATCCGTATAATGGTCATCTACTTGTTGCCCTTTTTGCTTATGTACCTCTTTTGTACACCGTGCAAAAAGGGCAACTTCGTATCTGACTCATTCTACGGATTTTTGCTGTTATTTTTACTATTCTGCATTTTGCTGTATTTATCAATGCAAAGTCTCTTGACCTTTGCTAAAAGTTGATATACATTGCTTTCAGTTTAACAAAATCAGAGGAAAAGATGAGCCTGTTTTACATATCACACATTATTAATATTATCCCTTAGGGGATTAGGGCGTCTTTTACATAAAATCTTTTCAAAATAAATCTGTTACAACAATTTCTATTTAAATTTAAGGTATTAAATATGACGAAATACTATGCTGAAGTAAAGGCAAAGCCGGACTTTGTCGAATTGGAAAAAGAAGTCTTAAAGTTTTGGGACGAAGATAATACGTTTGAAAAATCCGTACACAATCGTGACGGCGCCGCCGAGTTTGTGTTTTATGACGGACCGCCGTTTGCCAACGGAACGCCGCACTACGGACATATTATGGTAAGCTATGTCAAAGATGTGGTAGCGCGTTTTCAAACTATGAACGGCAAAAAGGTGGAACGTCGTTTGGGTTGGGATTGTCATGGTTTGCCGGCCGAAATGTCTGCCGAAAAACAGCTCGGTGTTTCGGGGCGCAAACAAATCGAAGCCTACGGGGTAGAAAAGTTTAATGATTTTTGCCGCAAAGATGTGTTGAAATATTCCGGTATTTGGGTGGATATGTTCAAGCGCATCGGGCGTTGGGTGGATTTTAATCACGACTATAAAACAATGAATCTGTCGTTTATGGAATCGGTTATTCATAACTTCAAAGCGCTGTATGACAAGGGTTTGGTTTATGAAGATTATCGCGTTTTGCCGTATTCGTGGGCGGCGGAAACTCCGCTTTCCAACTTTGAGGTTAACCTCGGTTATCGCGATAAAACCGACAACGCGATTACGGTAATGTTTACGCTCGAAACGGGGCAGAAAATTTT
Source organism: uncultured Pseudomonadota bacterium (assembly GCA_902793695.1). Lineage (GTDB taxonomy): Bacteria > Pseudomonadota > Alphaproteobacteria > RF32 > CAG-239 > RUG410. The sequence goes on along the minus strand of CADBEI010000007.1, from coordinate 74,940 downwards.
GGTGTGGACCACTACGCCGTGGACTTTGCCGTCTAACCTGATGCTTGCCGTGGGCAAGGATATTGACTATGCGGTGATGGAAGAAGACGGGCAACAATATATTATTGCCGTTGCGCGTTTGGGTAGTTATAAAAAACAATTGGAACACGCAACACAGGTTAAGACAATTAAGGGCAGAGACTTGCTTGGTTTGAGTTATGAGCCGATGTTCCCGTATTTTGCCGACTTAAAGCAAAAAGGCGCGTTCAAAATACTTTCCGGCGAGTTTGTATCAACCGAAGACGGTACCGGCGTGGTACATATTGCGCCGGGCTTCGGTCAGGACGACTTTGAAGCTTGTCGCACATATGACGAGAACTTTCCGGTAGTTTGTCCGGTTGACGAAGCCGGTAAATTTACGAGCGAGGTCAGCGATTATGCCGGACAGCAGGTGTTTGATACCAATGAGCCGATTATGCAATGGCTCAAAATCAACGGTTTGCTCGTGAAAAAAGAACAATATACCCACACCTATCCTTATTGTTGGCGCACCGATACTCCGCTGATTTATAAGGCGATGAGCTCGTGGTTTGTGAAGGTTACCGATTTTCGCGATGAAATGGTCAAAAACAATCAGCAAATCAACTGGATTCCGGCGCATATTAAAGACGGTCGTTTCGGCAAGTGGTTGGAAGGCGCCCGCGATTGGTCAATTTCGCGTAATCGCTTCTGGGGTACGCCGATTCCGGTGTGGAAGTCGGATAATCCGAAGTTTCCGCGCATTGATGTGTTTGGCTCGCTGGAAGAAATTAAAGCCGCTACCGGTGTGACGGTTGATAATTTGCATAAGCCGTATATTGATGATGTGGTCTATCCGAATCCGGATGATCCGTCCGGTAAAACCATGATGCGCCGTGTCAGCGATGTGTTTGACTGTTGGTTTGAATCCGGCTCGATGCCGTATGCACAGGTGCACTATCCGTTTGAAAATAAAGAATGGTTTGAAAATCATTTTCCGGCGGATTTTATTGTGGAAGCAATTGATCAAACCCGCGGTTGGTTCTATACGCTGACTGTGTTGTCAACGGCTTTGCATAATCGTCCGGCATTTAAAAACTGCATTTGTACCGGTTTGTTGATGGCCGAGGGCGGGCAAAAACTCTCCAAGCGCCTGAAAAACTATCCGGACCCGAATGAAATTCTGGAAACCGTCGGTTCGGAAGCGTTGCGTTGGTTCTTGGTTTCTTCGCCGGTGTTGAAGGGCGGAAATGTGGCCGTGGATAAAGAAGGTAAAGAAATTGCCAAAGCTTCCCGCTCGGCGATGATTCCGTTGTGGAATGCTTTTTATTTCTTCACGCTGTATGCCAATGCCGAGGACTACAAAGCCAAAGAAATATCGTCTTCAACCGAAGCGATGGATAACTATATTTTATCCAAACTCAAAACGATGGCCGAAAAATTGAAACATGGCTTTGAGACTTATGATATTGCCGAAGTTTGCAACGAAACCGCCGCGTTTATGGAAATTTTGAACAACTGGTATATTCGCCGCACCCGTGAACGTTTTTGGCGCGGTGATACACAGGCATTTGATACACTTTATACCGTTTTGGTTAATGTTGCCAAGTTGGCGGCGCCGGTTATGCCGTTTATCTGTGAATATATCTATAAGAATCTGACCGGCGGCGAATCCGTACATTTGTGCGATTATCCGAGCTTGAGCGATATTAAATCGGATGAAAAACTGATGACGGAGATGGATTTTGTGCAGGATTTGTGCTCGACCGGCAAATTTATTCGTGAAGAAAAAAATCTGCGCAATCGTTTGCCGCTCGCCAGTCTGACGGTTATCGGGGCAACGTTGTCGCCGGAATATCAGGAAATTGTCAAGGACGAACTGAACGTTAAAGAAGTGCGTTTTGATGATAATTTGAATAATTATGCCACCAAGAACATTTATCTTTATACGCCGCTTTTGGGTAAAACTCTCGGCAAAGATATGGGCGCGGTTATGGCGGCCTATAAGCAGGGTAATTGGTCTTTGAATGAAGACGGAACGCTTGCCATCGGGGACAAAACGCTGACTTCAGATTTGTTTGAAGTGCGTTTGGATATGAAAGATGGTGTGGCAGGTCAATCCTTTGCCGATAATAAGGCAGTATTAACGCTTGATACCAACGTTACCGATTTGTTAAAACGCGAAGGTATGGCGCGTGACTTTGTACGTTTGGTACAAACTCTGCGCAAGGATAAAGACTTCAATATCTCTGATCGCATTGAACTTTGTTATTCTACCAAAGATGAAGAATTGGCAAAGGCTTTAGAGGAAAATCAATCCTATATTGCCGATCAGGTTCTGGCAATCAAGGTTGTTTCCGACTGCAGCGGCGGTACCAAAGGAGAGATTGAGGGGATATCTGTCGCTTACGACGCGAGAAAATGCGCTTAATGGTCATCTACTTGTTACCCTTTGTGCTTATGTACTATTTGTGTACACCGCGCACAAAGGGTAACTGCGTATCTGACTCATCAATTGCAGCTTTTGAAAATATAGAGTTTTATATTCATTTATTCATCAAAATCGTAAATATCGGAGCCGTCGGCGGCGATAGACGGGCCGGCAGTATCAGTGGTTATCGGTTCGCATAAATGCAGATAGTCAACCGCATAGCCGGCAATAACCAACGCTACCACCGGTAATACCACTTTTTCAAACGGAAAATGGGCATGGCCGCCGTTCTTTTTCTTCATCCATTGATAAAATACCGAGCTGTAAATCAAAATCAAGCCGCCCAAAATGCCGCAAAACAGGAACGGATCCATATAGAAAATCAAAATCGGTTTCGGGGTATAAGTCAAATCTTTAATATACACCGCAAAAATCATCGAGAAAGACAACAGCATCAAAATCGCGTTGCGAAATTTGAAATTCCAACCTTTTTTATCAAACCAGAGAATCGTCCAATAACCGATTAAGGTCAGCAAGGCACCGGCCCATATTGCAATCACTCCGTCATCAACTCCGAGTTTGCGGGCGATTTCCAGACCGGCAGCAACAGCGACCGTGCATACGGCACAAGCCGGATTGGCATACGCCGGAAGCGTAAATAAACTAACCAAAATCAAAGCTAAAGCGAATGTTGTCATTTTTATTCTCCGTTTTTTAGGTTTACGCCAAGTACAATAACTTATTTTACGCAAATGGCAAGAATTTTTTTGCAGATTACTTTGTCATAAAAAACGCCGCCCGAAGAAGGCGGCGCCAAGGAGAAAAGTATGAATAAATTTTGTTTTATACAATACCGTTACCGCGTGAACGCAGAATAAAATCACGAGGCAGAGAGTTGCTTTGAGTTTTATTGATGCCCTCGGCTCCGTATTCTTTAGGATATTTAGCGGCAAAATCCTTAAAGAAATTGTCGAGAGCCTTAGCTTTTGATATTTTCGGGTGCTGCTTTTCAGCCAAAGTTACATAGCGTTCCATAATCAGATAGAGCTTATTGTTTGTAGATAAATTAGTGCTTGTCATCGCCTTAAGCAATGCCCAGCGGGCATTCATTGCCAACACGTCTGATTTTTTGTTCAATTCCTTGCGTTCAACAAAGGTACGATGGTCGTGGGATTCGGCAATAGCACCACGAGCCAATTCCAGTAATTTGTCTTTATCATCAGCAGCTGCACCCAGCTCAAATATAAAACTCGGGCGCTTGATTGTTTTATTATCAGCCATCGCAACCTCCATAATTATATTGTATATACAGAGTATACCACGTTTTGCGAAGGATTGCAATAGGTTTTATTCAATATTTGCGGTCGATAATATATTGCGCCAGATTTTGTAAATTTTCGGCTTTTGGGCCGAAAACCGCGATTTCCGCAATTGCCGCTTTAACCAGTTCTTTGGCCTTTTGCCGTGCCGGTTCGATACCGTAATAAGCAACAAAAGTAAATTTGTTTTGCGAATCATCTTTATGCAGAGTTTTGCCCACCAACTTTTGGTCGCCCTCGCGGTCAAGAATATCGTCGGCAATTTGAAAAGCCTGTCCGATTTTGCGCGAATAAGAAATAAGAATCTGCCTAAGCGGTAACGGCGCCTGTCCCAAAACCGCACCGGCCTCACAGGCGTAGCGCAATAAGCGGCCGGTTTTCATTTCTTCCAGACGCGATATGATGTTTTCATCAGCTTCTTTGCTGTCGGTCGGAACGGCATAAATATCGAGCGTCTGGCCGCTGACCATTCCACCGAAAGCACCGGCGGCCGAGGCTAAAAGCTGCAACAAAGTCAGCCGCATTTCCGGCCGAATCTCCAGTGCATTTGCCAAGTATTCAAAAGCATAAGTCAAAAGGCCGTCACCGGCCAAAATGGCGGTAGCCTCGTCAAATTTTTTGTGGCAAGTCGGTTTGCCGCGGCGCAAATCATCATTATCCATTGCCGGCAAATCATCGTGAATCAGAGAATAAGAGTGCAACATTTCCAATGAGGCCGCTGCTTTAAACGCCATTTCATACGGCACTCCGAATAGACCGGCACATTCGCACAAAAGATACGGACGCAAGCGCTTGCCGCCATTCATTACCGAATAGCGCATCGCTTCAATTACGCGGTTTTCGGCACCGTCAACGAACGGAAAACATTTTTCCAAATCAGCATTAAATTTTTGAGAAAAAGCAGTTAGATTTTCAATAATATTTGTCATAATTATTCTTCTGTTTTATCAAAAGGTTCGGTAGAAACGGCACCGCTCGGGGCGATGTTTATTTTTTCGATTTTAAGCTGGGCCGCTTTCAATTTTTCTTCGCAAAATTTTTTGAGCGCGGTGGCGGTTTCATAAGCTTCAACGGCATCGTCAAGTTTAATTTTTCCGGCTTCAAGTTCGCGTACGATATTTTCAAGCTGCATCAAGGCATCTTCAAACGATATTTTAGCAAAATCAATTTGTTTCATTTGTTTCTCCTTTGCTGACAGCATAAATGGTCAGGAGCTTTTTGACAATCATATTTTCCGACTTATTAAACTTTTTTATCACATTTTTGCAAAAAAAAATACGGTAACGGCGGCAATTCGGCAACTAAACTTGACGAATTGAATTTTTCGATATATATTGCACTTGAGTTGCAACTTTTCGAAAGATACAATATGGCAAAAATTTGTTGGAAAGCAGGGACAATGCTCGCTCCGGTGCCGCCGGCGCTGATTTCTTGCGGAACAGCGGAAAAGCCGAATGTGATGACGGCGGCATGGACGGGGATTATTTGTACCGAGCCGACGCTTGTGTATGTGTCGATACGACCGTCGCGATACAGCAACGAATTAATCCGGCAAACCGGTGAATTTGCCATAAATATTCCGACAACCAAGTTGGCAAAGGCGGTCGATTTATGCGGTGTTAGGAGTGGACGCGGCATTGATAAGTTTAAACTGGCGGGAATTACCGCCGCGCCTTGCGAAAAAATAAGTGCGCCGCAAGTGGCGGAAGCTCCGATTTCGCTGGAATGTAAAGTTAAAGAGATAACTTCTTTCGGGACGCATGATATGTTTTTGGCCGAAGTGGTGGCGGTTGATGTTGATGAAACATATATCAACGGCAAGCAAGCGCTTGATTTGCAAAAGGCCGGATTATTGGCTTATGCTCACGGATTTTATTACGGTTTGGGGCGCAAAATCGGCAAGTTCGGTTGGTCGGTAGAGAAAAAATCCACCAAACGTAAACGTATGGCACGGCAGAATATATTGCCGAACAATAAAAATAAGGCAGGTCGGCATGGAAAATAAAAAGTGCGATTTCAAAGTCGATTATTCTAAAATGAAGATTTTCGAATGTTATAATTCGGAAAAGGCCGATTTTCCGCTGATATTATCCATTCCGCACAGCGGTACTTTTTTTCCGCCGGAATTTTTGGGACAGGTTAACGACAGCGTCGAGGTTATGCGTCGTAATGAAGATTTGTTGGTGGATAAGCTGTTGCAAGGAGCGACGGACTTTGGAATTCCGACCATAAAAATGCTGGTTACACGCGTGTTTATCGACCTTAATCGCGACCGTTTGGAACTTGATCCGGCGATGTTTTATAATTATCCGGAAGAAAAAAATGTGATGTTTGATAAACATTGTCGCGTCGGTTTGGGCGTGGTGCATCGCATTGATTATCTGCGAAATCCTTTATATAAAGGGTTGCTTGACTATCATGAAGTGGAAAAGCGGCTGAAATATGTGTATGACGTGTATCATAATCAGCTGCAAAAAATGATTGCCAAATGTGTGAAAAAATTCGGGTTTTGTTTGCTTTTGGATTGTCACTCGATGCCGTCAAAAATCTGTTCGATTATTGATGACCGTTCGGGAATAGATATTTGCCTCGGCACTCTGTTCAGCCAGAGCTGTCCGCAGGAAATGAGTGACTTTTTTGCCGGACAATTCTGGAATAAAAATTACAATGTGGAATTTAATTGTCCGTACTCCGGCGCGTTTATTACTTTTAATTATTGTCAGCCACGCAAAAAAATCTATACGTTGCAACTGGAAATCAACCGCGCGCTGTATGCTGACGAAGCTCGGTTGTTGCCAAATGAGCACTTTGCCAATATGGCGGACGATGTGAGCGAGGCGGTGATTAATTTAGCGCAGAGTTTGGTGCGTTGATATAAAGATAAGGCAAACAAGTTAACTCAGGTAAAATCGATAAATTGGAAGAAGGCGGTGTCGATTGGTTTGTCGGCCATGCAACATTCGTTTTAAAAAATACAAAATTTGCAAAAAAGACTTGACAAAAAAATCGGGAGGGGTAAACTGAAAGCATAAGAAGTGATTCTTTATATAGGATAAACTTAGGCAAGGAGAAGTAAGATGAGTGAATTTGAGGTAATTAATGAAGTGTCACAATGGGCAAATGATGGTGTAGGACGTGTGGATATTATTCATGAGCGTGATGCAAAAAAAGATTTAAGTATCATACAATCAAATTACAATCTCAGCAACGAAGAAATCGTCAGTATATATGCCTATTGTCAAGAACACTCTATCTACCATGTATCAGCATACAGCGGAAAAAATGGGGCGGAAATTGGTTTTTCTAAAAATAATGATGGTACTAAAGTAACAATAAAAATTGATGATTTACCCAAAAAATCTGTTGCCGGATTATCTGAAGCTTTAGCTAAAGAAGATAAAATATCACTTTCATGGGTTGCTGATTTGAAAAGAGCGGCTCGAGATGGAGAATATGTTCGTATAAGAAAGCCGTTATTGCCGGAAAGCAGATTGCAATATGCTGATTTATTTGAAAAAAATTTTGAAAATTGGGCTAAACAAAGTCGCACACAAAAAATGACCTTAGGCCGATATGATTACAATTCTATCTGTTATGTAGGACCTAATGATAAGTTGGAACTTAATCGGTATGGGATGGAGGGTAATGGTATTTACAACCCGTTACTAAAAGGACAAGTAGTGGCATCTGGCAGTGCTAAAAGCGATTTTGCAGAACGTTTGACCGAAGTTTTGAAAGAAGGAAATTTGGAATATGTGGAAATTGCTCCGAGATTTGAATGCAACGGAGTGATGGTTTGTACTTTCAGTGAAAGAGAAAGAGCGAAAATGTTGGAGGCATTGCCGAATTCGTTCTCGCAAAAAGAGATAGGTAAGTATGACACAGAGTTTTGTTTCTTGAATTTTAAGGACTTTGACTTCGGTAAAACCGATGAAGAAAAGTTTGAAGCATTCAATACGGCATGGCGTTATAATCGTCCGGATGTGGCAGCGCAGATTATCAAAGAAAATCCGCATTTGCTGGAATCCGATATGATGCGAAAGGTACTCAGCCCTTATGATAAGCTGAATCCGCATCACCATACGGGAGCGTATGCTTTTGAGCATGCGCTGGAAATGGTGGGCAATTTGAAATACTTGCTAAACAAAAAAGTTATAAGTGAAGAACAATTCAACAAAGCCGTAAACACTCAATCGCCGGATATCGGAGAAACATTTTTAACTCATGCTGTTAAGTTAGCTGTTCAAGAAGCAAGTAAATCACCTTATTATGGCTCAAATTATCTTGAAGTTATAGACAGGGCATTATCCGTCGGATTGGATTGTAATGTGCCGAACGCACGTGGACAATATCCTCTAGAATTGATTAAAGAAGTTGATATAGCGGCACATAGAACAGGATTGGCAACGATTAAAAATCCGATAACTACAGCAGAATTTGATCAAAAGCCGACTTTTGAAAAAGTATTAAATAAAATAGATAAACTTACCAATCCGGTAACAAAAGTAAGAATTGATAAAATGCCTCCTAAAATGCAGGTTGATATTGTTGAAGATAGAAAAGCACCGAAAATCAATGCACATGTTACTTCATATGATATCGGCGATGTTATTAAAGACAAATCATATTATAGTGAAGCTCCGGTGTGGATGGCAAAAGTTGAGCGTCCGTCATATTTGGCATCGGATATTGAAAAGCCAACTGATATTGCTTGGGTTTTGCCTAAAGGTGAATATGTCGTAGCATCGCAATCTTTTGATCATATTTCTTCTATGGAAGAATTTAAAGAGGGAAAAAAGACTTTCTATACTACGCATAAAGACGGAACGGCCAGAAAAGTTTCTCCGGATCAGATTGTCAGCACGATATTTGACATTAGAGAAAAAACAGGACATTCCAACATTTTATAATTTTCTTTTTAGCTCGTAATTTGCTTACTTTGCATCACCAATAAAATAAGCTTCCCTTTGGGGGAGCTTTTTTTGTTGGTGCCGCGGCAATCTCCCGATAAAAACCCGCGCGATAAGTGCTTTTTTTGCTTGCGATTTTGGGAAAATATAAGTAAACTCCGCGTATGGATTAATTTTAAGGGAGTTTATAAGCAAATGTCTAAAGTTTTGATTACCTCTGCATTACCGTATATTAACGGCGTTCCGCATTTGGGACACATGGTCGGCTGTTTGTTGCCGTCCGATGTTTATGCGCGCTATATGCGAATGATGGGTAACGAGGTTTTATACATTTGCGGCAACGATGAACACGGTACGGCTTCCGAAGTAGGGGCGCTTAAGGAAAATATGCCGGTGCAGGAATATTGCGATAAATATCATGCCCGCCACGCCAAAACTTATGCCGATTTTAACCTGTCGTTTGATTATTTCGGGCGTTCTTCAAGCGAACAAAATAAGGAAATGACCTATCATATTTTCGAACAACTCGATAAAAACGGCTTTATCGCCGAAAAGACGATGAAACAGGTATTCTCTGTTGATGATAATATGTTTTTGGCCGACCGCTATATTACCGGCACTTGTCCGCATTGCGGTTATGAAAAGGCGCGCGGCGACCAATGCGAAAACTGCACCAAAGTGTTGGAACCGACCGATTTAATCAATCCGCGCAGCACGGTTTCCGGCAGTACCAATTTGGAAGTACGCGAAACCAAGCACCTGTTTTTGAACCTACCGAAAATTGAAGAAAAGTTGGTGGAATGGCTCAAAACCAAAGAGGCGTTTTGGCCTGATGTTGCATATTCCATCGCCAAAAAATGGGTGAAAGAAGGCTTGCAACCGCGCTGTATTACGCGTGATTTGAAATGGGGATTTCCGGTAAATAAAGCCGGCTTTGAAAATAAGGTGTTCTATGTATGGTTTGATGCACCTATCGGCTATATCGGCATTACCAAACAATGGGCGGATGAAAAACCGGCCGAGCGCGATTGGAAAGAATGGTGGCTTGATGCCAAAGATGTGCGTTATGTTGAGTTTATGGGTAAAGATAATGTGCCGTATCATTCGATTACGTTTCCGGCAACTTTGCTCGGCACCGGTGAAAACTGGACCAAGGTGGATTATCTTAAGGGCTTCAGTTATCTGACTTTTGAGGGGGGTAAATTTTCCAAATCAGAACATCGAGGGGTGTTTGCCGAAGATGCGGTAGCGGAATTTCCGGCCGATTATTGGCGTTATTGGTTGATGGCAAATGCACCGGAAGCATCGGATTCTTCATTTACGTTTGAGAGCTTTGTCGGTACCATCAATAAAGATTTGAACGGAGTGCTCGGTAATTTTGCGCAACGCGTGATGAAAATGACAGCCTCCAAACTCGGCAGCTTTGTGCCGGAAGTGGGCGAATTGCTGACCGAAGATGAAGAAATGATTGCGGCCGTGCAGGCGCGTGTCAATGATTATTTCAAATATATGGACGCGTTGGAGTTTAGAAAAGCGGTGGCGGAATTGCGCGCAATTTGGGTTGAGGGCAATAACTACATTACCAAAACCGAGCCGTGGCAAGTGATTAAGGAAGATGAAAAACGAGCGGCGACAATTTTGCGTTTGTGCCTGAATTTGGTGAGAATTTATGCGATTTTGAGCGCGCCGCTGTTGCCGCAGACCGCGGAAAAAATGTTAGCAAAATTCGGGCTGAAACCGGAAGATATGCCGACGCTTAAAAACTTTAACGTGGCCGAACAGATTACGGCACTGAAGTCGGGGACGCCGTTTGAGGCAGGAGAGGCTTTGTTTGAGCGTATTACGCCGGAAAAGGCCGCCGAACTGCAAGAAAAATACGGAGGAAATAAATGAAATTCAAAGGAATCGGAAATTGGAGCGAACTGCGTTTAAGCGGTATTTGGGCGTGGATACATCGTTTGGTTATGTTGATTACGTTTCCGATACGCCGCTTTTGGCAGATTTTGCTGGTTGTGTTGGCGGTCGGATTGTTGTTTTTGATAATCCACTCATATTACGGTATCGGCTTGAGTCATATTTCGAACTGGAAAGATTCGTTTTTTGCCAATGAAAAAATTACCGAAGTCAAAGAAAAGACTATTTCTAATGTAACCGAACGTGTGGAGCAAATCAAAAATACGGTATCGGAAGCAATCGCGACGCAAAACGGAGATACGCCACAAGGTGTTGCCGAACCGGAAAGAAAACATTTTGTGGCGTGGAATGTGCCGGAATTCAAAAAGGCAAAATATAAGCCTACTGCCGGATTTTCCGGTGCGGTTGTTCGTTCCGGTACGAGAAAAACAGCGTCCAAGCCGCGCTTTGAAAAAGCTCATATAGATGAGGAAAAAAATATCGCTGAAGTTGAGGCGGAAGAAGAAAATATCGCCGAAGCTGAAGCAGAAGAAGTGTTGATTACGACGGCGGAAGTGCTTGCCGAAAATAAACAGGAAGAGCCGTTGATCGAAAAGCCTAAGAAAATCGAAAAAGTCAAAACACCGACCAAAGATGATTTTTATGGCGGTGAGCTGGCCGATTATTATGAAGTTGCGGAAAATCGCGGCTTGGTTTATCTGCAAAAACCGGAAGTTTTATACGGTGCAGCCGAAATTGTCGGTCCAAACAGTTTGTATGTTGATGACACATTTGTGTTTTTGTATGGCATTTACACCGACCGGAAGGAATATGATTATGCTGCGGCGAAGGCATATTTGGCAGATTTAACGGCTAAAAAGTTGGTGCGTTGCGAAATCGTCGCCTATGCTGCGCAAACTCGAGCGGCTACCGCTTTGTGCTTTATTGAAGGAACTTTCATCAATAAGGCTATGGTGCAGCGCAATCTGGCTCAAAACATCGCACTTAAGTAAAGCGGAGAAATAAAATGTGGCAACCGGTTTTAATGATAAGCGGTTACGTTCTGGGGGTTTTGGGATTGATTATGCTTATTCCGGCCGGAATGGATATAACTGCCGGTGCCGCTGATTGGTCGCCTTTTTTGAGTTCGGCTTTGATTTCGGTTTTTTTCGGTTTTTCGCTGTTTTTATCAAACTATGCCAAGATTGAAAGGATTAACCTAAAACAAGGTTATTTAATAACGGTCGTTTGTTGGGTTTCCGTGTGTTTGTTTTCGGCAATACCTTTTTGGCTGCATCACAGCGTTGACAGCGTGGTTGATGCCGTTTTTGAGGCAACTTCGGGAATTACCGGAACCGGTGCCACTATTATGGGTGATGTGGAGAGTCAACCGCATTCGGTGTTGTTGTGGCGTTCGCTTTTGAATTATATCGGCGGCTTGGGAATTGTGATTTTCGCCGTGGCGCTGCTGCCGTTTTTGGGCATCGGCGGTATGCAGATATTTCAGCACGAAAATTCGGATTCAAATGATAAATTTATGCCTAAATTCAGCTATATAGCGAAGCGAATTGTGTCGGTATATCTGTTTTTGATGCTGTTGGCGGTAGGGGCACTGTATTTATGCGGAATGGATGTGTTCAACGCGATTAATCACGCTATGTCGGCCATCGGCACCGGCGGTTTTTCTTCCATGAATCATTCGGTGGCGTCGTTTAACAGTTTTCCGATAGAGTTGGTAATTATGCTGTTTATGTTAGTGGGTGCACTGCCGATGACCTTTTATATATTATTGTATCGTCGCACGTCGTCTGACCGCAATCGGCAAGTCAGAGTGTTTTTGAAATCGGTGTTTTTTATTGGCGTTATTTTGAGCGGATATATGTATCTGATGTCGGATTATTCACTGTGGTATGCACTGCGTTACGGCTTTTTTACCGTGATTGCGATTACAACGACAACCGGTTTGTCTTCTTGTGATTACACGACATGGGGACCGTGGGTGCCGGCGGTGATTTTGTTGCTGTCGCTTTCCGGCGGATGTACCGGTTCGACTACCGGTTCGATTAAGATTTTTCGCTGGCAGGTGATTTATGCATTTTTGCGTAAATATACGATTTCGGCAGTGGAACCGAATCGGGTAACATTAATGAAAATAGGTGATATAAATATGCCGGAACGCGCCACTATGTCGGTTTTTGTGTATGTGTTTGCTTTTATGATTTCATTATTGGGATTGACAGTTATTGTCAGCTTCTGCGGACTTGATTTCAGGACTTCGCTGGCGGCGGTCACGGCGTGTATTACCAATGTGGGAGTGGGGGCAATCGATATTATCGGGCCGGAAGGAAACTACGCCTTTTTCTCGCACACGGTAAAATCAATATTGTGTTTTACCATGTTGCTCGGGCGTTTGGAGATTATTACCATTTTGGTGGTTTGCACCAAATCATTTTGGCGCAGCTGATTTTTCTTTATAATATTGCAAGACAAACAAACGCACGGCGCTGGAAAGATTTTCGGAATTGCGTGCACGGTCGATATGCGTAATTAACTGGTTGCGGCTCATTTTCATTTCAGCCGCGATATTTAAAAATTCTTCATAGAATTCTTCTTCCAAACTGATGCTGGTAGCGTGTCTGCCGGCAATTAAAACGGAAATTTTTATCATGATTTTTTGCGCCAATTATCAATGGAAATAACTTCGGCGTTGCTTGCTTGGCGCTGATTGTTATCATCATCGGCTTCCGAGGCACTGAGGGCATCAAGATCGTCGTGCTCAAAACTTAAACCGAATTTGGCATACGGGTCGGCAAAATAAGTGATGGCATCATAAGGAATGGTAATGGTTTGCGGAACACCGCCGAAACTTAAATCTACCGAGAAACTGTTGTGGCGCACCACTAAATTATCAAATTGATTTTGCAAAACAATGGTCATAGTATCCGGATACTGAATTTTCAGGTTTTTGGAAAGAACGACTCCGCGAAAATCAGTGTGAAAAGTAATATAAAAGTGGTTTTCCCCCGGCAAGCCCTGTTCTTCCACCACTTTCAGCGCGTAATAAATTACGTTGCGCAAAGATTTTTCCACCAATTCGTCGTAATTGAATTCCGTAATAAAGTCTACCATTTTTTCCTCTTAATAAAATCAAACGAGCCGTTCTGTTGCTGGGCGGCTCACTCCCCACTTTAAGCTAACCAAAGCTCAAAGAATTGAAATTTGTTGCATTTACCGCATTACGCAGCAACGGCAACAGGTGCAAAATTATCATTTGCGTTTATTTAATTTGAACCGATAACGGTGGTATCTCACCGGACACAACACATATCTTTACTATACACCGTCAATCCTGTTTCACCCCCATAAATGGTGGAGGTGCCGAGTACTGCCCTCGGGTCCGACGTACCTATTTCATAAGGCCTCTGGTGTCACAGTCAGTTGCCTGACGCTTTATAATATATAGATTCTTTTAAAAATTTCAAGATAGAATTTTATGGTGCACGAATAGAAAATTATGCGTCAAAAACATAAAAAACAGTATTTATTTCTAAAATAAAATCAATATAAAACAATGACTTATCTTGATTTGTGGCATAAAAATACGGATAAAAGACGTTTTTTACTGGATTTTTAAAAAAAGGCATGATATATGACTCTTGTTTAACGGTTTGTTAATCTTTTTTAATGAACGGTTAAGAGGGTTAATACTGTCGGTGCTGTCGGCATTGAGTTGTAAAAACAGGCTGAAATTCTTAAAGGTCGGGAAGCGTGTTTGGCGGCAGGCAGATTTATGGGATGACACGTCATCGTGTTAAACAAGTTTGCAATTTTATTGTTCAGTGTCTGCGTTTTAGTCAGCGGAGCAATTTATGCTAATGAAGATACTGAAATATTATCGGCTAAAGAGCGGGCTTCGGACAGCTCTCTTTGTTTGGCGGCTGCCAAAGAAGCAAGTGCCGATTACGGAGTGAATTTTGATTTACTTCAAACCATAGCTGCAGTAGAGAGCGGTGTGTGGAATGAATTTCATAATGCTTATGTGGCATGGCCGTGGACCGTGAATGCCAAGGGGCGCGGTTATTATTTCAAGACAAAAGAAGAAGCAATCGCCGCCGCAAAAAAATTTATTGCCAGCGGAGTTACGAGCATCGATGTCGGTTGTATGCAGATAAATATGAAGTTTCACGGCAAGGCATTTTCTTCGCTCGAAGATGCAATGGATCCGCAGCAGAATGTGAGTTACAGCGCCAAGTTTTTGCGCACGCTTTATTCGCGCAATGGTAATAACTGGGAAAAAGCCGCCAAAAGTTATCATTCGGGTAATTCCACCGAGGGTGCGCTTTATGCAAATCGGTTGAGCCGCAGATTTGAAGCATATAAAGTGGCCGGTTTGTCTTCCGGTAAAGAATTGTTTTAAGCACAATGTCACAGCAAATTACCAAGTATACAAAAGAATATACCGTCAAAAGTTATGAGGCGGATTGTCACGGTTTTTTGCGTATTTTGACTTTGATGAATATTTTACAGGATATTGCCTGCGAAAATGCCGATTTGTTGGGGTTGGGATTTGCCCAGTGTCACGAACACAATTTGACTTGGGTGGGTTCCAATTATCTGATAAAGATTAAGAGGTTGCCGCGGATTGACGAACATTTTGTGATTGAAACGTGGCCGGCGGAAGCTAAACTTTGGGGCGCGATTCGCAATTTTAACATTAAAAACAAAAACAATGAAGTGATTGCATGTGCCTCGAGCCAATGGGTGCTGATAGATTATGAACGGCGGCGGCCGGTGGCTTTGAGTAAATATTTTCCGGAGTACAAATGTTTGTCCGAGCGGGTTATGGACGATGATTTCCATAAACTGCCGGAAGTGGAGAATCCGGATTTGGTAACAGAATTTGCGGTGCGTTTCGACGATATCGACGTTAATAATCACGTTAACAATGCAGTGTATCCGGTATGGGCCAGCGAGAGTTTGGACAGCAAATACCGTATTTCGCACTTGCCGATTGAGATTGAATTGAACTTTAAAAAAGAAGCGCTTTTCGGTGAAAAAGTTAAAGTGGAAACCAAGCAAAACGAATCGGAAAGTATCCACGTTATTCGCGATGAAAAAAGCGGAGATGAATTGGCTGAATGCCTGATAAAATGGCGTGAGATTACATCAGAACAGCAGGTATAAGCGCTTTGCGCGGGCTGATATTTTGCTTGAATACGGCGTGAAATACCGGATAAGCGCGCTCACATTCGGTAATGGCAATATTAAGGATTTGTCGCAGTTTAACAATGATGTTGGTGTCTTTTTCATCAATGATGACAGAATGCTTGAAAATAGGCATTCCGACTTCTTCCCAATAGGAAAAATAACCCACCCAGAGGTCTTCGTTAAGCAGAGCCAAAAGCTCGAAAATACTCGGCAGACAGACATTTTCAGGCTCAATATTAATCATACAGGAGATGTGCAGACAGTGCATTTGTTCTTCCCAAGCGAAGAAGAGCAGCATATTATCCCATTTGCCGCTGATTTCCACCACAACCTCGTGATTGTTGCGGCGTTCGGTGGAATGTTGCCGCTCGGCAAACAGGTATTCGATATCATCGATAGGGTTGAAGTTATATAAATTTTCCGCCAGCATTTACTTTTTCCTGTCATTGATTAAACTAATGATGACATATTTTTTCGATAAAATTCAATTTTTAACGTTAACTTTTTCTTTTTTTGCACATAAAAAAATTTTTTTTTAGTATCACCAGAAAAAAACGTGTTTTTTCAGATGGTTAAAAACAAAGGTGTTTATAATAATTTTTTATATGTGGATTATCTGTTTTTTCTTAATATACTTTTAAGCAATTCGTTATAAGGGGGACAAAATGGTTGGTTTGGCGTATCCGGAAATATCACCGATATTTTTTTCAATCGGGCCGATAGCGGTCAGGTGGTATTCCATGGCATATTTGTTCGGTATTTTGTTCGGGTGGTGGTTAGCTTCCGCCAGAATTAAAAAATATAATCTCGGGCTGACAAAACAAAATTGCGAAGATGCGGCATTTGCCGTAACGCTCGGGATTATTCTCGGCGGGAGAATCGGCTATATTTTGTTTTACGGCGGGGCACAATATTGGCAGAATCCGCTGGAGATGTTGGCTATATGGCACGGCGGAATGTCTTTCCATGGCGGCATAATCGGAGTAATCGTCGCCTTGTTGATTTTTGCAAAAATGATAAAATACCCGTTTTTGAAACTGACCGATTTAGTGGCACCGGTGGTGCCGATTGGTATATTCTTCGGTCGGTTGGCCAATTTTATAAATGATGAGTTATGGGGGCGCGTTACTGATGTGGCGTGGGCGGTGCGTTTTCCACGCGGCGGATATTTGCCGCGGCATCCGTCACAGATTTATGAGGCTTGTCTGGAGGGGATTTGCCTGTTTATCGTACTTAATTTAATGTGGCGCAATAAGTGGTGCCGCGAGAATACAGGCTTTATTTCCGGCGCATTTTTATTGGGATACGCTTTGTGTCGTCTGGCGGTTGAACAATTCCGTGAACCTGATGCTCAACTCGGCTTTTTATGGCTTGGAATGACGATGGGACAATGGCTCTCCGTCCCGATTACGTTATTGGGATTGTGGCTATGCGGACGATGTTTTTTGCATTCTGCCGCTAAAAATTAAACAACAGTAATGATATTGCAGTTGAAACGATGGTTTTTCTGCAAAGCGTTGTGGGTGCGCTCGGTAACTTCGGCGGCATCCAAATCTTTGCGGGTTTTTTCCGAAACACATACGGAAATGGTGATTTTGACACTTTTGCGTGAAGCAAAGATAAATTCCGCCGCCGCAATATTGCGACGAATGTTGTCGGCAAATTCCTTGACGTGGCGGGCATCTTCATTTTTGAACACCAAAATCAGTTCCGCCTCATTATAGCGATAAATGCTGAAATTATACGGCATCTCCAAAATACGGTTTACCACCATTTGATCGAGTGCCTTGCATTGTGTTTCACCAATGGCACCGATGAGTTTGTCGCGGTTATCAATACTGAACAGCGCAATCGTATATTTAAACGGGAATTTGGAATTGGCGTGATTCATATAGGCGATTTTGCTGCCGACATTTTCCAGTTCGTCATAATTAAAACTGCGATAGAGGTTTAAGACGGTTACGCATAATAAAATTAAAGCGAATCCCAAGAAAAACGTGGTTAATCCCGATGGCGAATCGGAATAGACAATCCCCATAAAAAGACCGGCACCGGCATAGAACAAACCGGTGTTGACGATGGTGTTCTTAAAACTGATATTAATCGCCAAAGGTGTCAGCAGGGCTATCCAAAGCACACAGGCCCACAAAGGCATCGCTTCCAAAGTAATGTTTATGTGCGGAATAAAAGCAAACACGGAATGCAAATGCGACAACAGCGCCGCTTGTGCCAGCAAACCGAGTAATAAATAAGTATTGCGGCCGGTAAACAATTTTGATTGCGGCAGAAAATACAAAAAAATAAAGTTAATAGGCAGCATAAAGCAAAGGCAATAAAACTCCGTGGACGACAAATAATTCTCGCCGTACGACATTTTCAGCTGATTAATGATAATGTAGCAGACGACTCCGATCAACAGGCTGAACAGCGGCTTGGATTGATTGGAAAACCACAATAAGGCTATGTTTATAGCTGCAATCAGAAAGAATAAATAGTGTAATACGGAAGCGATGCCGTCTTCATAGGGATTTTGCGCATAAAAAGAAATCAAGCCGATAAACAGCACCACGGCCGGCAAAAACGAACTTTTGATGGTCGAAAAAATGTATTTGATGTTTTCCGGTGCTTTAATAAACACTTGTTCTCTCCTTTAGAGCAAAAGGATAAAACAAAAGCGTTTAAATTTTATTTATGCATTTTAAAATAGAGCTGTCGCCGTACGAATAAAAACGATAGTGCTCGGCAATGGCGTGAGCGTAGGCCGCTTTCATCCGCTCGGTACCGGCAATGGCACAAATCAGCATAAACAAAGTTGATTTCGGCAGGTGGAAATTGGTGATAATCATATCCAGAATCTTAAATTTATAACCCGGAGTAATGAAAATATCGGTTTCACCGCAGAAAGGATGCAGGATTCCTTTATCATCGGCGGCACTTTCCAAAAGGCGCACCGAAGTTGTACCCACGGCAATAATGCGACGTCCTTCTTTTTTGGCCTGATTGATGATGTCGGCGGTTTCCGGCGAGATAACTCCGTATTCGGCATGCATTTTGTGATTTTCGGTGTCTTCGGTTTTGACCGGCAGAAAAGTGCCGGCGCCGACGTGCAGAGTTAAAAATACGCGCTTAACGCCCATATCATCAATTTCTTTCAAAAGACGGTCCGTAAAATGTAAGCCGGCAGTGGGAGCAGCAACCGCTCCTTCATATTTGGCGTAAACCGTTTGATAGTTTTCTTTGTCGTTATACGGATTCCATAAACCTGCCAAAGGTTTGTCGCGTTTGATATAAGGCGGTAACGGCATAGAACCGAATTTTTCAAGCATCGCGCCCAATTTATCAGGTTCGCAGTTGAATTTGATAAACACGCCGTCCTCGGAGTCTTTTTGTAAAATTTCGGCGGAAAAATCTGATTCTTCGGCACTTATGTCGGCATTATAAAAGAAAATGGTGTCGCCGACGTGCAAGCGCTTGGAGTTTTTGATGAAGGACCACCAACGAATGCCGTCATCGGGATGATACAGAGTTACTTCAACCAAGGCCTCGCCGCGTTTACCGTAAAGCCGCGCCGGAATTACTTTGGTATCGTTAAACACCATTACGTCACCGGCTTTAAGAATCTGCGGTAAATCGTAAAAATGCCTGTCAGTAATGATATTTTCTTCCGACAAATCCAACAGTCGCGACGAATCACGCGGATTCGCCGGCTGCTTGGCAATCAGTTCTTTATCCAAATCAAAATCAAATAAATCCACTTTCATCGCTTTTTCCCTATATAATATAATGTCGCAGTTATATTATGTTCGCGCCGATAAAGCAAGATTTTTTTATTTTAGAACATAAAAACGATTTTTTTCAATTTGTCAAAATGCCTAAAAATAAGGCTGTTTCGAGATATTTGAAAAAAAAATCAAAAAAAAATGCATTTTTCGACAAAAAAGTGTTGCAAAATAGTAAAAATAGGTGTATAGTCAACGCAGATATAATGACGAAAAATGCACTTAAAGGAGTTTAAAAAATGGCAAACACAAGAAATACTGCGGTTGAAGAGAAAATCAAAAACGCAGAAAAAATTATTCAGTCGTATGCCTACGACAGAAGTTTGGATGACGCAATCAAATATTTGAAGGCGCATGATCCGGACAATGCCGTGTTGGCAACCATTAAGGATTTTGACAACGATCGTCCGTTATTGAAGGAACTGAACGCATTGTATCGTGCAGATGCAGCGCGTGCGGAAAATGACACGGCTGAATTGCAAAAGATTGCCGAGTTTTTGGATCGTCCGAATAGAAGCAAGGAATTGCGCGATATCGCTAAGGAAATGTTGGCAGAATTGCCGGAAGTTAAAGAAAATCCGGAAAAAGGTGATGCTATCGAGGCTATGATTGCCGAAACCGATAAACTGAAACATATTCAGGAAAAGCAGGGAACCGTTCAAAAACAGACTCCGAGTATGGATGATGACGCTATTTTGGCCAATGCTCAAAAAATCGACGGTATTCTCGGCAGTGAAGAAATGCAGGCCGTTTATTCCAACGAAATTAATGGTGCCAGCAAGCAGGTTTCTATTGTAAACGATGAAGGTTTCACCGTTGAAAACGAAGATGAAATCTGGTTAACCAAAATGCGTGCCGTAATGCATGAAGTTTCGTTGGCTCGTATGGATGATGCCGGTTTTGCCGCTAAAAATGACGATGAACAAAAAGAACAATTGAAAGATGACGTCATTTCTAATTTCCACGGCGATTTGATGCAAATGGTCGGTGATGATGAAAAAGATTTTGTTGACGGCAAAAACGTTAAGGTTAATGCAAATATTATCCGTAACAGCATTGAAGGTACCAAAGAGCATATGCGGATTAAGGCCGAACAGTTGAAGGAAAACGGCAAAGAAAAATCCGGTTCTTGGTTGTCTCGTAAATGGCAATCGTTCAGTAATTTTGTTGAAAAGCATTGCGGTAAAACTCCGGCCGAATACGGTAAGGATCTTATCGGTTACTTTTCTACCGCCCGCGGTATTACCAACGGTGTGGCTTCACTCAGCTTGATCGGTGCAACGTTAGTTTCCGTACCGGTTGCTTTGGGTGCGGCGGCGGTTTACGGTATTTATCAATCGTATGCTCCGTCTAAGTGGACGGTTTATGAAAAGAAACAGGCAAACCTGAAGGCTGCCAAGGCCAGCGGTAACGAACAGGAAATCGCCGCTTGGACCGGTAAGGTCGGTATGCGTAATGCTTATAAAGCAATTATGGCGAATCCGAAAGAAAAAGCCAGATATGAAAGACAGCAGAAAGTTAATCGTTGGGCCGGTTGGGGCAGTGCCTTGGCGGTTACGATGGCGGCACCGTTTGCTATCGGCGCTTTGGCTACGGCAACTGCGGCAAGAGGTGCGGCTTCGACCATTCGTGTGGCCGGTGCTTTGACCAACGGCGGCTTGCAATATAAAGATGCCAGAAAGCAATATAAAGAAGATGGTACCCTTGAAAGCAAGAAAGGTATGCAGGTTGCCGGTACTTCTTTGGTGGCAACGGCGCTGATGTCCGGTGCGGCCGAGTACATGATGGCTCATAACATTTATGATATGCATGCGGCAGATAACGCTATGGGTGTTGACCATAATCCGAACCATTTTGTTGCGACACAAGATAACCAGAATGATGCTCCGGTTGCCGCCAATAATGGTAACGATGCTCAAGTTGAACCTCCGGTTGAAGTTACTCATGCCGATTGGAGAGAGGGTATTTCTTCCGGTCAGGCTAAATGGATTGAAACTCACGTTCAAGGTCAGGCTGCCGAATATGCCAAAATCTACGGTTGGGATGTAAATCCGGATAATATGGAAGAAGTTACTCAAAAGATGGCTGACAATATTCAGAAAGCTATCGATAACGGTGCTTTGCCGGATAAGCCGGTGGGTGAGATTATGTATAAATATCTGCACCTCATTGCTTGGCGTGAAAAAGGTGAATATGTATCCGGTAGTTTGATTCAATCCACCATGGTAAACGGTGAACCGGATTATTGGATCAATGCTACCGAAATCAAGGCTTTGAACCACATTATTTTCTGTGAAGAAAAGCCGGCTGTTTCGGCTGATGCCATTGGCAATACTTTGGATCGTATCACCAACGGCGGTACTGACTTGGATGCCAGAGAAGATCAGCTGACCAATAACCGCTATGTCGGTACTGCCGATTTGATGCATAAAGCAGGCGATGTTAACTGCGCTCACGTAAGCTATTGGGAACACATCAAATCTGCGGTTAAGAAGGTAATTGATCCTAAACCAGCTCCTGAGCCGGTAGACCCTGATGAGCCGGTTATCTACGAGGGTGTAGAAAAACCGGAGCCGGTTGTACAGCCTGACGGTCATTTCAATGATGGTACGGTTGTCACTGACAAAGTTCGTCCTACCAGAGAATGGACCGGTGATAATGATGCAGGTTGGATGAATCATGATAAACAAGCTGTTGAAAATTCCGAGCCGGTAGGTCCGACGAAGAGTATGCCGCCTTTTTGAAAAATATGAAGGGTAACAGTATGGTATAATTCGGAGTTTATAACTCAAAACAAAAGGCGCTTCTTCGGAGGCGTCTTTTTTTGTGCGAAGTCAAAATTATGCGGCATTAAAAATACAGCCGACAACATCTTTGCCGTTTTCGCGGCGCAAAACAAGCTCTGTCTGCGTAACCTCGGTATAGCCGGAATTGTGCAACAGCAACTCGATATATTGCGGGTTGTGCTTATAACGTCCGTTGGCTTGAACTGTGTATTTTTCGGAGGCATTGTCGGTTTCTACCGAAAAAATCAAGCGAGTAGGGGCGGCGGAAGCAATAAGCGGACGCAAATCGCCGAAATAGCAAAATACGTCGGCGGCAATTATGCAGTCAAAATCCGGATGCGAATTGTGCAAATATTCTGTAATATCAGCCTGTTTCAGCTCGGAATAAATATTTTTTCGGCGTGCCAAATCGAGCATTTTGGCCGATATATCTACGCCGACAAATTCATTTTGCTCGGCTTTAAGCTTTTGTGCCGCCAAGCCGGTACCGCAACCCAAATCGAGAATTTTACCCTTAAACGGCGCATACAGCTCGGCAATCTTATCAACCACCGAGTATTGAATGTTTTTAAGCGTTTGCTCATAAGTGGCGGCAAAGTTATCAAAAAGAAGTTCATTATATTCTTTTTCGTTGGCGGCGGTTTGATGATTGATGGCTGACCACAAGTGTTGAACAATAATGTTTTCCGGCATTTTTTGATACCAGTTTTCACAGATTTTGCGTGCTTTTTCCGGCGCCTGTTCATTGAACAGTACCAATGTTTCGGCAATATTGAGGCTCCAATCGGTATGTTCCGGCGCCAGATAAAAAGCGTGAAACATTAAATCAAGCGCTTGCTCGTATTCTTCCAAACTTTTCAAAATAAGCGATAAATTATAGCTCAATTCCGGTGTTTGCGGAGATAAAATAACCGCTTGCCGGTATTCTTCCAAGCCCTCGAGCGTGCGCTTATTGCGACACAGCATTTCGGCATAATTGGTGTGCAGGCGCAAGTTGTCCGGTGCGAGTTCAATGCCGCGTTTATAAAATTTTTCCGCCTCTTTGAAGTTGTGCGAATCGGCCTCCATATCGGCCAAATTCATCAGAGCCGAGAGATTATGCGGGTTAATGCTTAATGCCTGATAGAACAGTTTTTGTGCTTGTTCTTTATGACCGAGCGCCAGTTCTGATTCGCCAAGCATTGACTTGATTTCGTCGTCGGCGGAAAGTGTGTCGGCTTTGCTTAAATATGCGGCGGCAGCGGCAAAATTTCGGGCATTAAAAGCGCGGCGGCCGAGATAATAAAGTGCTTGCGGATTGTCGGTAGACAATTTTTCGAGCGAATCCGTATCATCGCTGATTTCCGCCAAATTAGTGGCTGCTTCGAGATAGTCGGCATCTATTTTAAGCGCGGCGGAAAATTGCTCTTTGGCGGCATCGAGATTATTTTGCGCCCAATAAAGGTTACCGAGTCCGAAATGCGCTTCTTTGCAATCGGGTTTGAGTGTGAGCACTTTCTGATAAGCTTCGGTTGCCTCCAAAAACTTGCCCAAAGCCCCGAGCGAAACGGCTAAGTTAAAAAATATCGGCCAATGTTGCGGGGCATTTTCTATTGCCTTATAAAAGTAGTTGACGGCCTCGCCGTGAATGCCGCGAGTTTGCGCAATCAAGCCCAAAAGATTCAGCACATCGGCATTGTTCGGTGCGGTTTCGAGAATTTGCCGATAAATTTGTTCGGCCTCGTTTAAGGCACCGTTTTGCTGCAACTCAACCGCTTTTTGAAACATTAATTGGTATGACATTTTCCTCACATGGCTTTACTGTATTATCTTTAAGCGAAAAATCCAACGCTATTTATATTTTTTGCTTGAAAAATGTGTAAAAATAGTGTACGTTACCTTCACTTCCGAGAAGGCAGATTGTCTTTAAATAAGGGAATCTCGTTGTAAATTCAGGTTTGCAACTATCGGGACAATAATGTAAACAAACAAAAAAAGGATAAATTTAATGAAAAGTATCGTTTCTGCAAAGAAAAAACTCAGCCGTAGTTACGGCGACAATCTTTGGGGTGATAACAACAGCCCGTTTAACAAAAGAAGCTATCGCCCTGGTCAACACGGTCAGAGAAAAGCAAAAGTTACCGACTATGGTCAACAATTGATTGCCAAGCAAAAGATGAAAGTTTACTATGGTAATATTTCCGAAAAACAATTCGGTAAATATTATGCCGAAGCTATTCGTCGTTCGGGCGATGCCGCCGAAAACTTAATCGGTTTGCTCGAATCCCGTTTGGATAACTTGGTTTATAAAGCAAAATTTGTGCCGACCGTATTTGCGGCTCGTCAATTTGTTAACCACGGTCACGTTACCGTTAACGGCAAAAAGGTAAACATTCCGTCTTATATGGTTAAGGCCGGTGATGTTATCGAAGTTCGCGAAAAGTCTAAAAATTTGAACATTGTTTTGAATGCTATCGAATCGCAAACTCGCGAATGCCCGACTTATTTGGAAGTTGATACCAAAAAACTGAAGGCTACATATACTTTTGTACCGAAGTTTGAAGATGTTCCGTACGCTGCAGTTATGGAGCCGAATTTGGTTATCGAATACTACTCCAGATAGTAAAAACTCATATAATTGGCTACTATCAAAGGTTTTTTCCCTTATGTACTACTTTGTACACCGCGGGAAAAAACCTTTTTCTATTAGCCTAATTCTATGAGCTTTTTTAGAGTTTTCTGCAAAGCAAATAACCGCCGGCGTGAACCGGCGGTTTTTGTGTAAATGGTGCAATATGGTTAGCTTGTTTCGGATTAATCATCTGAAATGTTTTTCATCCCTCCAGTCCCAAGGATGATTACGACCTGTGATTACATGGAATGTAGCGTTTGTATGCTCTGACGCTTTGTTGTCTTGAGAAGAAACTTTTGCTTCAGGTGTAGCTTCTTTAGAAGAAGCTTTTGCTTCAGGTGTAGCTTCTTTAGAAGAAGCTTTTGTTTCTGCAAGTACTTTTTTATTCTTTTCAATTCTCGCAAGGCCATCTGCTTTTTGTTGTTCAAATTTCTCTTGCTCGGATTGTTTTTCTGTAACAACAAACGTCTTCGGAAAATTGTACCCCTTAGCCAATACATTAACAGCATCAACAGTAAAACCTTTGCGTTCGTCCAGTCCCATCAACTTTGCTGCTTCGAAGGAACGTTCAAATTCTTGTGCAAACTTTTCCAAAGGAAATTCAGGAAATAATTCCGTAATTTTTTCACGCAATGTTTGTCCTTTTAATTTAATATCTGTTATATACAACATATCAGTAACTTTATCATGAGCACCACGATAAAAAACATTTTCGATAACTTTTCCAGTCATAACGGAAAGCAATTCAGGCAAAGTAATCTCAATTTTTTTCTGATATGGATTATCTTTATCCGAAGGATTTATTTTTTCAGGTAATTTGTACATATCCAGATGAGCCAGACAACTGGATTTATAAGTTTTCACATCTTCTTTATTGTTCCAATCCATGTCAAGGTTTGTAAAGGTTCTATATGAAGACAAACAATAGTCGGCATAATCTTTAAGATTATATTGAGGGAAAGCATCTATAATGTTTTCTTTTAATGTTTTTTTATCATCATATTTGTAATTTTTGTTTTCAGCGAACATATTTTGAATATTTTTTTGGGCTTCTTCTCTGCCGTCAATATTAATTTCAGACATAACTAGGGCCAAATCAAAAACGGAAATTTCACTCATATTAACTTCTCCTTGTTTAAGTTATCTCATATAAAGAATCGTTAGTTATAGTTTCATATTGCCCTTTTCATGGACAAAAGTCAAGTGTTTTTGTGAAAATCGGAATATTAATCCACGCCCAAAACTTCGCGGCGGCCGACGTGGTCTTGTTTACTGACAATTTGCGCTGAACATAGCTGGTGGAAGCTTTTTTATCGGTGCGGACAATTTCAACCGCCTGCCGATATAAATCTTCTTCATCATTTCCACCACCGAAATCGCCTTTATCAAACACCGGACCGGAATCCTTACTTTCCAACTCGCCGGCGGTAACTTCAGCCACATATTGCGGCTCACCCTGTGCTTTAATGAATTCAACCACGCGCTCGACTTCTTCATCGGCAACAAAACAGCCGTGAACACGTACCGGACGAGAACCAGATGACATAAACAACATATCGCCCATGCCGAGTAGCTGTTCGGCACCTTTTTCGCCCAAAATGGTGCCGCTGTCGATTTTAGTCGTTACGTGGAAACTGATACGGCTCGGGAAGTTAGATTTAATTACACCGGTAATAACGTCAACCGACGGGCGTTGTGTCGACATAATCAAGTGAATACCGGCAGCACGCGCCATTTGTGCCAAGCGCTGAATCGCAGCTTCTACTTCTTTGCCGGCAACCAGCATTAAATCGGCCATTTCATCCACCACAATCACGATATACGGCATCGGCGAAGTGTCGATGATTTGTTCCTCGTAAATCGGCTGTCCGGTTTCCTTATCAAAACCGGTTTGAATGGTCTTTTTCAACCCTTTGCCGGTTTTTTGCATTTCTTCGATTTTCTTGTTATAGCCGGCAATATTGCGGACATTCAGCAGAGCCATCTGACGATAGCGATTTTCCATTTCCTGTACTGCCCATTTGAGCCCGACAACCGCTTTGGCCGGATCGGTAATCACCGGAGTCAGTAAATGCGGAATGCCGTTATACATGGAAAACTCAAGTTGTTTCGGGTCAATCATAATAAAACGGCATTGTTCCGGTGTCATCCGATATAAAAGCGATAAAATCATAGTGTTCACACCGACGGATTTACCGGAACCGGTAGTACCGGCAACCAATAAGTGCGGCATTTTGGATAAATCGGCGTAAACGTGTTGCCCGCCGATATCTTTACCCAGAGCAACGTTCAAAATGTTTTTGCTGGTTACAAATTCATTATCTTCAAACAATTCGCGTATCCATACGGTTTGTCGTTTTTCATTAGGCAATTCAATACCGATGGTACTGTGGCCGGCAACGACCGCCATACGCACCGAAGATACGGCCATGGATCGGGCAATATCGTCGGAAAGTCCGATAACACGCGCGGTACGGGTACCTGCTTTCGGTTCCAGCTCATACAAAGTTACGACCGGCCCCGGACGAACCGCCACAATCTGACCGTGAATGTTGAAATCGTTTAACACCTGTTCCAACTTGGCGGCGCGCTCTTTGAGAGCATTTTCATCAACCGTAATCGCCCCCGTATCTTTAGGAACAGAGAGCAAGTTAATATCCGGCAAGGTGTATTCGTGCGCTTCGGATTGCGGACGAGAGGCTGTTTCCGTTTGCGGTACGATGACATGCGCAGAAGCGGTTGCCGTACGCTGTTCTTGCGGCTGTTGCTTGGTCGGCGCCGGCGCGGTTGTCGGAACATTTAAGAGTTCTTCCTGTACGGCGACGGATTGGCGAGCCGCGGCTTTCGGAGCTGTTTGTTTGGCACCTTCGGTATGATAAATGTCTTCCGGCGAAATTTTAGCGACCGGTTTTTTCTGCATAACCTGCGGCTCGTTAATAAAATCAAAAGTCGGATTTACCGAAGAAGTTTTAGGTGTTTCCGCCGGTGCGAGAGGTGTCGCTGATTGAGCGGTTACGGCCTGCGCCGGCGGTTGGACAGATACCGCTTGCGGCATTACGATTTTCGGACCGTTTGGAGTTATGTTTTGAGCCGGTTTTTCGGAGAATGTTGACAAGGCGGTGGAAGTGTTCAACGTTTGGCTGTTCATAGTCGGCTCAATCCGCTCAAAAGCAGGCTCGCGCCGCTGATTAAGTGTTGCCAGTTTATTCTGCATTTTGGCGCGCATATAACTCGGATTAATCTCTTTAAATTCGTTAAAACTGCGAACGTGGGCGACCTTTTTGAAAAGTTTAATCGCCAAGTGCATAATTTTGCCGCCGAATGCCATAATCTTTGAAAATAGTCGCAACCAAAATTTAAAAGTTATTCCGGCTGCAAAATTGAAAGCCATTAAGCTGATGAAAAACAGTAAAATCAACAATATTATCTTGTTATACGGGGGCTTCAATAATGTCAGATAATTGGCGTAATTATTCAGTGAAGTGCTTAAATGGCGCGACCATTCGCCGGTTAAATTATAAGGCAGATTGAAACGTCCCAGATAGTTGCGACAGGTTAAATCAATAAAACCGGCAAAACTGATAATTCCGACAAACCACGCAAATAAGCGCATTTTCCATTCGATAATCTCACGCTGAAAAAGCAAACTCAAACCCCAGAAAATCGGCACAATAAGAAACACTATCAGTGCCAAACCGAATGTGCTTAATACAAAATCGGCGCTGTATGCTCCGAACAAACCCAAAAAATTTTGCAGCGGTCGCTCGTCGGATACAACTTTGTTGAGCGAGGGATCATCGGCACTGTAATCAAAAATCGCCGCCAAAATCGCCAACGGCAGAATAATCAGAGCCGTTCCCGTCAGATTGCAAAATATCCGTTTGAACCATGATTCAGATTTTTTATTTTCGTGTGTACCCGACTTCATTTTTCCCTCAAGTTTGTGAGATTATCAATCTTGAGAATTGTAGCGAAAATTTATCAATAAATTGTTAAGATTTACCAAATTACATCCGAAATGCGCTGTTAACATTAATGGCGTTTTGCTTGACATTTAAAATACCGGTTATATACATTCACTAGATATTTATTGAAAGGAATTTAATGAAGTACGCTTTTGTATTTCCGGGACAAGGCTCCCAATTCGTGGGGATGGGAAAAGAGTTGGCCGAAAATTTTACTTCGGCTCGTGATGTGTTTAATGAAGTTAATGAAGCACTTTCGCAAGATTTGTTCAAGATTATGACCGAAGGTCCGGATGCCGAGTTGACCATGACGGCCAACACGCAACCGGCACTGATGGCGTTTTCGCTTGCGATTGTGCGAGTTTTGGAAAAAGATTTCGGTATTGTCCTAAAAGATAAAGCCGCTTATGTCGCCGGACATTCGCTCGGAGAATATTCTGCCGCTTGTGCCGCCGGTGTGTTCAGCTTAAGCGATACGGCAAAATTGCTGCGTTTGCGCGGCGAAGCCATGCAAAGTGCAGTGCCGTTCGGAGTGGGCGGAATGGCCGCGGTTTTGGGACTGTCGTTTCAAGACGTGGGGGCATTGGTTGAGGCTTGCTCAAACGGCAAAGATGTCTGTGTGGCCGCCAATGATAATTCCGACGGGCAGGTGGTTTTATCCGGCTCAATGGCTGCGATTGACCGTGCGGTAGAAATTGCGTCGGAATTCGGTGCACGCAAATGTGTGAAATTGGCGGTAAGTGCGCCGTTTCACAGCCCGTTTATGGCACCGGCCGCCGATGTTATGGCGCGAGCTTTTATGGAAGTGTCAGCACAAAATGCGCAAATTCCGTTGGTGGCAAATGTGCTGGCCGAGCCGATTATCGAACATAAAGAAATTATCAAACACCTGATTGAACAGGTTACGGGTACCGTCAGATGGCGGGAAACCATGCTGTTTTTTAAAGAAAACGGCGTTACTGATTTAATAGAACTGGGAGCAGGCAAAGTCCTCTCCGGCATTGCCAAACGCAGCAACAAGGAAATGAATGCGGTTTCGGTAGGTTCTATCGCCGAAATTGAAGAATTGGCAAACAATTTATAACACCTTAACATGAAAGGAAAATAATATGTTTAGATTAGATGAAAAAGTTGCTTTGATTACCGGTGCCGCCGGCGGTATCGGTCGCAAAATCG
Source organism: uncultured Pseudomonadota bacterium (assembly GCA_902793695.1). Taxonomy (GTDB): domain Bacteria; phylum Pseudomonadota; class Alphaproteobacteria; order RF32; family CAG-239; genus RUG410. Next base: position 44,865 of record CADBEI010000007.1, on the reverse strand, counting down.
CCCATACATTGTATGAACAGGGCGCATATCTGGCCTTAACCGATATGAATGAAGAAGGTTTAAAAGCACTTAAGACAGAACTCGGTGATCACGTTGAATATTTTGTGGCTAATTTGGGCGATACTGAAGCCATAAAATCTTTGGTGGAAGCGGTTGAAGAAAAATTCGGCAAAATCGACATCTTGGTAAATAATGCCGGTGTTACGAGAGATGACCTGTTCATCCGTATGAGTGACGAAAAATGGCAATTTGTATTGGATGTAAATCTTACCGCCGGTTTTAAACTTGCTCGCACCGTGGTTCGCGGTATGATGAAACGTCGTTATGGTCGCATAATCGGTATGGCCTCCGTAGTCGGTGTAATGGGTAATGCCGGTCAAGCTAACTATTCGGCCTCCAAAGCCGGTATGATTGCCATGAATAAATGTCTGGCTCAAGAAGTCGGTTCGCGTGGCGTGACCGTTAACTCCATCGCTCCGGGCTTTATCCGTACCCCGATGACCGATGTTCTTCCGGACGATGTGAAAGCCGCTCTCTTGGCAAAAATTCCGGAAGGCAAACTCGGCGAAGCTCAAGATATTGCAAATGCCGTTGCATTTCTTGCATCCGATGAAGCACAATACATTACGGGACAGACTATTCACGTTAACGGCGGGATGGCCATGATTTAAAAACTCGTATAATTGGTTACTACTTGGGGATTTTTTTCTCGTGTACTGTTTGTGTACACGTCGAAAAAAATCCCCTTCGTATTAACCTAATTCTCCGAGTTTTTAGTTGCCGTATAATTTATTGTACACGTCGAAAAAAATCCCCGAGTTTTTAGTTGCCGTATAATTTATTGTACACGTCGAAAAAAATCCCCTTCGTATTAACCTAATTCTCCGAGTTTTTAGTTGCCGTATAATTTATTGTACACGTCGAAAAAATCCTTCTTCGTATCTGGCTCATTCTCTAAATTTTTAGCCGATTTTTTCTGTTTTATTGGCGAATAATCGGAGTTCCCGAAAGTTGTCGTCCCATTTTTATAAACTGATATTTCAAGTTGGTATTATAAGGTTTTATTGCATCTATATCTTCTGCTTTTGTGGTGTACATCCGCGCCAGAGAATCCAAAATATAATGCATTTGCGTTTTTTCCTGCTCGGTAACCAAAAACGGTTCAAACAACGGATAAATCTTTCCTTTTTTTTGTTGGCGTGCCGCCCATATCATACCGGATGGAGCATTGTGTACACGCCAAGCTTTAACAACCTTATCGCAGGTATAAGCCCAATCTTTTAAGCCGAATCCCTGTTGACCGATAACGGTTTGAAATTCATTTTGCAAATTACTCCATTGGATTTTGCGCACAAAGTTTTGGCAGGGGTTTACTATTTGGCGGAACAACAGGCTTTCTTCTGGTATTCCGTTTTTGACATCCCAATAGTTCATCAAGCCTTCAACCATAATCAAGGTTCTTTCGTGATTACCTTGTTTACGAAAATTATCCAGTCCGTCAAGAGTGCGGGCAAAAGCGCGTACATCGGCTTTAGACAGCGGTGTGTTGCGGTCGGGGTTGAAATGTCTTAAATCCAATTCGGCGGTTTTTCTGCGGCCTCTGCCGGCATAATCAACAGCGCGCACTTTAGTCTTTATTTGCTGTATAAATTCCGGATTGATACGGATGCGCGGACGTTTTTTGCGCGGTTGTTTGGCTATTTGCGGTGTTTCAATCGAAGCCATATCTTCACCCCACAAAATCGGATTGAGATACATATACAAATGTGGTGAAGTCAGTTCGATATACGGCACATCTTTGAAGTGCGAAGCAATCTGAGTCGGAAACTGATGTTTAGTCTCCTTAATCCCCGGCAAATCGAGCACTTTGCCGGAAAGACCGCGCATGGTATGAATCAGCGGGCCGATATATTGATAAAAAGGCTTAGGTATTTTTTTGAGCTGACGCAAAATGGCATCTTCATCGGCATTGGATAAACGTTTTTCGTTGGTGCCGAAAGAGGTAATATTTTGTTTGAATTCCGAATTGAAAAGACTGGACATATTCCAGCGGAAGTCGTAATTCCAGCGGTAATTTGAATAAGATTTTTTATATTCGCGCTCCAAGCGATACAGTGGCGGAATTTCTTCATCCAAATCATATTCGTACAAATGATTGTATTCTTTGTATTGTGCGGAAACCGGTGAGCAAATAAACAATGCAAAGATAAAGTAAAATATTTTCATTATGCACTCCTCAAATCAGTCAGAATAATCATATTTAAAAAAAATTAATAAAGAATAAAATTTAGTCTGGACAGCGGCAAAATAATCGGCTATAACGACGTTAAATGTTTAGGGAGTTTTAATTATGGGATGGACAGACGAAAGTGTGGAAAAATTGCGTCAGTTGTGGGCGCAGGGTTTGACGGCAAATGAAATTGCCAAGAAATTGGGCGTTACCAAAAATGCCATTGTCGGTAAAGTTCATCGTTTGTGTCTGACGGCCAGACCTTCGCCGATTAAAAGTAAAGATGCAGCCGATGAATTGCCTTTGCAGCCTGATTTAATCGAAGCATATGAGGATAAAGCAGCGGAGGAAGTCGCTAAACCGCGTAAAAACGAAGAACTTACCAATATCAAATTGACTGATTTGGACAGCCATACTTGCAGATGGCCGATTGGCGATCCGCGTGATGATGATTTTTGTTTTTGCGGTAAAAAAGTGCGCAGCGGACAAACTTATTGCGACGAGCATTCTATGCAGGCCTATGTGAAGGCATTGCGTAAATAAAATTTTTTTTAAGAGGCTGCGGCCTCTTTTTTTTTGATAAATGAGGTATATATCTCTCAAGTGTTTATAGCATTAAGGAGATATAAAATGTCAAAAAGTTTGTTTATCGGTACATTGTGCGGAATGTTTGGTGTGGTGTCGGTAGCTGCTGCCGGCAGTTTGGGATCAGGTTATACCGCCTTTAAAAATAATCTGCAAAAAGAATATGGTTTGCAATACAATCTCAATTATTCTGTTCTACCGCAACACGGCGCGCCGAACGGACGCTATAATGCGGTGCAATCGTATTTGGCTCCGAGTATTGCTTGGACTAATTTTGATAATAATTACGGTACCGGTATTTTGAATGCATCTTATACCAGCGTATTCTACGGTCGCCATGATGCCAATGATATCGAAAATCGTATCGGTGTGGCAACTCCGATTAACGATGCCGATGACGAGGAGCAGGAATTTTCAACGCTGTATTATACATATCAGTTGCCGCGGCAATATAATTGGCTGACTTTGGGGTTGGGACAATATACTTTGTACGCTTTTGACGGTACCGATTATGACAATAATCCGCAAGTTAATTTCATTAATTATTCGCTGGCGCAAAACGGCAGTGCCACTTATACCGACGCCGGTGTCGGTGCTTATATGCAGGCAACGTACGGAAATTGGTTGTTTGTTGCCGGTGCGCAGGACGCAAGCAATGTTTCGGCGGTCAGTGTGCGCTTTAATCGCTTGCATGACGGGCATTACACCACATTCGGACAAGTCGGTTACAATCCGCATATCAACGGTTGGGGTGACGGGCAATATTCTATAATGATTTATAATCAGCCGTATGTGCGTGAGCAACCGCAGAGTACTACAGGTTGGTCTTTGAATATGCAACAAAACATCGGCGAAAAATGGGCGTTGTTCGGGCGCATAAACGGAGTGAGCGGTAATGTCGCCACCATTAAAAATTCGTATGTGGGAGGAATGGTTTATAATAATCCGCTTAATCGTAATGCACTTGATCAAATAGGTGCGGCGTATGCATATAATGACATTGACGCGACGGCGGTGGGAGCTCCGCTTGAAGAAAGCGGTGAGCACGTTTTGGAAGCTTATTGGGCGTGGGGTATATCAAAATGGGCGACGATAACACCGGATATTCAATTTTATATTCATCCTACGCTCAATAGCAAGTCGGATTACGCTACGGTTACATCACTCAGGTTAAGTTTGTTTTTCTGAAGACGCTTTATCTTATCAACCGACTTATGTGTATAAGTCGGTATTTTTTGATTTTTTTGTTTTACATTGGGCGAAAAAAGGATGATTATCATAAAAAATCAAAGAATATCGAGGTAAAAATGCGAATAATTTTAAGTGGTTTATGTTGTTTGATGTTGCTGACGGCGTGCGCCGCAAAAAAAGAGCCGGTTGTTCCGGGGATTGTGCCGAATACGGCTCAGCCGGAAAAGGTCGTAAAAGTGTTGCCTAATAATGTAATCGGGGCGGTCGAACGCATTTATTTTTTGCCGATGAAATCGCCGTTTATGGCGAGGGTTGATACCGGTGCCACTACCTCATCGATTGATGCGGATAATATAAAACGCTTTGAACGTGACGGTCAGAGTTGGGTTTCGTTTACACTTGTAAACCGTGAAACCAAAGAAAAGATGGATTTTGAAAAACCACTGTCGCGTCGGGTTAAGATTAAACGTACCGGAGAGGAAGAGCATCGTGTGACGGTGAATATGGATGTCAGAATGGGAAAAGAAACGTTTTCGGCCGAGTTTACGCTTAACGAACGGCACGATTTTGAATATCAGGGATTAATCGGACGCAATATTTTGAGCGGACGTGCCATTGTCGACGTTTCTGTTTCAAATACTCTGAAATAAAAGAAAAGCCATGGCCGAAACGCGAGTATCATTCAATATACTGTCAACTTTAAAAAGTCTTTTCAAAAAAACGACATCCGCCGAAGCCGGTAAAAAAATGCGCGACAATACTGAGAAAATGGTGCTTGGCGAGTTGGAATATATTTATTTACCGCCGCTGAAATCAGCATTTTTGGCGCGCGTTGACACAGGGGCAAAAGTTTGTTCTTTGGATGCGGCGGATATTAAATTTTCCGAGAAAGAAAAACAGGTTTCTTTTGTGGTAATCAATCGTGAAACGCAAGAAAAACATACTTTTAAAAAAGCGATTATCAGAAATACGACGATTACGCGTGCGTTGAAAGATGAAGTGCGACCGGTGGTGGAAATGGATGTGAAACTGGGCGGTGAAAAATTTAAAGCCGAATTTACATTGGCTGACCGCAGTAAATTTCAGTATCAGATGCTGTTGGGACGCAATATTTTGGAGGGCCGAGCCGTAGTTGACGTGTCGGCCAGAAATATGTTGGGATAATTTTGTTACAAGGACTTTGAAAATGAAGAAAAAAATTTTTTCGGTACGGGGTGTTTTGGCAATATGCTTGGTTTTGGCAGTAGCATTTGCCGGTTTTGCCACTTATTATAAAATTGCCCATTGGGGATTCAGTTTTAAGCCACGTGAAGGTACGGAAATTTGGACGGTTGACGCGCATATCTCTTTTATGCCGACAGGTGAGCCGATTGAAGTATCATTGTCTACTCCACGTTTGGGCGCGGAATACAAGATTTTGAGCGAAGATGTGGTGGCTAAAGGCTATACGGTGGAAAAAGATGAAAAAAATCATCGCATGATTATGAAATCCGGCCCCAAAAAGAATGAACAGAACATCTATTATCGCATAATGTTGTATGATAACGAAGATGTTATCGGTAAAATCCGCGATTACAATCAGCCGAAAGTCAAAAAGCCGGTGTTTGCAAGCGAGCAGCAACAGGCTATGGTGGAAGAAATTTGGGCGCTTGCCGACAGCAAAAAAGAAGGTTCCGATGCCTCGAAAATCATTCAACTGCTCAATGATGAAATTTTGGAGCCGGAAGTTGATGCTTTTTTGCCGGTAAAAAAATCGCAACGCATTATGGCCGAGAAAATCATTGAGTTGCTTTCGTTCAAAAATGTTGCGGCACGGATTGTGCGCGGAGTAAAGATTTCGGAAAAACGGCGAGAAGCACCGGCCGATTTAATGCTCGAGGTTTATGAAAACAGCAAATGGATGATGTATAATATCGAAACCGGCGTATCCGGTCTGCCGAAAAATTTTGTGGTGTTCCAACGCGGCGGTGTATCGCTGTTTGATGTGGTCGGTGGGCGTAAATCGGAGATAAAATTCTCGGTAATTCAATCGGCGGTTTCATCGTTCAAAATGGCGGGAAAACGTGCAAAATACGAAAACAGTAAAATGTTTGATTATACGATTTATAATTTGCCTAATTTGGAACAAAATACTTTGAAATGGTTGATGATTTTCCCACTCGGTATCTTGTTGGTGGTGCTGTTGCGAAACGTGGTGGGAATTCCGACAATGGGTACGTTTACACCGATGTTGGTGGCGATGTCATTGGTGCGCACAGGTTTTTGGTCGGGGTTGATATGCTTTACACTGATTATTGCTTTGGGGCTTTTAATCCGAACTTTGTTGACGCGGCTTAATTTGTTGTTGGTACCGAGAATTTCCGCAGTGGTGATTTTCGTGATTTTGATTATGCAAATGCTGACGATTTTGGGCTATCAATATAATTTCAGAATTGCGGCGTCGGCGGTGTTTTTCCCGATAATTATTACGGCGTGGATTATCGAACGTGCCTCCATTACATGGGAAGAAGAGGGCGCGCACAATGCCACCAAGCAAATTGTCAACACCTGTGTGGTGGCCATACTGACTTATTTTGTTATCAGCAGTTCATACATTCGCCATATTATGTTTGCGTTTAATGAATGGAATTTGGTGATTTTGATTGTGGTAATGCAGCTCGGTACATATACCGGATATCGTTTGGTTGAGCTGAAACGCTTTGCGCCGCTGATAAAGGAATAACAAAATGTGGGATTATTTCAAAATATTTTCCAATCCGAAAAAATTCCGCGAGCGCGGGGTTTTGGGGATGAATGCACGTAATTTTTTTATTATCGGACGCAACAACAAGCGTTCGCTCTATCCGTTGGTGGATGATAAAGTGCAGACCAAAACGCTGGCTGACCGTATCAATATCAATACTCCGCATAAAATCGGGGTGATTGAACATCAGTACGAAGTTAAGGATTTGTTGAAAATCGTGGCCGGTCATGAAGAGTTTGTGATTAAACCGGCGCACGGCAGTCAGGGCAAAGGCGTGTTGGTAATAAAACAATTTACGGGTACGGAATTTACGACCGCCAGCGGTAAAAAACTCGGATTCAACGAAGTGTATCAGCACGTTTCCAACATTTTGAGCGGATTGTACAGTTTGGGCGGACAATATGATACGGCTTTGATTGAGGAACTGGTGCATTTCAGCGATGCTTTTCAAAATTTCAGTTATCAGGGAATACCGGATGTGCGCGTAATCGTTTATAAAGGTTATCCGGTAATGTCTATGATGCGACTTGCCACCAAAGAATCCGACGGCAGAGCCAATTTGCACCAAGGAGCCGTCGGCGTGGGTTTGGATATGCGTACCGGTCACGCCAACAATGCGGTTTCGCACAATATGCCGATTGCCATACATCCGGATACCGGTGCCGATTTAATGACGTTGCAAGTGCCGATGTGGCGCGAACATCTGATGATCGGTGCGTTGGCGTATGAAATGACAGGATTGGGCTATCTGGGCGCAGATATTGTTTTGGATAAATTCCGCGGTCCGATGATGCTGGAACTTAATGCGCGGCCGGGGTTGGCTATTCAGATTGCCAACTGCCGCGGCTTAAAAGAAGTAATTAAAAACGTCGATAAACATTATCCGCAAGGCTTATCGGCACAAGAAAGAGTCGATTACGTCTTGAATCACGCCGAATAACTTCCTAAATAAATCTTATAAATAAATGAAAGGAAGCTGAAATGACTGATTTATTGGATAAAAACAAAACAAAAAATCTTTCCAAACCTTCTACCAAAAATTTGGAAAATAAAGAAACTAAAAAATTGGCAATGAGCGAAACCAGAGCTAAAAAAATCAAGCATTCATACAGGGTTAAAGATGCCGACAATGCTCTGTTATTGCAAACAAAATACGGTGACGTGATTATCGAAATGTTGCCGGATATTGCTCCGAACCATGTGGCGCGAATTAAGGAATTGGTGCGGCAGGGTTTTTATAACGGCCTGAAATTTCATCGAGTGATTGAAGGTTTTATGGCGCAAGCCGGTTGTCCGCGCGGCGATGGCACCGGCGGTAGCGGCAAAAAGCTCAAAGCCGAATTTAATCGCACTCCGCACAAACGCGGTACGGTTTCGATGGCGCGTGCCATGATGCCGGATTCGGCCGACAGCCAATTCTTTATTTGTTACGCCGATTGTCCGTGGCTTGATGGTCAATATACCGTCTGGGGCGAAGTAACCTCCGGTATGGAATATGTCGATATGCTTAAAAAAGGTGGCGAACCCAATGGAATGGTTGAAAATCCGGATGAGATTATTGCCCTTTCCGTCATCTCCGACATCTAAAAACACTGTATAATGGTCATCTACTTGTAAGCGGGTTGGCTTATGTACCTCTTATTGTACACGGCGCCGACCCGCTTACTTCGTATCTGACTCATTCTACGGTGTTTTAACTGTTCTTCGAGGGGGGTATGTACCTCTTTTGTACACGTCGTCAAAATCCCCCTTCGTATTTACCTCATTCTACGGATTTTTATACGTTCTGCACTGCTGTTTTGCTTATGTACCTTTTGTTGTACACTACGCGCAAAGGGTAACGTCGTATCTGACTCATTATACGGTGTTTTATATGTTATTTGATAGTGTCTTTAAAACCGCGGCATATAAAAAACACGGCAAGAGGTTAATCTTACCGTGTTTTTTTCACTGTTCATCCAAATCAATCAGGTGACTGTTGGCCGAATAAATCAATGTGTTCACACTGTTTTTCATTCGGATATTTTCCAACACGTTCACCGGAAGCAGGATATGCTTTTCAATTTCCAGATTGCTCATCAATGCGATGACTTTGCGTTCATCCATTTCCAAGTCAAACCGGAAATCGGCATTCTTCAGCGCTTCCTCCGGAAAATTTTGCACTGCCGGTACGTTCATTGCATACAGGGCGGTGCGAACATCCTCTAATCTAATCTGCTTTTCCATCAATGTACTTGTTGATGGTGTCTAAGAGACCTCCGACCGTATTGTCCGGTACGTTTCGGAATGCTTCCTGCGGAATATCCAGCCAGTTGTGGCGGCGCTCCAGTTCAATAGCTACATTGGCTACGCGTACATTTCCCATCTTGAGGTCACGACCGAAATCGCAGGCCAGCAAATCATCGTCGGCGAGGTCGTTGAGATTGCCGACATAGTTTCCGTTGTTGACATAGACAATGGCTTGCCTCATGTCCTTAATTGTAATTTTTTTCATAATCTAATAATTTGAGAATAATGGTAATTTCCAAACAGAATAACGAAAATTGTCGATTCTGTCAAGGAAATTTATTGAAAAATATGCGCATATTTGTCGCTTTTCGCTTTTCCACAGTGTTACAGACAAAGCGTGTTAATTTTTTAAAAATTTTTTACACTTTTATAATATGTTGAAAGTACAGAATATTTTTCAATATATATTGCAACTTACAAGAACAAAAAACGAACAGTTAATAAAATGCTAAAAATTACCATTGAATCCCATAAAATACCATGTTATACCATTTAAATGTGAGGCAACGGTAAGGAAAGGCAAAAAATGCGGAAAATCTTTCTGTTTATGGACACGATTTTCAACAAGGTGGACGCCAAAGGGCGCGTTTCGCTTCCGGCTGACTACCGCGCCATTGCCAAAGAACTATCAACCGAAATAGTATGCTATCGCAGTTTGTCGGCGCCTTGTATCGAGGGCTGTTTAGAGGATTCGCTCGATAAACTGGCGACCGAAATCGAAAATGCCACCGACTTCTTTTCGGAAACTCAAGATAATCTGACCAATTTGATTTTCGGCGATGCCAAACGTTTTGCGTTTGACAGCACCGGACGGATTATGCTGACCGAAAAACTCTTAAAACACGCACAGATTACCGATACGGCGGTGTTTGTGGGAAAAGGGCGCAAGTTCCAGATTTGGAATCCGCAAAATTGGGAAAAAGAAGAAGCACGGATTCGGGCCGAAGTGATGAAAAACAGACCGACGCTGAAAGCGCCGAAGGAGCAAGAATAATGGTAATACTGCGGCAGAAACATATTCCGGTTATGCTGAAAGAAGTGCTGACTTATCTGCAGCCGAAAGCCGGCGAAATATATGTTGATGCCACTTTCGGCAACGGCGGCTACACCCGGGCGATTCTTGAGGCGGCGCCTTGCAAAGTGATTGCGCTTGATCGCGACCCGAATGTGATGGTGCGAGCCAATGAATTTAAGAATCTTTACGATTCGCGTTTTGAATTTCGGGCCGGAAAATTCGGAGATTTTGCCGAGCTGGTGCCGGAACGAATCGGCGGAGCGGTTTTTGATATCGGTGTTTCCTCAATGCAACTCGATAATGCCGAACGCGGATTTTCGTTTGCCAAAGAAGCCGAACTGGATATGCGGATGTCTTGCGAAGGCGAGAGTGCAAAAGATATTGTTAATTATTATGGAGAAAGGGAACTGGCTGATATTTTGTATCAGTACGGTGAAGAGAGAAAATCGCGACAAATTGCGGCGCGAATCGTCGAATATCGTCGACACAAGAAAATCGAAACCACAACCGAATTGGCGGAAATTGTTTATACGGTTATTCATAAACACGCCGGTGAAATTGATCCGGCGACTCGGACTTTTCAGGCTCTGCGTATAGCGGTCAATGATGAATTGGGAGAGTTGGAGCGTGGTTTGAAAGGGGCAACGAATCGGCTGATTTCCGGCGGTCGTCTGGTGGTGGTGGATTTTCATTCACTCGAAGACCGAATCGTTAAGAATTATATGAAGGAAAACGGCGGCAAAAAAGTCCGTATTTCCAAATATGCGCCGGAATTGGCGCAAGATAACAGTGTGTTTACGGAAGTTTCAAAAGCAATTATGCCGACGGCGGCGGAGTGTTTCAACAATCCGCGGGCGCGTTCGGCAAAGTTGAGATATGCAATAAGGAGATAGGCGGCTATGGGTGGAAGCATCAAGACGGCAATGGTTGTTTTATGGTTTACGGTAACGTTGATAGTGGCGTTCGGTTCTTCCGTTTTGAAAAATAAGGTGCAGGGACTGGAGCGTCAGCTTGCCGCCATTAACAGCAATATTCAGCGCGATATTGATGAAATCCACGTTTTGAAGGCCGAATGGAGCCACCATAATACGCCGGAGCGCTTACGCAAATTGGCTCAAGAACAATTATCTTTAGAAAATGCAAAACCTGAACAAATTATTAACTATTCTGCGTTACACTTCAACTATGAAGATAACACCGAATCCAACGCGGTGCGTGTGAACAAAAAAAGTGTAACAACCTTGGTAAAAGCAGAAGTTAAGAAGAATTAAAATGGGGTTTAACGTCAGTTTCTCTAAACGAAAGGAAGAAAAAATTTATCTCCCGGGACAGGAGATAAAGATTTCGCGACGTGCCATTACCTCCAAAAGCTATACCACCGAGAATGATAATGTTTTGACCTGTCGTCAGCGTACGCTGTTTGCGCTTTGTTGTTTTGTTGCGGTTTATTTGATTTTGTGTGCGCGCGTGACCTATGTATGTTTGGGCAACGGCATCAATATTGATACGGCCTTGGCCGAGATGTCCGATGAGGATATTATTCATTTTAAAAACACGGTTAAACGTGCCGATATTATGGATCGCAACGGCGAGGTTATCGCTACTTCTTTACCGACCAAAAATCTGTATGCCAATACCAAACAGATTCGCCATCCGGAAGATGTGGCCGCCACTTTGAGCGAAATTTTTCCGGACGATTCGTATGAATACTTTTTAAATCGCCTCAATCGCAAAGGGGCGTTTATCTATTTAAAACGCAATCTTTCGCCGGCACAACAGTCGCAAGTCAATAATCTCGGTATTCCGGGGTTGGAATTTGAGAGTTGCGAAAAGCGGGTTTATCCGCATAAGAATCTGTTTGCACACGTTTTGGGAAGTACCGATGTTGATAATAACGGTATTGCCGGCATTGAAAAATCAATGAACGAGCGTTTGACAACCTCAACCAAACCGCTGTATTTGTCGCTTGATTTGGGTATTCAAAACCAGATTCGCGATGAACTGATTGCCGGAGTGCAAAAATTTAATGCCGCCGGCGGTGCCGCAATTTTGATGGATGTTAAGACCGGTCAGGTGGTGGCTATGACTTCGGTGCCGGATTATGACCCGAACGAAAACAGTAAATTCGGCGAAAAAGAAATGTTTAACTTTGCCACCAAGGGTATTTATGAGGCCGGCTCGGTGTTTAAGGTTTTCAATACGGCGCTCAGCTTGGAAAGCGGTAAAGTGAAAATTACGGACAGATTTGATACATCGCATGCAATCCATGTGCACCGCCTAAAGGTTACGGATCCGCACGGTTCGCACGGATATTTGACGCCGGAAGATATTTTAGTGGAGTCGTCCAATATCGGTTCGACTTTGGAGATTTTGCGAGTCGGTAAAAAGTTTCAGCGCAAATTTTTGCAAAGTATCAATATGGATAAGGCTTTGACCGAATTTGAATTGCCGGAGTTGGCAAAGCCATGGTTTGCCAGCAAAGAAAGGTGGGGAGATGTAACAATGGCCACCATCAGCTACGGCTACGGTATTTCTTCGACTCCGTTGCATATTATTACGGCATTTTCCGCTATTGTTAACGGCGGGATGTATCATCAGCCGACACTCTTATATAATAATAAGCATAAAGGAAAAAGAGTCGTCTCCGAGCAAACTTCTGACAATATGCGCACTCTGTTGCGGGCGGTTGTGACCAGAGGTACCGGTCGGCGCGCCAATGTGGAAGGTTATCAGGTTATGGGTAAAACCGGTACCGCCGATAAGCTGGAAAACGGGCATTATAACCACAGTAAAAGTATTTCATCGTTTATTTCGGCTTTTCCGCAGTCTGACCCGAAATATGCGCTGTTGGTGGTGATTGATGATCCGAAAGCCAGCAAAGAAACGTATGGCTTTACCACAGCCGGTTGGAATGCGGTGCCGATTACACGAAATATTATTGCCGCGGTTGCCCCGCAACTTAACATAAAGGCCGATTTTGATATAGAGAAGCAAAAAAGCATTGTAGATGCGGCTTACAAGGTAAAAAAACAGGCTTTTTAAAACCAAAATATATAAAAATAATGCACAGTTTTTAACTTTATTGCTATTTTTTTATTTTTCTTATTGAAAAATTTACGAATATTACTTAAGTTAACAATGTATTAGTTGTTATACAATTAAATAAACGGTCGTAGCAATACGATTAAATATTAAAAAAACCATATGGAGAAAATAAAATGAAAAAACTTTTAAGTTTGTTCGTAGCTCTTGTAGCTTTATCGGGTTGTTCTGTATTTGGTGCGGACGGTGGTCTGTTCAGCGGTGCTGACTGCGAATCCAGACTGGCTCGTTCTTTTGCTGAAAACACAACGGATACCGTATTCTTTGACACAGACAGCTCTGCTTTGTCAGCTGAAGCTCGTGCAGCTTTGGATACTCAGGCCGCTTGGTTGAAGAGCCATGACGATGTTAATGTAATCGTTCAAGGTTACTGCGATGAAAGAGGTACTCGCGAATACAACTTGGCATTGGGCGAACGCCGTGCTAACGCTGTAAAAGCTTACTTGGTATCTCAAGGTGTTGCTGAAAACAGAATCTCTACGATTTCTTACGGTAAAGAAAGACCGGCTGTATTCGGCAGCAACGAAGCAGCTTGGGCTCAAAACCGTCGTGCCGTTACAGTTGTCAGCTCTGCTGAATAATACGACACTTAAGGTATAAACATTAAAGGACGCAGCTTATTCGGTTGCGTCTTTTTTTGTTATCGGATAAAAAGCTTGGTCGTCATAAATTTTGCACATTTTAAGATTTAACCTGCTTTATGCTTGTATTATCGGAAAAAAATCGTTATAAAAAAAGCGTGGCTAAACATATAAGTGAGGTTAAAAATGAAACTTATTAAATTATTCTCTGTTTCTTTGTGCGGAGTGTTGCTTGCTAATATGGCCTCTGCCGCCGATTTGGCTCGCGAAGTTGCCAATTTGCGTGAAGATGTGACGGTTTTGCAACGTCAATTATATCGTGAAAACGATAAAAAAGCTTCGGCAAACGGCGATGTTCAGGGAAAGATCAGCGAATATGACGAAACAATTCGCAAACTGAACGGACGTTTGGATGAGTTGGAACATAAGCTGAAAGAGAACAACGATAAAATCGAAAAATATAATCGCGATATGGAAATTCGCCTGAAAATTTTGGAAGGGCGCCCGATTCCGGACAGTTTGAGTGCGCCGGTTCCGAGGTTCCCGACAGTTTACAGTGCGCCGGTGGCTAAAGACGCAGCCGAATCTGTTGCCGGAGATAAAATCAAGGGTAAGGATTTGGAGCCGTTGGAAAAAGAAAAAAAGGCTTCGCAAATTGCAACTCCGAAACCGGTAGCCGCTCCGGTTGCGACTCCGAAAGCAGCCACGCCAAAACCTACCGCGACTCCGACCGCGACTCCGACTTCGGCAAATGATGCGCAAACCATTTATAATAATGCTATGAAGGCATATAACGCCGGTTTGTATGATGAAGCCGAGATTGCGTATAATGATATTTTGGAGCGCTTTCCGAATCATGCTTTAGCCAGTAATGCTCAATATTGGCTCGGTGAGGTTTATTTGAAACGCGGTAATTACAGCAAAGCAAAGGTTGCTTTCAAAGACGGGTATGATAATTATAAAAATGGCAACAAGGGGGCGGACAGCCTGTATCGTTTGGGGACGACTTTTGTGTTGCTTGATGACAGTCATCGCGCTTGCTTGGTGTTGATGAACTTTGATGAAGAATACCCAAAGGCAAATGCCGAGCTGAAAAGCAAGGTAAATGTTGAGAAAATCAAACTCAACTGTAAAGAGGTTTTGCACGGATATAAATAATTGCAAGAATTTCTCGCAAAATATCAAATTAAGGTCCGGAGAATCGCCGTAGCCGTATCAGGTGGCGCCGATTCTCTGGCACTTATTTTAATGGCTAAAGAGCAATTAGCGGTTTTCGGTTATGAAATAATTGCGCTGACAGTCAGTCACGGGTTGCGCCCGAGTTCGGAAGAGGAGGCGCGATATGTGGCAAAAATTATGCAACAATACGGAATCGAACACCATATTTTATATTGGCAAGGTGCAAAACCGGCTACGGGGATTGAGGAGGCGGCGAGGCTTGCCCGTTATAAGTTGCTGACTGAATGGTGTAGGCAAAATGATGTCAGAGTTTTGCTGACGGCACACCATTTGCAAGATCAGGCCGAAACGTTTTTGATGCGTCTGCAACGCGGCAGCGGGCTTGAAGGCCTGTGCTGTATGCGTGAAATTACCGAGCGCGACGGGGTGTTGATTTTGCGGCCGCTGTTATATTCTGCACCGGAAACAATGCAAAATTATCTTCAACAAAAAGGAATTGAATGGATAAAGGACGAGTCTAATTCGGATACGCGTTATTTACGCAATCGAATCCGTGCTTTTCTCCCGCAATTGGAAAATGGTACGCAGATTTCGGCCGAATGTTTGGCGTTGACGGCAAAGCGCTTACAAAGTGCGGAAGATTATATTGAAAAGCAGGCCGATGAAGTTTTTGCCGGTCAGGTGCAATCAATCGACGATGTTGTGTATTGCTTTAAATACACGGATTTTTTAAACTGGCACGACGAAATCAAGTTCAGGATTTTGGCGTGCCTGTGTCGGCGTGAATATATTCCGCGTGCCGAAAGATTGTTAAACGCCATCACTCAAATGCGGAAATTGCCGTTTGCAGGGCTTACTCTCGGCGGGAAGGAAATTTTTAAGGCATACGATAAAATTTGGGTTGTGCCGGAGTTGACGGCAAAGCGTAAATCGAGCCGTGCCGCATGGAAGGATTTTGTTGCGGCGAATCGGCAATTTCAAAATCGGAAAATTCCGCATAAGGCACGGGTGGCGATTTTGCACAAGGCGGGAGCAAAAGATGATTTATAATAATTTGGCCGAAATATCCGCCGGTTTTGATTTGTTTTTGTTTGATGCTTACGGTGTTTTTTGGGAAGGCAACAAGTTTTATGCCGGCAGTTTGGAAACGATGCGAGCGTTGGTTGCGCAGGGCAAAACGGTGGTTGTGATTTCAAATTCGACGCAAATGGCAGAAGATTTAATCGGCAGTTACGGCAAGCGCGGAATGATACAAGGGCGGGATTATAATTATATGCTGTCGTCCGGCGATGTATTGCGGCAACATTTGCTGAAAGCCGATATTGCCTTTGCAAATTGTCCAAATCCTTGCAAATATTATGTTATCGGAAAATCGCACGACAAGGCTTTTGCCGATACACCGTATCAGCAGGTGAGTACAATGGAAGAGGCCGATTTTATTTATTGCGGAGTGCCGTTTTTGTATGAAAAAGATGTGGCCGCATATCCGCAATATAAAAATATGTATTGGGCGGTAAAAAATAATGAAAGCGGCGGGGGAAAGGTATGGGATACCACTACGCCGGAGCCGTTTGTCGTATGGGTAGATAAGGCGGTCGAATTGGGTTTGCCGGTGTTAAATGCCAATCCGGACTTTACCGCCAAAGAGGGACATCCGTTGGTGCCGGAAGCGGAGGCGGTTTTTGTGGTGCGCAACGGAACTGTTGCCGAAATGTTCAGAAAACGCGGCGCCGAAGTTTTGGAATACGGCAAACCGCACACCAATATTTATGATTATACGTTTGCCATGTTGCAAAAAAACGGAGTAAAAATCGATAAAAAGCGAACCTGTATGATTGGGGATACGGTACGCACAGATATTAAGGGTGCCGTCAATGTGGAAATTACGCCGATTTTGTGTGTGGAAACCGGTGTGATGTCCGAAGAAATTTCTAAAGGGAAAACCGTGAAAAGTCTTTGCCTTGAGCAAAATATTGATGTACAACAAATTATACAAATTAAAAGTGTGGGAGGACTATAAATGGCTTTTCAACTTGTGGCGGGACTGGCGGCCAAAGATTATGTTACGGATTTGAAGTTGTGCCGCGTTCTGTTTGAAGATAATAAATATTATCCGTGGATTTTTTTGGTGCCGAAAAAAGAAAATACCAAAAATATGACCAACCTGACGATGGAGGAGCGCTTTCAGCTGATGCGGGAAATTGCGTTGGCAGAGAGTGTGATGTTTAAGCTTTTCCCGTGTGAACAGGATAATGTGGCAATGATTGGTAATATGACGCCGCAGTTGCACGTGCATATCGTATGCCGCAAAAAGGGCGATCCGGAGTGGCCGGATACGGTATGGAATCGCACTACCGGCAAATATGATCCGGCTCAAAAAGCCGAAATTATTGCCAAGATTAAGGCGGAATTTACGGCGCAAGCCAAGGATATTAAATACGGTCAACTTTAACAAAGGACGAAAAAATGAGTAGAGTAATTACCTTAATGCCGGTCAGATTGGCCGCCACCAGACTTCCGAATAAGCCGCTACGCGTGATTAACGGCAAGACGATGGTGCAACGTGTGTATGAAAATGTTAAAAATGCGCTGAATACGGATATTGCCATTGCCGCCGGCGATCAGGCTATTGTTGACGAATGCAAAAAATTCGGGGCAACGGCGATTTTAACCGACCCGAATCTGCCGAGCGGTACCGACAGAATTGCCGCCGCGCTCAAAATTTTGGATCCGGACGGTACAAAATATGATATAGTGGTGGATTTTCAGGGCGATAACATCAATGTCGACCCGAAAGTTACGCTGCCTTTGGTAGAAATGGTGGAACGTACCGGTTGCGATATTGCCACTTGCGGTATGCTGATTAAAACCGAAGAAGATAAGAACAATCCGAATGTGGTAAAAATCATTATGGGTTTGAAAGAAGGCGAAAAAGAGGCACGTTGTTTGTATTTTACGCGTGCAACCGCACCATATACGCGTAATCCGGAAAAATGCCCGAATCAGGATTTGTATTATCACATCGGTATTTATGTTTTCAAAGCGGCATCGTTGCAGAAAATGGTGTCGTTACCAACCGGAGTGCTCGAAAAACGTGAGGCCTTGGAGCAACTGCGTGCGCTCGAAAACGGGATGGAAGTTCGCGCCATGTTGGTGGATAATATCAAACTGGTGCAGGAAGCACCGGCGGATATCAACACCGAAGAAGATTTGGTTAACGCTTTGCCTTATATTAAATAAGTGTGATTTAGTAAAGAAAAGCCCCATGTTTTTCGCAAGGGGCTTGATTTTTTGTGTTATTGGAATTTACGAACGAACATTTTTATTCATATCATAAGCTTTGCTCATATCCTGATTGGTATTTTGCGGAGCTTTTTGTGCGGTTTTTGCAATCTTGGCATTATCTTTATCGGCAGTCATTTGCAAAATTTTCAACGCTGCCGGAGTGAGGATTACTGTGGCTACAACGCCGGCTGCAATATTCTTAATACCTTTGGTATCTATATTTTTCTTTTCAAACCAACGCATAATCTTTTTACCCAAACCGATTTTTTCCGGTGCCGGTTGTTCAAGGGCTTTGTCATTTTCCAGTTTCCATTGCAAATGTTTGAGATTAGGGTATCTTGTCAGATTTTCTCCCAAAGCGTCCCACTCTTTCTGACCGGAAATAGATGACAGCCCGCTTACAAAACCGTCTTTGGCACTGGCCGCGTTGGCATAAGAAGCGTAAAAATCATTGATTAAATTCCGCTTATCGATTTCCGGAAGTTTCAAAACCTGCGCAATAAATCTGTTCACATCTTCCGGTTCAATGCGGCTGACACGATAAGCATTCTCCATTGCCGGCTGATAAAAAAGATTGTTCAGCATTTCATCAACTTTGTGCGGGTTCTTGTCTACGGTGCTGAAATAATCAAACACTTCTTTGTGATTTAAGGTCTGCTCTTTTTGCAATACATCACGGTATTCATGTGTTTCGATAACCGGATTTCCGCTGTTTTGATCAATTTGTATAATATCCACTTTATTCATGGTTTTTCTCCTAAAAAGTATTTTATTATGTATATTATAATATATGTTTTGTCCAAAATCAAGTAAAAAATTTATTTTCATTGACAAAAGCTGTAAATAAAGCAGGATAATCTGAATTTTGGGCTTTCTGGTATTTTTTTGCTCCGACGAACAAAAAATACTTGCAATTTGTAATTTGTGTGATATACAAAACAGGCATCTTGAAGGCGAATCGTCTTTAAAGATGTTTTGTGTTAATAATATTGTGGGGGACAAGCCATTGTCTTTACCACAAACCTAAGAGAGGTATAAAATGGCTAAATCTAAAAAGAAAATTTTAGGTCTGATTAAGCTGCAAATACCTGCGGGTAAGGCGAATCCGTCTCCGCCGGTAGGTCCTGCTTTGGGCCAAAAAGGCTTAAACATTATGGAATTTTGTAAAGCATTTAATGCACAAACGCAAAAAATCGAGCCGGGTGTTCCGGTGCCGGTAATCATTACCGCTTACGATGATAAGAGCTTTACGTTCATCACCAAGTTGCCGCCGGTTTCTTATTTGATTAAGAAAGCCGCCGGTGTTCAATCTGCATCTAAAGAACCTGGTAAAAAGACTGCCGGCAAAATTTCTATGGCACAAGTCAAAGAAATTGCCACCACCAAAATGCCGGATTTGAACTGCTCGACAGTTGAATCTGCCATGAATATGGTTAAAGGTCAGGCTGTTTCCATGGGTATTGAAGTAACGGAGTAAGTCGATGAGCGGAAAGAGATTAGTAAATGCATATAAAAATATTGATAAGAATCAGGCTTACAGCTTGAAAGACGCTATCAATATCGTAAAAGAAAATGCAACTGCAAAATTCGATGAGACCATCGATTTGGCAATTAACTTGGGTGTTGATCCGAAACACGCCGATCAAATGATTCGCGGCGTTTGCCAGTTGCCGCACGGCAACGGTAAAACCGTTCGCGTGGCTGTGTTTGCGCAAGGCGAAAAGGCTGATGAAGCTAAGGCAGCGGGTGCTGATATTATCGGTGCCGAAAACCTGGTCGATTCGATTTTGGCCGGAAAGGTTGACTTTGACAGATGTATCGCAACTCCGGATATGATGGGTATGGCCGGCCGTGTTGCTCGTGTATTGGGTCCGAAAGGCTTGATGCCGAACCCGAAACTCGGTACGGTTACCACCGATGTTGCCACAGCTGTTAAAAATGCCAAAGCAGGTGAAGTTCAATATCGTGTAGAAAAGAACGGTATTGTTCACGCCGGTGTGGCTAAGGCTTCCTTCAGCAGTGATCAAATCTATGACAACGCCAAATTGTTCATTGAAACGATTTTGAAGGCTAAACCTGCCAGCCTGAAAGGAACTTATTTGAAGAAAATTTCAATCAGTTCGACTATGGGGGTAGGTGTTAAGGTTGATTCTTCCAATCTTTAGTATTGGAAATCACGTCTAGCTGATAACTACTTGAAAGTCCTTTGACTTATGTACTTCTTTTGTACACCGCGTCAAAGGACTTTCTTCGTATTTATACACGCTATTCGTGATTTTTCTTGTTGCAAAGTGGAAACACCGCGGGAAGAAACCTTTTTCTATTAGCCATGTTCTCCGGCTTTTTTTCTTGTTTTTCCGGGGAGAATACACCGCGTCAAAGGACTTTCTTCGTATTTATACACGCTATTCGTGATTTTTCTTGTTGCAAAGTGGAAACACAGCGGGAAGCCTTTTTCTATTAGCCACGTTCTCCGGCTTTTTTTCTTGTTTTTCAGGGGAGAATACACCGCGATAATCGGTGTACTTCTATCAACAACACTAATCGACTTTTTCTGTTGCGGTGGTGTTGCGACAATCACAAAATATTTCTTGCAATCATCATTGAGTATGTTACATTAATCCTACAATCTGAATAATTATGTAACTAAATAATATCATTATGGAAGAATTGAAAATGATTTGTACGCTTTTTATTGTGGTGGCAATCGCGTTTACGGTGGCAATGTTGTGTTACGACCTGAGATGGAAAAGGAAAAATCCGTGGTGGCGGCAAGATGATTACAAAATGCGTCTTTCTCCTGCCGAAAGGTCCTATCGTATGAATGAGCGGCGCAGACTCAACAATATGCTGATGTGTTGGTTTGCCATGCTGTTTATGATTTTCGGTGCAATGGTTGCCGGTATTTCGGCGTACGGCGGCGGTGGTTTTGCCGGTGTCGGCAAATACTGGTTTTATCTGATTCCGTTTATCGGAGGTGTTTTCTTGGCTTTAAGCGGCCTGCATCGGCGCGGATGAATAAAACAAATCCCCGTATCGAAAAGATACGAGGATTTGTTTTTTTTTAACAGAAGATTATTGCATCTTTTTGCGAATGTTATCCAATGCGCTCAGTCGGTCTTTGGTGCTCGGGTGAGTGGAAAACAAACGCGAAATACTGCTCAGGCCGTTAAACGGATTGACAATAAACATATGCGCCGTTTGCGAAGTGGCACGTTGCATTTGATAATTCTGCGAATAACCTTCCAGTTTGGATAGAGCACTCATCAACCATTCCGGATGACCGGTCAGATAAGCGGCGCCTTCATCAGCTTTA
Organism: uncultured Pseudomonadota bacterium; assembly: GCA_902793695.1. Classification (GTDB taxonomy): domain Bacteria; phylum Pseudomonadota; class Alphaproteobacteria; order RF32; family CAG-239; genus RUG410. Next base: position 23,349 of record CADBEI010000007.1, on the reverse strand, counting down.
TATTCTCTGGTGCGTGAAATCGTCATACGGATAATGGTAGCGGCAATCGGCAACAACACCGCCCCCAAAACACCCGAATTATTGCTTGAAGAACTTTGTCTGCTTGTATTTGTGCGCGTCATATTGGCTAACATGGCAACGGCACCGGCAAAAGTTGCGGCAATGGTACCGATAAGGATGTCGCGATGTTTGACGTGGCTCATCTCGTGCGCCAACACACCTTCAACTTCTTCCGGCGTCATCAAATTAAGCAAGCCCTGTGTGGCGGCAACTGCCGCGTGGCTCGGACTGCGACCGGTGGCAAAAGCATTCGGCACCTGCTCCGGAATGATATAAACTTTCGGCATCGGCAGACCGGCTTTTGCGGATAAACGCTGCACAATCTGATACAATTCCGGTGCGGTTTGCGGAGTGGCTTCTTTGGCGTTATATTGTTTTAAAACCAACTTGTCGCTGAAAAAGTAGCTGACAAAATTCATACCGCAAGCCGCCAAAAATGCTGCCTGCATACCTTCCTGACCGCCGGCGAGGTTGCCGACATACATAAACAGCAACATCAAAGCAACCATCAATAAAACAGTACGAGACATCTATTTTCCTTTCAATATTGTTTTGCTTTATCATACTCGGATTTGGCGGCGATTCAATAAAAACAGAAAAATTATCAACCTGTAGGACTAATAAAATTATTTTGATATTTCTTGGCGGATTTGCATTAAAATCTTTCCCATAATATTTTGACGGCTGCCGATACCGAAACCGCATTTGTAGCATACGGGACAAGATTTTATCAATAAGGCATTTCCGGTCGATTTAAGCATTTCGGCGGCATTGGGATTTTGGGCAAATTTAGCGCGCAATCCGGCTTCCATAATCGCAAATTTTTGTTCTTCAAAATTAGCACGGCGATTTATTTTATATGTCGGAGTTTTGGTGAGAAGTCGCGCTTCATCGGGATTTTTCAAACTCAAAACGGTGCGGAAACGTTGGTCGCTCGCATAAAATTTCATTGCCTGATAATAATGCTCGACCGTCGGAAAAACAAAGGTTTCTCCGTCAACTTCCATTTTTATCGGAAACTCGGCATACGGGCTTAAAAACCACCATTTTCCGACCGGCAAACAGAATTTGATTTCCGAATTCATAATTTATCCCTTATTTGGTATGACTTATTTTTTTACCGACACTGAAAGAATAAGATGCTCCGAGTTGCAACAATTTGTCTTCGGTGTTATACATCGCGAAAACCTGCAAGCCTTTTTTGCCGGCACACAAACGAAAATCAACGCCGCATTCTTTGCCGCGATGGGCAATTTCCTCAATCAGCGCAAAACCGTTTTTTAATTTTTGGTATGCTCGCAGCAGATATTTTGTTTCGTCGTTTTTGAAATCATATTGCAAGGAAGCTTTGGCACCGATACCGTTTTTCATAAAGTTAACATCGGCAATACCGGTTTGGCTGTGTTTGCCCATATGCGTAGTCAATTCAGTACTCAATTCCGTGTTATCTTTGTTCAATATTGCCAGATGTCCTTTGGCAAAAAAATCAATTTTTTGCATATTCGGAATAAAAGCATAATCTCGGAAATCAATGTTTTGAATTGTTCCCAATTCGATAAAGTGTCCATCCTTGCGATAACCCAGAACCATATGCGGCGCGTTGTTGCTGAAGGCTTCATCGTCGACGGTATCGGCTGTATAATCAACAGCCGGCGGAAGGTCGTCGTTGCCTTGGGTATTGTCGCGCCCGACTTTTAAGAACAGCTCGCCGCCGTTCTTGACTTTTTTATAGCACTCAAGCATCAGAGTGTTGAGGGCAGGGGTGATTTTACTGCCGTCATAAACAAACATTTCGGAGGCTGTAATTTTGGCTCCGTCGCCCTTTTTATTTTCCAGCGAAGCGACGATGCTTGGTGCTAAATCATTGTAGAAGGTTACGTTTTTTTCGTCGGCAATCAGCGCGGAAAGATTATCGGCACCGATTTCCAGATTATAATTAAGGTAAGTTTTATTTTTATCCGGAGTCTTATCTTGTTCCGGTGTAATCGGCGTTTGGGCGTGCGCTTTGCTTGCGGAAAGATCGGCTAATGACAGATAAAAAGCCGCCGTCAGCATAAAATCACGAATTTTACGCTGTTGTGGAATACTTTTTATCAAATTAACCATAAATTTTGCCTTTACACAATTTTGTAACGTGTTGTTCAATATACATTTTTTGCTAAATACTGTCAAATGTTTTTAAAGGACGATATTTTTATGGTTTGCCGCATACTTGTTCAAATCTCGTGCGGAAATGGGGACCAACAAAAAAACTCCCCCAAAGAGGAGTTTTTTCGAATGTTTTGCTTGCAAGTTACGAGCTGAAAGAATATCAACCGTACTCATTTTGTTTGTATTGTAAGATAGCTGAACTTAAATTCTTATCACTTTCATATGAGGCACTTCTTTTCTTTGATTCCGGTATTGAAGCCAAAAGCGTTTGATGGCTTAAAATGTTCATAGTGTTTAAGCATTGTTCACTGTCATTTTTCATTATTTGCTTTATATTCGCTAAATAATTGGTATCATTATCCTTGTTTGGTTGTATTTGGGCGGTATCGTTTAAAAAATGGCTGATTTGCTCATCAGAGTACCGCTCAAAAATTCTGTTATTAATATCTTGATCTGCACCGTCCAGATTTGCCTCAATTTGCTTTTCAAGCAAATATTGGCGCATCATTTTAATATCTTCGGGAGTGTAATTTTTTTGAGGGTCCAAATTCATGTCATAGCGCATTTGCATTATTCTGGCGTATACTTCATTTTCTTTATCTTCATAAGGATCATATAATACGTTTTTATTAAGTTGTAAGTTGTTAGGATATTGTCCGGATCTTTCTATTTTTTTATTTCCGTGAACGTACCTGTTTGTGCCCGTATCAGGAATAACTTGAACGGAGTAATAGGTTGTACTCTCTTTAACTGACTCGTTAAGAGGGAGTGTTTGTTGATATTTACCATACAAAATATTTTTTATTTCTTTTTCGCTGGTGTCTTTCAATCCCAAGCAATGCGTTAATTCGTGTACTACCACACTGGATAAGTCTGATCGTTTACCGTTTTCGGCCTTTATTTTTTCAATATCTATCAAGATAACGGGATTATCGGACCAAAAAGTAGATAGCCCGCGAAGTTCATTTGCATAAGAAGCTTGTCGTAATAAACCCTTTTCAAGATCTTCAACGGTAAATCCTTTTTTTGTGTACGCTTCACTTAATTTTAACTCGCCTTTTTTATATGCGTCAATCAATCTGTCTGTGCCACGACCGGTCGGAAAAATTTTAACATTAGCGATTTTTTCCATTGCTTGACTATATTCTTGTTTCGTTATTTTTCCGGCAGCATATCGTTCAGAAAGCCAATTACCTACAAAATTAACCCCTCTATTAATCTCTAATAGAGTTTCCGAGGACGGATTTGTGTTTTCACCTTTTGCCATAGTAAAGTACCTATTTCGTATAACACTATGATAATGATAACATAATATCTGCCGTAAGGCAATATATTTTGCAATGTTCGTAAAATTGTTTCAAAATATTGTGGTATGACGCGTTACCAACGAGATTTGTCTTGCGTTCGAGTTTGGCTGCGCCGCACTCTTCGCTTCGGTCACTTGTTTTCTAAATTCGCCGCGGGTGCTGTCGCTTTCCTTGCTCAATTAAGTTTCATTGCGTCTCCTCCTGAAAACATACATTAAGGTATCTTTTCAGGAGGCCGCGTACCTCGTTCAAATCTCGTACGGAAATGAGGACCAATAAAAAAACTCCCCGTTGCAGGGGAGTTTTTTTTATTGGTGATCCCAACGAGATTTGAACTCGTGTTGCAGCCTTGAGAGGGCCGCGTCCTAACCACTAGACGATGGGACCATTCAAATCTTTGTTATATCTAACGCAAATTATCATAAAAATCAAGCGTTTTTTCGCTCATCGGGGTGTTTTAATCGCTAAATTTATCGATGTCAAATTTTTTTTGATATTCTTGTTAATAATTATTAACAAACACTTTTCATTTATATTGATTGGATTAAACTCGACTTATCGTGGTTAACTTTTTGGGAAAGGCGGAAAATATGAGAGTTCTTTTGGTTGAAGATGATTATGCGGTATCGCAAACTATTGAAATGATGCTTAAAAAAGAAGGAATGGTGGTTGATGCTACCGATTTGGGCGAAGACGGGTTGGATATTGCCAAACTTTATGATTACGATATTATAATTCTGGATTTGATGTTGCCGGATATGAACGGTTATGAAGTCTTGAAAAATTTACGCAACGCCAAAGTTAATACACCGGTTCTCATTCTTTCCGGATTGTCCGAGCCGGATAAAAAAGTTAAGGGTTTAGGCTACGGCGCCGATGACTATTTGACCAAACCGTTTGATAAAGCCGAACTTTTGGCGCGTATTCAGGCGGTGGTTCGCCGTTCCAAAGGTCACTCCAATTCCATTATCCGCACCGGTGACGTCGAAATCGATTTGGATACACAAACCGTTACCGTCAAGGGTAAAACTTTGCATCTGACCGGTAAAGAATACGGCATTATGGAACTCCTTTCTTTGCGTAAAGGGGCTACTTTGAACAAAGACCAGTTCCTTAATCATTTGTATGGCGGTATTGATGAGCCGGAACTCAAGATTATTGACGTATTTATTTGCAAATTACGTAAAAAACTCGAAAAGGCTTCCGGCGGTAAAAACTATATTGAAACCGTTTGGGGGCGCGGTTATGTTTTACGCGACCCTGATGAAAAAAAATAAGATAACACGGAGTAGGGTTATGAATATTTGTGAAACCGGTCGTTCAATGATTGAAATGCTGGGGGTGTTGGCGATTGTCGGTGTGCTTTCTGTCGGCGGTATGGCCGGTTACAGCAAAATGATGAGCCAATACAGAATCAATGCTTCGTTGGAGCAGGTCGGAGTTATCGCTTCCAAGGTTTCAGCGTATGGAGCTGCCGCGGATTCCTACGAGGGATTATCAAACGTGACGGCAAAAAAATTGGGAGCACAGATAGCCGATACCAATCCGTATGATGGCGGAATTACGGTCAAACCTTCATTTATTGATAAGTCAAACAACGGCAATAATGCCGATACTCAAGCCTATGTGATAATATTTTCCGGTCTGACGGAAGAGGCTTGTGTCGCTCTCGGTTCCAGTGCCTGGAGTAATGTTCGTAATTCATCGTTTATCGGTCTCGGTGCCGGTGCCGATAGCAAGACAGATACGATAGAAAAGGGGTTGTATATCGGGTGTCCGGGAGTTTTAAGCGAAGGAAATTATGCCACAGCCTGTTCCGGAGGTTCGGCGGTTGATTTGCCGATGGATCCGGGGACGGCTTCACTCGCTTGTAATTGCTCAAACAGTAATTGCGTGTTTATGATGAAGTTTTTCTGATGGTGAATTTTCGCACACTTTGAAAGGGAGCCTTTAAAACAGGCTCCTTTATATTTTGATTTGTTTGATTAATTTTGCCAAGCCGGTTGCATCATCGGTTTCTACCAAAACAGCATATATTGTGCCTTTGCCGGCAGCCGGAGTTAAACGGTCATCAGTGTAGCGACGGCGCAAACGATTAATCGGTGCCTTTATATCAAAACCGAGAATTGAGTCGTAATTTCCGCACATTCCCACGTCGGTAATATAAGCTGTACCTTGCGGTAAAACACGGGCGTCGGCGGTAGGTACATGAGTATGAGTGCCGGCAACGCAAGAAACTTTGCCGTCGAGATAATAGCCGAGCGAAAGTTTTTCCGATGAGGCTTCGGCGTGAATATCTACAAATATTGCATCAATATTGCGACCAAGAGTATAGTTGCGCAAAATGTTATCAACGGCTTGCACCGGACAATCGACAGCTTCCATAAACAAACGTCCGAGTAGCTGAATAACCAAAATTCGGCGGCCGTCGGCAAGCTCAAATACTATATGTCCGCGCCCCGGATTTTCTGCCGGAATATTGGCCGGACGCACGATAACTTTGCATTCATCCAAAAACGGAATAATATCGCGCTGATTCAAAAAATGATTGCCGGTAACCAAAACATCGGCGCCGCGTGCCAAAAAATCACGGCAAATACCCGGGGTAACACCGAAACCGTGGGCGGCATTTTCAACATTAAGCATAATCACATCGGCTTTATAATCAGCTTTAAGCTTTGCCATATTTTCAGCAACAACTTCGCGACCGGAGCGCGCCACTATATCTCCGCAATACAATATTCTCATTTTATCTCCTATCGGCTTGAATATAGCAGACCGCGGCTAATATGCAATAAAAAACCGATTAAAGTTGTGTATGAACACGGATTTATAACATAAAAAACTTGCAAAATTGTCGAAAGCAGGTACTATTAAATCAAGATTTTAAATGGAGAAAAGATATGTATGCAAAATTTTTGTTGTGTGTTGCCGGTTTATCGTTGGGTGTGCTGACAGAGGCTTCGGCGCAGGTTTTCGGAAATGTTGCAATCGAGGAAAATCCTGCCGAAACGATGCAGTTGGCCAAACCGATTTCTTTGTTGGCAGAAACGGAAAATTCGGCGGCGGAAGATAATACGGCCGAAGCAGTGGAGATTGAATACAGCGATCCGGATGTCAGCTATTATGTGCAAAATCTGAATTTGAGCGGGCAGCAGTTGGAAGAAATTAAGAAAATCAGCCGAAACAGTATGGAAGAACAAACAAAAATTATGCAGGATATTGCGGCGTTGCGTCATCGTTCCAGAGCCTTGGAAATCAATACGTTGATGGCGTTTGAGGCGGTTTTGGACGATACACAGAAAGCGGCTTTTCAGGAATTACGCGCCGGTTATGAGGGAGGTCAAAAGACGGAGGAAACCGAGACAAACAATGATGACGTTGAAAGTTCGGCGGAAAATAACGATGATGCGACAGAATAAATTATTAAACAGATAACATATTGATATTGCGATGAAAAACAGATAATTTTCGTTTTTTTTACAAAAAAGGAAAGATTTATTAAAAGAGAGTGAGTTATCGGAGTGTAGCTCAGCCTGGTAGAGCGCTACGTTCGGGACGTAGAAGTCGCTGGTCCGAATCCAGTCACTCCGACCAAAAATTAAGTATAATCAATAACTTATGAAGTTATATTTTCAAGCCTCTCTGACACATCAGGGAGGTTTTTTTATTTTTCGGTGGTCGCTACTATCTTTTATCATAATATCGTAAAATCAATATGTTATACAGTAAAATGTGCCATTTTTAGCGTAGCGTGCGATAGCAAAAAATGACACAATTTTGACACACTTTCTCATATATAATCGCAAATGTGTCATTATTTTTGGAGATATTTCAGATTCGTTAATAAATTGTGTCAAATTTATTTTCGGAAAATCAAGTAGATATAAAATTTAAGAAAATCATAAAATAATTTTGACTTAATTAAATAAAGATGGTATAACGTATGTATAAGTTAAGGGAAAGGTTTGGATAACCAACTGATATTAAATATAAAATAGGCGACACAAGCAACTGATTTGTGTAAAAGTTAATCTCAAAGTTTTTGAAATGAGATGTGATAAGCAGGCTGATTTGTTTGCTTAATAGGATGATTTTTATTTAAAGAAGATTTTAAGATGAAAAAAGGTTATAGTTTTAATTTAAGAGAAAACGGTTATTATCAAATTATTTATCAAAACCCTGAAACGGGAAAGCGAGAAAGAAAATCACTTGGAACGACAGATGGCAAATTAGCAGAAATATTGGCTGAAAAACATTGGAAAGATGTTTTAGACGATTACGACAGGGGTATTCTGGTTCAAGATAAATCATTGGCAAAAATATACCGTGAATATTTTGATACAGAAAAATGTCTGTATAATAAGGATACCATTAAACGGCATTTTATGCCTTATTTAGATGAAAAAAACATCAAAATTGCTAATTTGAAACAGCACACAATTGACGAATATTATAAATGGCGAAAAACCCAAACATTTAGAGGAAAAACACCAAATGATATTACATTAAACCGCGAAAATTGTGCCATTAAAAGTTTTCTGAACTTTTGCACTAAAAAACACTACCTAACGCCCAAAAGAACTTTGGAGTTGCAACATAATGATGTAGTTCCAAACAGAAGAAAACCATTTTCCGTAGAGCAAATGAAAGAGATTTTAGAAAGAAGCAAGTCTAACTATGAAAATACTCTAAAATCAGATTTGCGTGCCGAAAGAAAATGTATGTATCAGATTGTTAAGTTTTTGGCTATTACGGGAATGAGAGATGGTTCTGCTTTGGGCTTATTATGGAGTGATTTATATTTGGGCGAAGTCAAGCCGTATATTTACATACAAGCCAACAACAATAAGACCAGAAAATATGTAAAAATAACCATTTCTAATACTTTAAGAGATAAATTACGGGCGTTTAAAGAAGAGCAAAAACAATTTTGCCGTAAGCATAACACAGAGTTTTCTGATGATATGAATGTTTTTAATGTTATGCACGAATATAAATATCCGAAAGAAGATGGAACAACAGGAGTCATTTATCCGAGCAAAAGTTTTCGTAAATCTTGGAACACAATGATAAAGCAATGTAGTTTTTATAAAGAGTGTGACGATTATGCTCCTTATAGAATAAGACATTATAAAATCACTTCTCTGATGGCTAAAAAAGAACTGAATGCCGAACAGATTGCTAAATATTGCTGCACTTCTCCTGATATGATAAAAGATTTCTATGATGCCACCGAGACATTGGATTTCTGTGAAGAGTTTGCAGAAGCAGAGAAAATTGTGGAGTATAACAAAGGAAATGACGATATAACAAGTGATAATGATGATTTTCAGACTGATGAATGCAAAATAATTCCATTTCCATTTGCAGCAAACTAAACAATACAAAACTTTATTTATAAAAGACACCAGAATATGAAAATATATTTTGGTGTTTTTAATTTTTTGTGGTAGTATGACTTTGTTAGATGATAAAGTTAGTTAGTATAAGTTAGATTTATTTGTTAGCCTGTAATATGTTAGTTTCTAAATAGTTAGTTTTAAATTTGTTCGTTTTAGTTAGCCTGATAATTTTCGTATATCAATTTCTAATAAATAAACTTGTAAATGGTTTATCCGATACGAGGCTATGCCTTTATCGTGATATGGGCTGACAGAGGAGCATCTCCCATCAGCCTGAACCAAAATTAAACAAGACCTATTTCAAGAATAGGTCATTAACATAACTATATACATAATAGGAGAGAAACTTAATGTTAATTCAACCGCAAATCATCAGTGAGATGAACTCAACAGAACTTAATTTGGTTCAAAAGATGATACAAAACGAACAGAAAAGAAGGTTCAATAATAGTTTTAAACAAACATTGGTTCAAAAAAGTAAAGAAGCATTGGTTCAACTGATAAGAAATAATTACAATGATTGTCTCTACCATTCGGTTATTCAATTAAATCAGCAATATTTTAACGAAAACCAAGCCGAAAAAATATTTAAGCATTTTCTGACAAATTACTATCAGTTATATTATGGAAAGCATCAATCTCTGTCGGATAAACCACAAATGAAATATGTGGCAGTTTTGGAATATGGTAAAGATAATAAAACAACACATCTTCATATGCTTCATAATCCGATAAACGAAAGATTTAATAATGTTTCACTTATTCAGCAGGCAAAAAACTTTCTGATATTGGCAAACAATGAGAGTAATCAGACTTGTTTATTAGGTAAGGAAGATGATTTTTCACGGCATTTGGTTGATGAATATATCAGGTTCAATACAAATTGTATGATGACAAGAGCCATAAGAAAAGTAATGAAAAATGCCAATGTAGAAACAAAAATGATAACCGATAAATATCACTTTGAAAATATTTGTATCTATTTTGAAAAAGAGATGAATGAAAATAACTTTATTTACTACACCGGAGATTACTTTATTAAGAACGATAAATAGTATATATCACAGCAGGAGCAAGCAGATGAGGCAAATAGGAACAAAAATTAAAGCAGATAATTTGGAATTAAAACTGTTAATAGATGTAGCAAACGAGTTGTTTGATGAGGGAAAAGTCAGTTCATTTAGGGATTTTTCACGGAAGTATTTAAGCAAGACCAGCAATTATATGAATATACTGTTTTACGACAATACGAAAAAACCAAGCATTAAAGCACTTCTTGGATTACATCATAAATTAGTTAATGAGGGAAATGAAACATTTGTCGGCAAGATTAAAAAGTTAGTCTTTAATAAACTGAAAAATCAATATCTGCCCCAATAATATCATCAAAACTTCAGAGCCAACGGCACTCAAACCATTGGCTTTTTTATTTTTACCACTTAAAATCTTTAAACGGCTTACATTTACCTGCTTTATATTCTGCGATTGCTCTGTCCGCCAACTGTTCTAAATACCTTAATTCCTTTTCATCTTTCGGCATAAAGGTATTTTTTGACTCATCAATAATCATACTGTTTTCTTCTTTGATATTATTTTCCGTTGCCTTATTTTCGTCTTTATCAGTCATTGTTCTATCTCCGCTTTATTATGAACCTTCTTCCGTGCTATCTGAATACTCTCTTGAATATATCCCACCAATGATTTCTGGATTGCTTGAAGCATTGATTCAAGAAAGTATTTTATCCATTTAGTGAGGTTTTTATTGCCCGTGAGAGCATTATTTAACATAAGATGATAAATTGACTCATCTTCCGAAAACACCTCTGAAATAGCATAAAAACGCTCGGAAATGTGCTCGTGTTTGGCAAGCATCGCCAGCATTAAATATCGTGCTGTCGTGTCGTTATTTTCAGCAAATGGTTGGAGTTTCAAAAACCATACATAAGCCACAGCCGTTCTGATGAGTGGATGGGCTACTTGTTCGTCGTTGATAAAGTCCAAAAGTTCTTTCACTTGCTTGATTTTATCTGTTTTAACCTCGCCATCGTTCCAATATTTCAGAGAATCTGTTGTGATTGCGTTGTCAGGAACAACCCCATATTCACAGGCTCGGCGTGCTTTATCAATATCTAATCCAGCAAACTCTTTGGTTGAAACTTCGGCTCGTGTTTGATTATACCTGTGTTCGGGAAGATGGAGCATATCCGTTAGCAAACTTCCTTCGGCAAACGAAACACGAGCCAAAAGGTCAATCAGTTCATCATTGTTCCAGTAATATTTAAGCGGCTTTCTCGGCATATGCTTTCTCAATTTCCGCCAATTTTTCACGCAGAGTATCGTCAAGTTTATCAAGAGCAAACTTTTTGATATTATCAGGAACGCCATAGAAAGCACCAGCAACCGAGCCACAAATCGCCGCAATCGTATCAGAATCGCCACCGATAGAGATAGCATTACGAATAGCGTCCTCAAAATCAGTAGATTCAAAAAAGGCTTCTAATGCTTGTGGCACCGAATCTTGGCACGATACCTTAAAACCATAAGTCGGACGGATTTCATCAAGTGTAAAATCCAAAGTATAATAATTTTTGGTTATATACTCTTTAATTTCTTCTTTGCTCTTTCCCTGTAAAGACAGATACACAGCCACAGCCGTTGCTTCGGCTCCTTTGATTCCTTCGGGGTGATTGTGTGAAACAGCCGTAACTTTATATGATAATTCCTTCACTTCTTCCAAAGATTTGGCAAAGTAAGCCACAGGACTAACTCTCATCGCTGCTCCATTTCCGAAAGAGTTATACGGCTCTGGATTGTCGGAAATAAGCCACTCCCGAAAGTTTTCACCATATCCAGAATGCGGATAACGCAAGCCAAACAACCTCATAGCCCCAATTGCTTCATCACTCAAATTATCGTAATTTCCACGACAATAAACCAACGCCCAACCAACTGCCAAAGTCATCACGGTGTCGTCGGTAAAAAACGAAAACTCATCAAAAAAATCAAAATCTTTGGTCTTTATATTGTCCCACTCATAAACCGAGCCGACAATATCACCACAAATTGCTCCATAAATTGCTTCCATCATTTCTTTTTTCCCTTCGCAAATTGATATAAAACATCCATTAAAAGCACCATTGCATAGGTGTCCTGACCGCAGTATTTAAGCAAATCAGCAAACATCTGCTTGCTCTCATCTTCGGTTTGCTTACCTTCAAGAAATGCTAAATATTTACTCATTGCTTCACCACCGTTGGCAATATTCATACCTTTATATGAAAGGTCGCTGAATGCTGGCAAAACATACTTAATTGATGCCGAAGATTTTTGCTTATAACTGTAAAGAGCACGACTTCTAAATGGTATCAACTGGTCTATGACACGCTCATTTATAGCCAGCAAATCTACTGCCAAATCAGGAAATAACTCGGCTAATTCCTTGTTCCGAGTCATCTCAAACGCTTGGTTATACACGACGATTGACCCCTTTTTGCCGCAACTCTTAATCAAAAACTCGGCTAATGCACGGCGAGGGTCTGAACGCTCTTGGTGTAGAAACTCTAAATGCTTCGGCTCGGCATTAGGTGAATTCTGAATATGTAGCGAAAACTGGAACGGTATTTGTGCGTAAGGTTTCGCATTGTCAAACATCGGAATCGCACATTGAACGGTCTCATAATCAAGATAATACAACGGATATTCCAGCGTGTTGAGCCAATCTTGAATCCGCTCCTGCTCTATGTGGAGCGATTTATTCAAATAAGCATCACGGTCTATCAGTTGCTTCTCGGTAGAGCACCAATCTTCTGATACATCTTCCACATTGAAAGAATGTGTCTGGTTGTAGAACAGGTCAGCATTTTTAGATGATAACAAGTCAAACACCGAGTATTCTGGAACATCTTTGCCACAGTAGCCGTAGAACGGACAATCCGAGCAAGAAGAATGGAGCGGAACCTCTGGTTCTTCTGGTCGGGTTTGATATGAGAGCATACCTTTAACATACATCTCCACATCTTTCTGACGCTCATTAACTTGTTCGCTGACATCTTCTTCTGTGAAAAGTTGCTGAATATCCAAATCACTGTGCCGAACATATTGGTTATTGAGATGTAGCACTTTACAATTTCTTACTGGATACCCAGCATTTTCAAACACATATTTTTGGAACGAAAGGTCATCTATATAATAGTCCTTAACTTCGGTTGCTGATTTAATTTCAATCAAATCCCAAGTATCACCATTTCTCATCAGTACATCAATGCGACAAAAGCAACCGTTATCCAATTTAGCCGTTGCTTCGTAGATAACATCGTGGTCTTGGGTTAAGATTTTAGTTTTGGCAGCACCGCCAAACACATCCCAATTTTCAGCATCAACCATTATACCTTTGGGATAATAATCGTAGGCTAATTCTTGAACTTTCTCGCCAGTTTCAAAGTTTTGGAGCGTGCGGTCATCATATTCGGGAGTAAGGTCTTTACGATTCTTTTTGAGCCAGAGAGCCTTAACACAATCCAAGCCCATTATATAGTCAGATTTAGATAAAAACATAGTCCTTCTCCCGATTATTTAGTGCCGATATTCTTGATTATTTCGGCTGTCATTGGTGCCGTGTTCCAACCTGTTGTGTTGAATCCATAAGTGGATTGTAACGCCTCTGGCTCGTCCAAAAGCGTTATAATGGCATAATTCTTGCCGTTTGCCTCAAACTCGCCCACAAAAACGGTATAAACTTCTTTACCGTCCTTATCTTTATCCGTTGTAGAGCCTAATCCTGCCACACTCGCTCCCTCAACGTTGGCTCGTGTTGCCTTGCCTGTTTTAACATTTTCCGATAAGGCGGATTTAAGTTTAGCGATTTGCGATTCGGTCAAGTAGCCATCAGCGTTTTTGAATAACTTAATGTAAGCGAGCAATAATGTCATCGGCATCGCAGTATCTTTGACGATATATGGTTTCATATAAGCCTCGCGGTCGGCTTTGGCGATACGGTCAAACAGTTTGGAATCTCTGACATTTAAGATAATTTTTTCGTTTTCTTTTATGGCACCTGTATGAAGTCCGATAGCATAGTTAAACAAACGCAAAGCATTGTGCGACCAGATTGGGAAACCTTCCCAAACGCTGCCGACAAACTGCTTATCAATAAGGTCTTTTGTTTCGGTATCAAGCACGATAAATGCTCCGCCACGGGCGTGAAACTTGATAATGTAATCTTTGAGAATATCAACATTTTGATGATGGGTTGCTTCTGATACCGCATAGTTATCAAAAGCCTGCGAATCGCCACACCACGCTGGGTTAGCGAGCATTATCAAAGCCAAAATTACGGAAAATGTTTTAATTAGATTCATATTATGTCTCCTTTTAGTTATTTGTTTATAAAGGTGGCAAACAAGTTGGATTATAAATAACCACCATTCATAAGATGGATTACCACATAATAATTCACAAATCAAGTATAATTTTTTGAACTATGTCAGAATCTGACAGAGATTATTTAAGACTCTCTTCAAACATTTTTTCGTTTATCATATCTTCCACGCCACCTTGGTATCTGGTAATCCTCCAATCATTATCTTTCAATAATGGTAGGTAAAAAATATGCTGGGTTAATTTTGATGCTTGTTTATATGACTTTTTAAGTTCCTCAATTTTTTTATTGTATTCATCTGTGTCAATAATGTGTTCTTTACTTATATTAACACTTTTAACCTCAAAAATATGGATATTTCCTTTTCTGTCTTTCATTATGAAATCAGGATATGAAGAATGTATGCCATTAAGATAATATTCATATTTTATATCTGAATTTGGTATGTAATTTTTGCCCCATAAGTAGATTTCTTTATCTCCACTAAATAAGCCATTTTTTGATGGTTCTGCGACCAATCCTCTCATTGCTATCCTTTGCAGTTCTCTCGCCCACCTCCTTTCCGCAGCACTATCAAAAGAAAAATCACTGTCATTAGTATTTCCTTTTATCATCCACACACTATCTTCAATTTCTAATATATGTGAGGTATCTAAATATTGTGAAGTAATAGGGAAAGAAACTTCTTTATCTTTACCATTTTCTTGTGTTATTTCCATACTTTCTTCGTAATTACAAATATAGGTGTCATATTCTTTTTTAAGAGCATTTGTGTGTTCGGCTATCTCCCACCATTTTTGATAGTCAGTGGCATAATCATATATTTTTTCTTGTAGCTTACTATCTAATTTTCTGATTTTTCTTCCTAAATCAAAAATATTGTTTGGAGCAATAATGGCATCCTGTTTCTTTATAAAAGAGTTTATATCAAAGTTTTTATTATTTTCATCAAGACTTTTAAGTTTAGTTGTCTTAATCTTTATATCAGAAGCAAATTCTTTCTCTTGTAATTTCACAGATTTCCATTGTCTTGTTTCCGCTTCGTTATTATGAACTCCCCAAACCCAAGATTGTAATGCTAATTCTTGTTGCTCTGGGGTTAGAGTTTCATAATCTAATAATTTAGGATTTCTTCTTATCCGTCCTATAACTTGTTCGTTTAATTGAGAACTATTAACATCTCTTATTTGGTATAACATACAGGCTCGTGGAATATCCCAACCCTCTGTTATTACCATTTTAAAAATTATAATATCTATGGTGGAAATATTCTCCTTAACCTTATCCTTCCATAAGGAAACAGGATATTTTCTAATAATGTTATTAGTGTCACAATTTCTATCCTCACCGACAATTAGCATCCACTGTAATTCAGTTCTATTGTTAATTTCTCTTTGAATCTGTTCTATTTCTTCATCGGCTCTGTCTTGATTTGATATCTGTATAATTAAGCACGGCTTAAAACCAAACAACTTCTGATATTTTTCTTTTATTTCTATATACTTATTAATAGCATCCGAAAGTGTTTCATCATCACTCTGCCAATTTACAGATTTAATAATTTTAGCAGCAACAGCATCTTCTTCTGTTATTTCAACGGTGGGTTGTTGTCCTCGTCCCAATCTTGGTGTCGCAGAGAAATTGATAATTTTATCAAAATAACTGTTAAGACCATCCAAATTATTAGTTGCAATCTGACATTCGTCTTTTACTAAAATTATTCGCTTACCTTTCCCTTCTAATGTGGTTGGTGCTGTCAAATTTTGTAAAAAACTTTCCATAGCACCACGCATTAAACGAGCATTGTGCCTATATAAATCTCTCGGAAGGAAATATACATTATAATCAGTAGGTATAAATAACCGCTCTTCTCCTGCTATCTCGCTATTTATTAAATATGGTTTTAAATTAGAAAAGAATTTTTTATCACTATATTCACAAAACTTTTCATAATTCTGTTTAGCCAAATCACTTTTAGACAACGAGGATACAAGAAATACGATGTCTTTAACAGAAGTATCATATCCTTTTAGTCTATCAGGATGAACGAGTAACTGGTCTATCATATCTGCCATCATATATGTTTTACCGCATCCCGTTGGTGCTTTGAAAACAATATTTTCTCTTGTTGATAAAGTACATTCTACCAGTTTTTTGACGGCATCTTTCTGTAATTCAATGGCTTCTGAAAGCATTATTCTTCTCCATCAAGATATTTTTGGGTATGTTCGAAGTTATCTATAACCCATTCGATTTTTTCTTTCACTGTTTTGAACTTCTCTTTTCCGTATAATGTTTCATCTATAACATCAAAAGGTGTCTTATCTTTGATATTTGAGGCATTAGAAACTGATGCTATATCATATACATCGAGATTATCACCTAATGGCTGGTTCTTTGTAATCCACTCAAAATCCTTTGTTCCATCATAACATTCACCTGTCATTATTCTTTTAAGACGCTTTGATAAGACATCATAAACAATACCATTAGGTGTTGTTTTCGTAATTTCATTTAATTGGGCTAAAATAAACTGACGAGAACCACCATCTTCTTTATTTAGTTCCAATACTGCTTGTCCTGTCGTGCCAGAACCAGCAAAGAAGTCAAGGATTACTGCATTATCTTTATCGCAGACCATTGAAATTAACTTGTTTATAAGAATAGGCGGTTTAGGGTTGCTAAACAAAGAATCACCATTTGGAATAATTTCTTTTAGTTTCTTTTTTCCATTATCATTGGAATATTTATTTTCCTCAATAAACTCCATCGTAGTATAAGGTTTTCCTTCTGTATATTCTATTTCTAAACATCCTGTTTTTTTTCTACATTTTAAGTATGTTTTGGTATAAATCCTATCACCTTTTAATACAATGAAATCATTTTCGATTCCCCATATAAAGGCCTCCTTACTCCATCTCCAAGTCCAATCATAAGATTGATGATTACCTTTTTTTCTTTCTTCATACGCAATTCTGTCTCCACCAGGAACAAAAATTTTCCCTTGAAAAGATATTTCGTAATCAAGAGACGGAGAATAAGATAAAGAATTATAATCTAATGTTTGGGTCAGTTTATATGGTCCTCTTTTTTCCAAATGCTTATCTTCTAAATCATAACTACTATTGTCTTTTTCTGATTTCATAAATAAAGGGGTATCACTCATTGAATAGCATATTAAATAATCGTGATTTTTTTGAATAGTAGTGGTTGTTTTTCCAGATTTTTTTGTTATCCGTGGCAAGACACCAATAAACTTACATTCATCAAAAATCTCATCAAACAGGCACTTAACATAGGCTTGATTCTTGTCATCTATACTACAAAAGATAACACCGTCATCAGATAAAAGTTGTTTGGCTAATATCAAACGAGGATACAACATAGATAGTAAATTATCTCTTGTAAGAGAATTATCATAGTTGGTTTCAGCAAATTCGCCCATACTGTCTTTGCCGTAAGGAGGGTCTATATAGATGACATCTACCTTATTTTTATATTCAATCAGAAGATTTTGAAGTGCTTGATAATTATCACCTATAATGAGTTTATGAGTTATAGAATCAGGTGAAGTTTGAAAGGATAATTTATCATTTTTCTTAAAATATTTAATGGTATTATCATCCGTTTTTTCTAATCGTGCATCAAAGTGAAATCCTGTTCGCTTGTAAGTAGTTCCAAGCGTGGCAATAGCGATTGCTTCATTTACATCTTCTGCTCGGCTAATTAGTTTATTAAGTATTGCTGCGTTAGTAGGTTCAATAATTTTATCATTAACTCTTTTCTCAATTTGAGCCAATAATTCTTTCTTTACCACTTCCAGATTCTTCGTCATAATAGTCCAATTCTGGTGAAGCAATTTTGCTCTATTTATTCGTATATAATCAAACACTGGACTGTTTTATGAAATAGTAAAATTTTGATAAATAGTCATATAGATTCAACAACATAAAGGAATTTTGCTTATGACTATTTATGCTTACACTCGCGTTTCATCAAATCTTCAAACTCTGGAAAATCAACGCTTTGCTCTTAATGAGTTTTGTGAAAAAAATAATATAAACATCTCTGTCTGGGTGGAGGAAACCATATCATCTCGGAAACCCCTTAAAGAACGAAAACTCGGAAAACTACTCAAAAAACTAAAAAAAGATGACATCTTGATTGCCACAGAATTAAGTCGTTTAGGAAGGAGTATGCTTGAAGTTATGGGTATTCTAAACACTTGCTTGGAGCGTGAAACGAAAATATGGACATTGAAAGAAAACTATCGGCTCGGAGATGATATACAAAGTAAAGCACTTGCTTTCTCTTTTACTCTGGCAAGCGAAATTGAACGCCAACTGATATCTCAAAGAACCAAAGAAAGTTTGGCTCGGCTCAAAGCAGAACATAAACATATAGGACGACCGCTTGGTAAAACCTCACAAAAGTTAAAGAGAAAACATAAGAAAATAGTAGAATTGCTTAATAAAAAGGTTTCAAAATCTGAAATATCACGGCTTCTTGATTGCTCGTGGAGCACATTACAACGATATATAAAGACATCTATTCAACAAGAAGAACTTGCTACCTAAACTATGTCAAAATCTGACATATTCTAAAAAAATACCGCTTGATTTTTTCAATCCATCGTGTTATACAATAAACAACGAGATGCCAGAAAAGCATTTCAAAAAGTGAATTTATAACCCAACTTGTCCCACTTTAAGCGGACTAAAAGGAGAAAGAAAATGAGTTTAAGTCTTAATGACTATCGTCAGCGATATGCTGACATTTATAATAAAATCCAAACAGCAGAACAAGAATTACGCCACGAACTCGCAGCAACCCAAAGTGCGTTTGGTAAGTTATATCAGCGTCAGCAGGAGATTGATAGACGCTGGTTTGTGGCTAATTTGGACTTCTTCATTAAACATAAAAAACATTTTCAATCTGATTTCGGGTTGAGCCAAATCATTGTTGATTTTCTTCTGCCATACCGCAATGCTGGAATGGTCGGCGGTGCGGCTTGGAACTCATCGTCTGACTACAAAATCCACCTCAAAGACCTGTTTAGCCTATGGGATAACGGTTTTTGCTATAATGGAAACCCAATCATTTCCTATCAGGTTATTACCCACTACGGGCAAAAAATCATTATTGATTACATTAAAAACGGACGGATAGAACGGATTTCCCGAGAACATAAAGATGGCAAAAATCCTCTGGCATTGCCATCAGAATTGCTGGAAAAGGTTAGGAAAGCAAATCTTGCTTTTAAGCATCAGTATCAAAACTGGCAAACCTATAAGACGATTGATGTTGTAAGAAATGTTTTAGAAAAGAAGGAGTTGAGCGATGATAAAATCATTTAAATGGTTTGAATATACCAAGCGTTACCAATCACTAAAATTATGTTTCTTTAATAAGGTGATAACATTGGATTTATCAAAATTTGCAGATGATTATCGCGGTGAGTTAATCCTTAAATTAGGCAAATTTCGCTCTCTGGAATTTAGAATAATCGGTGATTTTGATATAAAAGAAGTTATTGATTGGGGATTCTTTATCAAACATTCTCGTGTTTTGATAAGTTTTATGTTGTTTGGAATAAAATTCAGTATTCGTCTTGGGCACACAGGTTGTTATGATAATTATGACTTACATCTTGATAGATATTACGATAATATCAAAAAAGACGGATATAAAACAATAGCGTATTATGATAAGGAACTGACCAAACCTGTTGTATTTTCCCAACCTCGTCGTCAAAAATATAAGGAGTATTTTACATCAAAATGGGTAAAGATATTTAACGAGGATTGGCTAAATTGTCCTTATGGCAGGGCGATAGAGTTTGCTTTACCTTTTTTATATTATCTTGAATTGGTATTCTATAAACCATTTGATTATAAAAGAGAATGGTTTGGATTTAATATTAAATTGAATTTCAAATATGTGTTCTACTTTACATCAGATTTGATGTTGTTTAAGCATATTTTGACAATCACAACAAGAAAAAATAATAATCACAGATATAGCAATTTGTTGTCTTGCTCTGCTATTGACAGATATTTTTCCTTAAAAGGAAACAGATATAACAAGGAAGATGAAGCATATAAAATAGGGCCGATATTACATCCATTCTTTATGTTGGAAGAAATCGGAAGGTTTGCACAGTTCAAACACCTGATGAAATATATGTCTTTGAAAGAATGGCTGTATTGGGAACTGCCATATGTATCATATATCTGTAATCAAGACTTTCATCGGGGAATATTTGATTTTATCTACGAAAAATTGATAGAATATGACTTTCCTGTTGAAAAAATTGATATGTTTCAAGAGTGGGATATAGAGCCATACGCAAAAGAAAAAATTTTAAAACTTTGTGAAATCAGAAAAAATAAGAAGGAGACCTGCGATGAAATGGATAAAAAATAAAGGTCTCTGCGGACATATAGTTCTATGGCTTTTGAATAATCGCATATTTTTCTTTTATCAGCCGTTTCACTGGGGATATTCAAAAATTCTATGTGGGGCTAATGAAACATTGGAATCATAAGGAAGAAACTTTCAGTATAATATATGATTTCGGTTATTACCACGATTATGAAGACAACAAATACGAAGAGTGGGTAATAGAGAGAGATAGGCGAGAAAAATTACTTAATAAGGAGGTTAAAAATGACTAAACAAAGATTCTGGGAGCGTTGGCTCAAAGGAGAAACAAAAGAAAGCCTTATTGAGTGGCTGGAAAGTCAGGGCGTAGAGATTCAAATGTGTGTCAAAAAATTAACGCTGAAACAAATTCAGTGGATGACTTTTGAAGAAGATTACGCTTTTTTCTGGGCAACACTGGATAAGAAATATACAGGTCTGCCAGTTGATTTGCGGCTTGATGAAATCGGAAGCCTACGAAAACCGAAGTATCTTCACTATTCGGAGCCTCTGCTGACTTTTCAAAATCATTATGACAATAAGGCACATTTTGACGTGTTGCCGATGAGTATATCTAAAAATCCACAAGTTTTGGAAGATGAAGAGTTTATAAAAATCAAATCCGAAGATGTGGAAGCCGTGAGACGGTTTGTCGTTCAGCATCACGATTTGCTGATGAAACACTGGCGGCAGGAAATTACAACAATGGAATTACACGAGATTTTGAAGAAAGAAGCCGAGCAAGATGAGGCGTTAGAAAAATTGGTGGCAGAAATTAGAGAAAATATGAGAATTGTGAAAGAAAAGTGGAAAATATAGGAAACGGAATGACGACTGCACAATACATAACTCTAACGCTAATTGTATTTTATGCTTATTTTATCGGTCTTAAAGCCCAGATAGAGCAACGGCAAGTGTATGGCTATGAAGAAAAGATTGACGTTTTCTATCCTATTACAACAGGGTTTTGGCTTCTGATACACGCTGTTTGCACAGGATTTGCTCTGTTGCTGGAAATTGTAGGGATGAATGGCAATAAAGTATATAGAAGAATGTTTTCACCATATACACGGTGCCTCAATACTATCCCTCATCTAACAGAATTATTTTTCGGCTGTCTGACATCGCTGTTGTATTACCCATTCACATTTATTATTATTTACATCTACGGCGACTTTAATATTTGGCTTGCTTCGCCAATAGCATTTGTAGCGTTGTGCCTGATAAATCAACTGTTTGGATACATAAATGTTGGCTACCATAAAGATGCCAGATAATAAATACTATTGTCATTAAAGCGTGTGAGAGTGAGTCGTTTGTTTAACAGGCGGCTCAATTTGCTATATTGACAAGTTGGTTGAGAATCGTTATAAATCCGTTGAAACTCAATAACAGAAAGGATTTAAAATGAAAAAACGAAAACAAAAACGAATTAAGACAGGCGAAGAACGATGTTTGCTTTTTGACCTTTATCATAATGGACTTTACCGCCAGAAAGTCATAGCGAACAAGAAAAAGCAAAACGACCGCAAAACTTGGCGAAACAAACTCAAAGAGGGCTATCCTTTAATTACATTTTCTATTGAATGTGCTTAAACGATAGCCTTCTTTTTATATAAACTATCTTTATACCGATAGTATGTCGGTTTGGTGATGCCGTATTTTTTCAAAATCACACAGACACGAACTTTGTTTTCAATATCCTGCTTTAATTCCTTTTGTTGCGAGAGAGATAACTTCTTGCTCCGTTCCTTTGAATACACGCCCTTTGCTTTGGCGATAGCAATCCCTTCCTTCTGACGCATTTTAATCATATTTCTTTCAAATTCGGCTATGCTACCAATGATTTGAAGTGTTAATTTATTGAACGGGTTGTTCGTATCGTCAGTAAAACGCAGATTTTCTTTGATGAAATAGATTTCAGCGTGCCGTTCTTCCGTAATGGTTTTGACGATTTGCAAGAGGTCATTGATATTGCGAGCGAGGCGGTCAATGGAATGAACTTCAACAACATCGCCTTTTCGTATCCATTTCAGCATTTCCTGTAATTTAGGGCGATTGGTAGAACCACCAGAAGCATAATCCTCAAATACTTCATCATATTTGCCTGCCTCAATAACTTGGCGGTCAATTTTTTGACTTCCGTCATTAGAACTTACTCTCGCATATAAAAATCTCATTGCTTCAAACTTTCAAAAGTAATATTTTAGTCTTAATATATCATTTACTTTCAACTTGTCAATATAAAAATAACCTTAATATTACTCTTTTAAGCATATTTTTTAGGTAATAACAAGGTATGCTTGCCATTACCATAAAAATAAAAAAGTCAATATTATTTTTCCAGAGCAAATTACGCAGTATAATATTTTTGATGCAGAGAACTCTACGCAATAATTTTTTATGGCTATGTGGCAAATGTGTCATACGCTGAAATCCTTATAAATACTACTCTACGGTTGATTTTGTTCTCTTCGGGACGTAGAAGTCGCTGGTCCGAATCCAGTCACTCCGACCAAAAACACCAAACCCCGCCATATAGGCGGGGTTTGGTGTATTTGTGATGAGTGGCGGATGAGGAACAGCGGGAAGCAGCCGGAGACAAAAACTATCTCCGGCGGAGATA
>CADBEI010000006.1:38977-79263 GCA_902793695.1 uncultured Pseudomonadota bacterium | reverse complement strand
TTGAATATTGGCATTCGGAGCCTGCAATATCTGTACTTTGAAATTCTTGTCGGTAATGTCGGCAAAAGAAGTGCTTCCCAAAACATTAAAGCTGTTGATGCTTACTTTACCGCTCGAGCCGGAAGCAACCCCGCTTACAATCAACTTATCCGCTGTTTTGTTTGCGGCGTTAATATCAAGAGTGTAATTTAAATCAGAGCTTAAATTTACCGTACCGAGTGTCGAATTGGCAATATATGAATTGGCACTGTTAAGAGCACTGCCGGCAGCGGAACCGACGGTTAAAGCCAATATGTTCATATTGCCATAAGTTTTGCTACCACCTGTTGGGGTATAAGAACCGTAAATTATTCCGGCTCTGTTTAAGGTTATGATATTTCCGCTGAGTACGGCATTCAAGTTGATTTTGGAACTGCTGTTCAGCGTAACGGCACCGTTATCGCCGGTAATGCCGTCGTTGATAGTGAGTGTACCGTTGGCGCTGACGGTAATCGTGCCTTCATTATATATATCGTTAAAGGTTTTGGTTGAGCCGACTTGTTGATAGTTATTTGAAAAAGTATTGGTGCCGCTGAAAGTAATATTTCCGACATTATAAATCGCACCGCCTAAAGCAGAAGAGCCTGCTTGCGCATAGTTGTCGATAAAATTTGAACCGGTAACGGTAATCTGCATATTTTCGCCGTTATAAATCGCACCGCCTTTGGCAAGTCCGGCTGAATTGGTGGCAAGAGCGTAGTTGCCCTGAAATGTACCGGAAATTTCATCAATTCCCAAAGAATAAGCGTCGCTGTACATTTGATAAACAGCACCGCCGTACGCTTCAATGCCTGCGGATTGAGCACTGTTTTGAGTAAAGTTACCGGATATTTTTTTGATATAACCGACATTGAATATGGCTCCGCCGCGGGCATAGGTTTTATCCCCTTCACCGAGACCGGTACCGACGGATTTGGCATAGTTGTTGCTGAAATTTCCGGTGATGGTATTGATGGCTGCATCCCTGTTAACATTGATGGCACCACCGGCAGCTCTTCCTTTTGCTTCGGCATAGTTTGCCGAGAAATTTGCGTTAATGTTCTCGATTGTGGACCGACTGCCATAAATTGCTCCGCCGGCGGCATAATAACCGACTCCGGTGGATTTTGTATAATTGCCGGTAAAGCCGTTTTGTTTGGCTGTAACGGAAGTTATTGCCGTAATACCGTTTACGCCGGATACATTATATATGGCGCCGCCGTATGCATCTTGCATGGCAAGTGTATAGTTTTCGGTAAAATCGGCAATTATTTCTCCGATGGTGGAAGAAATTGTCAAGCCGTCTTCAAGTTGTATACCGCTGTTTTTCAGTGCACCGCCATAGGCGTACGATGTGTCGGATTTAGCATAATTGCGGGTAAATTCGCCGCTTATTTTTCCGATATAACCCGTATTGGAAAGTGCGCCGGCAACCGCATCCGCGTATCCGTGAGCATAGTTACCCTCAAAAGTAACATTGGTCATTTCGCCGATATACGGAGTAAATAAATAGGAATAGCCGTTTCTGTTTACACCGCTGCCCATGGCACCGCCGGAAGACGAAGCGGCACTTTCCGTATAATTGCCGATAAATTGTACATTATCTATCTTTTCAATACGACCGCGACGGGTAGATGTTTGGTCATTCGTACCCATAGACAGGTTAAGTAAAGCACCGTCACTGGCATTGGCTTTATTCCATTCGGTTTTGGTATGATTACCTTGGAATATGGAATCGGTAATGGAATTTATTCCGCCCAAATTATAGAGACCGGCCGCCGAAGCGTGGTTATTCGCGTAGTCTCCCGGTACATAATTTCCGGGGCGATAAAGAAAGTTGTTTTTCATGGTGAGATTGGATATATCTCCCATACCGGCCGCCGTTTGATTTTCCAGAACTCCGTGATTTCCGCCGCCACCGCGGTTTTTATCGTCATCATTTATGGCATTGTGGGTAATCAGGGTAACGTTTTCTATGGTTACGTTATCTATTTTTTTGATTAGGGATGTATAACCCGTATTTTCAATGGCTCCGCCGTGCGGGGCGTTTGATTTCGGAGCGACGGTTATGTTTTTTATGGTTACGTTTTGAATTAAATCAACAGTACCGCCGTTATAATTCAAAATAACGCCGCCGAATGGTCCGAAGCCCGGGTCGTAGGTGGTGATATAGGCGTTAGTGATACTTGTATTGGTAATGCCTTTTACATGTCCGCCTTTGTTACGGATAATTCCGACGGAGGTATTACCGTCATCATTGAAACTGATATAAGGATTATCAATTATAACGTTGTCCATAGATAATGTGCCGCCGACGTTCCAAACAAACATATTTGACGGAATTCTGTGTTCGTAGTCCGTACCGCTGCCGTTAGTCCAAGAAGAAGAACCGGCAGTGCCGATGTTTTTTAATGCCACTTTTTGATTGGCGGATATTTCAAAGCCGTCGCCGGTAATAGTTATTCCGGAGCCGTTACGGTTTAATATCACATCTGCCGTCGATGACGCATTCAGAGCCGCCAACAAAGCATCATACGTAGTGACAGTAGTCGCTGCGTTTGCCGGAGCCGCCGACATAAATAAGCCTAAGTTGATTAATAAACATTTTTTCAAAACACTACGGTATTGACGCGTGAGCAATCCCAAGGCAGTACGGGTATACTTCATGGCTATATCCTTTTAGTAATTACTTCCGTAAGTATATTTTTTTAGTGTTAACATAAAGTTAAATCGGCAAAAAAATAAAGGGGTTGTAAATTAAAATTTTGGGTGTTATAAAACACTTATAAAACGGGAGGTTTTTATGGTTGCCGCAACTTGTATTCATAACGCCACGGTGTTTAACGGATATTCGCGTATGCAAAATTGCGCCGTGCTGATTAAACAGAATAAAATCATTGATGTTTTTAACGAAGAACGTTTCAATAAAAAGATTTTCAAAGCGGATACAAACTTTATTGACGCCAAGGGGGCCAATGTAATGCCGGGGTTTGTGGATACGCATATTCACGGTTTTGGCGGATACGGTACCGAAGATTGCTCGGATAAATCCATACTTAAAATGTCGGAAGGTTTGTTGCACTACGGCGTGACTTCGTTTATTCCGACGCTGTATTCCGGCAACAAAGTGCAGATGATACGCGGAGAAAAAGGAGCGCGGATTTTGGGTATTCATCTCGAAGGTCCGTTTATTTCACCGCAGCGTTTGGGCGTACAATCGCCGGAAAGTGTCAGTCCGGTGGATTTGGATTTGATGGATGCCTTATGGGAAGCTTCCGAAGGACATATTATCAACATGACGGTAGCACCGGAGTTACACAATATGCGCGAACTGGCACTTTATTGTCTTTCCAAAGGCATTGTATTACAGGCCGGACACACCAATGCCAATTATAAGCAGATGATTGAGGCCATGCAGGCACGGATTATGCATGTTACGCATTTGTTCAACGCCATGAGCCGTATGCATCATCGCGATCCGGGGACGGTGGGAGCAGTGTTTATTCATCCGGAATTATCGTGCGAAATTATTGCCGACGGGATTCATATCAATCCCGAAATTATCAAGTTTTTGCTGACTTGTAAGTCACTGGATAAGGTGGTGCTGGTAACTGATGCCTTAAAACCGACCAAGCAGAAAACCAAACCGCTGATAGCCAACGGGGAGGAAGTGTATTTAGACCAGTGTTTTTATCGTAAATCGGATAATGCCATTGCCGGTTCGGCACTGACTATGCTCGACAGTGTGCGTAATATCGTATCATACGGGTTTAATTTGGAACAAGCAGTACATATGGCTTCAACCAATCCGGCGCGTATTATGAAACAGGACCATTTGGGAGTGATTGCTCCGGGGTATGATGCTGACATTACGATTTTGAGCGAAAAGCTTAATGTATTGTATACCATCATTCAAGGCAGAATTTATCAAAAAGGCAAAGAAACCGCCTAAAGACATTGTCTTTAAGCGGTTTTTCCGAATTTAGTAACAATGGATTCTGAGCCAATTCGATAAATCATACGAATTTTTCAGAAATGACAGAGATTCCGAAGAGTCTTTTTTACCGAGTATCTTTTCTGCGCGATTCCGATAGGTATTGAACTCCTTTTCAAAACTAAAGGATTTTCTCATATCTCCGGTGGTATGAAGCTCGGGAGTGCACACCACAAATATCGGGGCAAAAGCAATAAGCTGTTTAGTATCGTGGCGGGCGGCAATAACCAACTGCCTTTCCGGCCAAAGCGACGTCAACTCAAACGGGTCGCTGTTGCACCAATGATCAAACGCCGTTTCATCACGTTGTTGAATAATGATTTTTTCGGCGCTGAAAAAGTCAACATTCAAATTGCAGTATTTACCGGCCTCAGAATTCAACTTTTCGCCGTCGAGGGCAAAAAAGCGAGCAGAATTGTGATACAACCGCATACAGCCGTTATAGTCAAAGATTTCACACCCTTTGATTTTTTTAGGGTATATCACCTCACGGACAAACCATTTTTCTTTCATAATGTTGTCCATCATTGTTGTAATTTCCGGCGTAAACCAGCGGTTTTTGCCATTTTGCTCAATACTTTGATTCATAAATAAATATTTTGGATAATAATAAAAAAAACTTCATAATTAAAATAACTGTTTCAATATCATACTAAAATACGTTAAAGTCAAGATTTTTTGTCATATATCAAAAAAAAGCGTCTGAAGCGATGTACTTCAGACGGTTTCTTTTCAAAGTTTAAGCTAAATGTAATAAATAACGACGACGATTATTGCAAATTCAAAAACAACTGCGGGAAAACATGGCTCGCACGGCCATAGCTCGTTCTTGCGGGTTGATTTGCCAGTCGTTACCGATACGACTCAAATAGCCGGCAGTTTCAAACTTCGTCATAATTTCATGACCGATAATTTCTTGAGTTTTTTCCCAGTTTCCGCGCTTTTTTCTCATCATACAGAGAAGAATTGCATTTACATTTTTCATAAGCCAAAAATAAATAAATAATTGAATTTGGAGGCGAATATAAATTGTAATTTTTAAAAAATCAAGAATTATTTTTAAATTTAGACACAAAAAACGCCTGAGGTGATTAGCCTCAAGCGTCTTTTTTTTAATACCTTTTAGAAAGTAACTCATAGAACATGTCTATGGTCGCCTTAGTTGGTACACCGTATTTGGTGAGTTTTCCGACGAAATCTCCCTCACGGAGATCTGTAATCAGGGTAAGCGCCATCTTGGCTTTGGCACTCGGACGGTACTTCTTGCAGTATGGTCCGGAGGCGTTGAACCCAAACTTGATGGCTGTCATCTCGGGTTCATCGGCAGACGGTGCAATCCACATCTTCGGAATCTGGTTGGTGACGGGGAACTGCAGCTCATAAGCGTCGTCATCCGGTAACTGCTCGATAATCTCTCCGGCGGTAGCCTTAACATTTTCCAACCAGTTGTTGGCAAACGTGGTGAAGAACATGGATGCCTCTTTAGCCGTCGGGAGATGCACCTTAAGGTCGGCATTTCCGTCAGCACCGAGCATTCGGGCGTCGAGCAAACGCTTCAGATCTTGCAACTGAGCCTCAACCTCATTCCAGCGGACATCTTCGGCGTGCAAGAACATAAATACTTTGTTCCTGACAGCATAACCGATCAAATGATCTTCAAACAACTGCTTGACAGAGAAGGGTATGGAAATCAACCTGCCGTTGAGGTAATAAACCCAACTGTACGGGCTTTTCTCTTCAATGGGGAATGAAAGCCATGTTTTGTAAGCATCGGCAATCTTCTCCACTTCCTTTTCCGAAACGCCGAAATGACGCAATGAGCGGAACACGCCATAGATGTTTTTTCTCATAAATAATTTTTCCCGGCTTTTACGAGCACCGGCTATTTGTGAAACAATATATATGTATTTCCTGCCTAAGCAGAAAAACATTTTCTAATGATAACTTCATAATATTACTGATAAGAATTATTGTGGACGAATATTACCAAAAGTCAAGGTTTTTTATACTATTTAAAAACAAAAAAGCCGTCGGATTTTACTCCAACAGCTTTTTTGTAATCAGGTTTTTAATTTGTTGCTTCAGCCATAACCTTCTGCAACAGCGGACGCAAGTATTCGTGCTTATCCAGCACAAACTCGATATTCTTATTCAGAATACCGAACTTCGGCTCATTGCGGAAAATATGCTCAGCCATTTTCTCATCGCCGTGCCACAACAGATAGGAGATTGCACCGGCATCAAGCTCGTGACCGTACTTGTGAAACATGGCATACTGGTTGAGGCTCATTTCCTGCTGGGCTATCGGATGAATTTTCTGGTTGGTTTGGCAGAATTTCTGCCATAATTCAACCTGTTCAAGAGTGGCTAAGTCAGAGAGATTTCTGGTCTGAACGCGCTGGTTATGAGCCGTGATGCTGTCGGCAACCTTATCTTTGAGCAACTGCGATACCGCATCGTCATTGATAATTCGCTCCGTCATCTCCCTGCTGAAACCGCAACGCACGATGTAATCACACAAAATGCGGAACAACACCTCGTGCTTGCCTTGAGAGCTTTCTTCGCGTACTTTGTCAACCAGAATTTCCATCTGCGGTTTCGGCAATGCTCCGTAATGCATATACTGCTTTAAGAGCTCGCGTTCCTTACCTTCTTCGGAAGTCAGATTAATAAGTGCCGCAAACAAATCGTTGTGTTCTCTCAAGCCCTCGGCCAACATCTTGAACGGGTAGACGTAGATGTTTTTCATCAGACTTGCCCAAGCCTCCGGACTCAAAGCCCACAGAACTTCCTTGCGGCGATCTATTTCATTGAAATAGATTTCCTGCTCGCGCACGGTGTATTCATGCAGCTTATCCAGCGGAATCCACCATTTTGCCCACTTAAAAGGCCATTTGAGAGCCAAATAAGTGTAGAACCCGCAGATTGTGTCGCCGCAATAGGTTTTGCTGTGCGCCATTTTGGCCGACAAAGAAGGTTTGAAGAGATTAATCAAGAAAATCGAGAGTGGGTTGAAAAGCACTAAAAACCAGAAGATTGCACCGGTGTAATACACAATGTAACTGCACACGGTGGAAACCGGCACCATTTTCGGTGCGAACATTTTTGTAGAATCCATAATGTAAAATTTTGGAAGTCTCGCCCTGTTTCCCGTAGGCAAAAATTAGTGAAGATTGTCTAAGGAAACATAACAACTGCCGTAAAGCAGCCGCCAGACAGACAATCTGCTTTACTCTAACGAACATCAAGCTTGACTTATCTTACATTTATCATCAGGCCACTATAAACCCAATTCAATAAATAATAAATCAATTATAGAATATCATTATACATAAAACAGGGATATTATATTATTTTGCCAAAAAAATGTCAATACGAAAATCGAAAATTTTATGTATTCATGATTAGCTGTTTACTTTTGCTTATTTTGATGTTATTGATTATGGTATTAAACATTATAAGGATAGTGCCATGAGAGTAATTATTAAAGAAGATAAACAATATGTTGCCGAATGGGCGGCACAATATGTGGCTTATAAAATTAATCATTTTCGGCCGACGGCGAAAAAGCCGTTTGTGTTGGGGCTTCCGACCGGCTCAACTCCGCTCGGAATGTATGCCGAGTTGATTAAACTAAACAAGGCCGGTAAAGTTTCGTTTGCAAACGTGGTTACGTTTAATATGGATGAATATATCGGTTTGGAGCCGTCGCATCCGCAAAGTTATCATTATTTTATGTTTGAAAATTTCTTTAATCATATTGATATTCAGCACAAAAACATTCATATTCTCGATGGTATGACCAAGGACTTTGCCAAAGAATGTCGCAATTATGAATTGGCAATTAAAGAAGCCGGCGGTGTGCATTTGTTTATCGGCGGTGTGGGCGAAGACGGGCATATCGCCTTTAACGAGCCGTTTTCTTCATTAGAATCGCGTACCAGAATAAAAACTTTGACCGAAAGTACAATTAAGGCTAATTCTCGCTTTTTTGACGGTGATTTATCCAAAGTGCCGACCATGGCGCTGACGGTGGGAGTGGCTACAATAATGGATGCGGAAGAAGTAATGATTCTGGCCACAGGCGCCAATAAAGCACAGGCCTTAAAACACGGAATTGAAGGTGGTGTCAGCCATGTATGGACAATTTCTGCCTTACAGCGTCATCCGCACGGAATCATTGTCTGTGATAAGCCGGCAACAGGGGCTTTGCAAGAAGCAACCGTAAACTATTTTTTGGATGTGGAACGCAATAATTTTTAGGATAAAAATGTATAGGTTTTTGAGATATCTGTTTATTATAACTTTATGCTGTTTCCATAAATCGGCACAAGGTGCGGAAATATATGTAAAATCTGTTGAATTAAGTAACGGTTATGAAATGCAATATCAGGAAGCCGGAGATAAGGCAAATCCGGTGTTGTTGGTTTTGCGTAACCATCCGGCGCATATGACAAAAGATAATCACGTTTTAATCAATTTAATTCTTAAAAAACTGGGAGATGATTATTATGTTATAGCTCCGTATTGGCGGAAAAATTACGGAACCGACAGAAAAGTTTTGCAATATTCTTATTCACACGATGATTTGGTTGATTTCCTTGATGCATTGGATGTTCAAAAATATTCGATATTTACTGATTATTTTGCCGTTCCTGTTCTGAGATATTTTGCATGTACCAACAGTGTTTATAATACAGAATTGGTTATGTCCCGCAATGCTTTGGATATCTCATATATTCCGAGTATTTTCGCACAAAAATATAATCAAAGCAGTGTGTTTGGCAATAATATAAAGAGAAAAAAAGAAGAAGATGTGATTTTTCTTCTGAACGAAGAAGGGAAATGTTCTGGTGCTTATTCTGGTGCTTATTATTTACAAGGCTTCAGAAACGCACTTATATCATGCAGAGAATTTGATGCGAAAAATATAAATAAGATTGACTGTACAAAAGAATATTTGAAAGATTTATTTGAAGAGATTGGAGTTCAAGATCCTTTTTCTTACGGAAAAGAGCCTGATGACGTTGCTGATAAATTGTATTATTGGGAATACAGTTATCGAGCAGATGAAAACGGTAACAAAAAATCTGAAATTGAGGAGGAAGCGAGCCAAGGCAAAGTAAATAATGGTTATGATGAGGCATATGATTATATAGAATTTGCCGATAAAATGAAAGAGCGGCTCGATATATATTATAACAAAACCGATGATACGGAGCAGAGTTCTTCAGAAGATGATTAATGCCGATGTAACTAAAGGCGGAGCGCAATAATTTTTAGAGCTCGCAATCGTGGCAATTGTGGTCGCTTTCGATTTGGATGGTGCTGTGATGAATGTCGAATTTTTCCGCCAACAAATGTGATATTTTTTTAATCGCATCCGGATTATCGGTTTCCACATGACATTCCAACGAAACTTCGTGTTCACTCACACTCCAAAGATGAATATGATGAACGTTGCGCACTCCTTTTACGGCGCAAACGGCTTTAATAATTTCGTCCCGATTGAGATATTCCGGCGCCGCATTCATCAAAATATTAACGATTTTCGGAAACGATACCACCGCCTGAAAAATCATGTATGCCGCAATGAGTAGGGCAATTATCCCGTCAAGACGATAAATACCGAACCACATTACACACAACCCTGAAACAATCACACCGATTGAACCCAACGCATCGGCCAGATTATGAATGAATACCATACGCATATTGGTATTGTGGTGGGCGTGATGATGCGATATTTTGGCAGTTGCCGTGTCGATAATCAGCGCCAAAACCGAGATAATCACAATCAGCATACCGTCGATTGTTTGCGGGTTTATCAGGCGTTCGATACCTTCAATCAGCAAATAACAACCGGAGATAAACAGCAAAATAAGGTTAACAAAGCCGCCGATAATTTCCGCACGCTTGAAACCGTAGGTGTATTTTACCGAGGCTTTGCGATGTCCGATTTTATAAGCGATTACCGCAATCAAAATAGACAGCGCATCGGAGGTGTTGTGCAGAGCATCGCCGATAAGAGCCACGCTGCCGGCGATAATCCCGCCGATAATCTCGGCCAACGACAACAGCATATTGATGGCAAAAGAAAATATCAGCAATTTTACGGATTTTGCACTGACTTCGTGATGATGGTCGCAGATTTCATGATGATGTTCCGACATATCAGTCTCCTTATTTAAACAGCACTATTATGGCATATAAATATCAATATTCGGTAAATTTTTTGTTGTCAATGTCGCGAATTTGAAATACAATAAGCATGCTAAAACAATATGGAGGTAAAAATGAATTTTCCGCGCATCATTCAAGGAGAAAAAATTGTATTAAAACGTGCCGACGCTACTTTTAAGTTGGCCGAGGAATTGGTTACGGCGGTAGATGAATCCCGCAAAGATTTGTTGCCGTGGTTGCCGTGGGCGCTTAATAATAAAACGGCGGAAGATGAATTCGGCTGGCTGTTGAATTGGTGTGAAAAAAACCGTAAAGAAAATGTCGGATATGCCTATATCATCAGAAAAAAAGACGGCGGAAAGTTACTCGGCTCGGTTGATTTTATGAAGATTAATAAAGAATGGAAAAGTGGGGAAATCGGCTATTGGTTGCGCAGCTCGGAAGTAGGGCACGGCTATATGCAAGAGGCGGTCAGATTGCTCGAAAAAGAGGTGTTTGCCCGCGACTTTAACCGTATTACTATTCTTAACGACACACGCAATACCCGTTCGGTCAATGTGGCAAAGCGGGCCGGATATCATCTCGACGGCATTTTGCGGCAAGACAGAACTTCGCCGACCGATCAAAGCTCAAATCCGAATATAAAGGTTAGTTGCGCGCCTTAAGGTTAAGCAGCACATCCATATACATTCTTGTATATGTTTCTTGCGGAGTATCTTTTTTTGCCTGTTCGGACAGCAGTTTCCAGACGCCGTGTTTTTCCGGAGAAAATCCCATGCTTTTGTATTTTTCATATGCTGAACTTAAAATCGAGTGATTATGCAGCGGATTGATTTTATCTTTTTGTAACTTACGCCCGTTGATGAGAGCGGCGGAGACTTGTTGGCGCAGTTTCAGATTTTGTGTGCTTTGTTTCATAAAATCGGCGGCGCCAGTTATTTCGTTGTTATTCTCAAGCCAACGCCGACCGATACTTTTGATAAGCTCGGCTTGCATTTTGCCGGCGGAAGTCAATATTTTTTTATCAACTGTCCAAAAGGCGGAATTATGCTCATCCATATCGCATTTATAACGCAAAACTTTGTTAAAGACCAACAATATCTCATTTTTATTTAAGTTAACGAAAGCGGCTTTTGATTTTTTATAATGATGAAACGCCGGATAATTCTCCAAAAATACAGGATAATCGTCGGAGTATTGCTTATCATACTGTTTTCTCCATTGTCCGTCAAAAACCGAATAGCGATGAAATGTGGTAAATCCGGTGTTGTCATTAAACTCGCGCGGAGTGTTGTTGGTTATGCAAACAACTTGCCGCAAGGCGTGCTTTTGTACCTCGGGATTGTAACCTAGTTTGGTCATAGTCTGCCGCAAAACATCAGCTACCGTGCAGATATCTTGGGCGCCGTAGCAGTGACACATCAGCATAAGGTTACGGAAATTGGCATATAATTGCTGCGGCGGAATACGCTCCCAAACGCCGTTGTATTGTTGCGCCATAAACGGCATAAGTTTTGATAAAATCTCTTTTTTATATGTTTGTTTTTTATATTCTCTTATATCAAATCCGTTGTCGGTCAAAGATATATAGTGTCCAAGTGTTTCGTGTTTTAGAGAACGATAAGCGGATACAAGTTGCGTGTCGGCAATCTGTGCGCCGGACATACCGAAAATATCAATCACCGAGTTAAGATAACCGTTGGCGTCTTTGCCGTTATAAGTGGCATGTCCGCCAAAGAACAGTATTGTTTTTTTATGCGGATTAAGTACAATATCTTCACGCCAGTGATTTTCATAATTACGGTCTTTTATTCCGAGTTTTATAATCGGGTAGTATTTTTCATTTATAAAAGATTGCTCCGGCGTTAAGTTAAATTTGATCTCGCCATCGGCGGAGTAGGCGATAAAATGTTTGTTTTTATAGTCTGCTGTCATAGACTTTTCGCCATTTTCATAATAGCTCATTATCAATGATCCGTCGGAATTTTTATATAAAGAAATCTGCCCGTTGTCGAAATATTCTTCTCTTGTGCCGTCGGATAAACATTTGGTATGTAAAATACCATTATTATAATTGAGTGTGGTGCCGTCACTCAAAGTCCGATGTTCCAGTTGATTCCATTGATTATAGCTTTCCGTGGAGCCGTCGGAATGTTTAACGGTGCGATGGAGTATTTTATCGCATTGGCGGCGTTGGTCGTATTCGGTCGAAAGCTCCTCAATGTCGCCGTTATCATAACGACGGACAACTTCTTTATGACCCCAACCTTCTTTTTTGATTGTTTCCTTATAAGCAACCGACATTTCTTTCCTTTCTGCAGACCGAAATATACCATATCCGCCACAATCTTGCAAGCAAAATATGTTCTTTGGTCGGGGAATGATTGAAAACGCCGGTTGTTGCTATATATCTATGCTGTTCTTGACGGATTGTGATGTTTTTAAGCAATTAAACTCTAAACAATCGGGGAGAATCGGCACATAAGCATCGTAACAGATTAAATAATTACAATAATTATTTTACCGGATATGCTGCGTGTCAGGCCTGTGTTGTCGGATTGTTCAATGTTTGCGTATTATTTTTTGCCGTTGAAACACTCGCAACAAGGCGGAAGGAAGGAGCGTTTATTTATGACGGCTCCTTTCTTTTTATGTATAAAATAATAAAAATGTTTTATTTTTATGATATATTTATTATACTGTCGCTTGAGATAAAACATCTTAAGGAGGATAAAATGCGGCAAATGTACGGTAAAACAGTAATATGGTTGTTGTTTTGTGCGGGAGTGATTGCATTTTCGGCACAAGCGCAAATACCGCAGAAAATGTTGGGTGATGATCCGGCAGATGTTAAAAGTTTGGCGGTGGTTGCAAGCCCCGAGGTCAATAATGAAGCAGACGAAAGTACAATCGAGCAGATGCAGAATGTTGATACCGAAGAAATGCCGAAAATCAATAAATTACAAAATACCAACGATACTCCTGCGGGTAACATAATCGTGTCACCGAGTGAAAGTCAACAATCTGATGAATTGCAACAGCCGACATTGAACGTAAATGAACAGGAACCGGAAGTTAAAGTTGAAGTATTTGAGCCGGAATTTATGGAAGCGCTTATTGCCTGTCGTCCGGATAGAGCAGTACGCGAAAGAATGGAACTGAAAATTATCGGAGAGCGCGATAAAAACTGTCGTTTGAAATACGGTAATTATGAACTTAATGTACCGAAGACCTTGCTTAATAATATTCACGGGTTTGATGATTTGGAAATTTTGGTAAAAAACAAGGATGTGGCGCATTATAAATATTTACCGAAGTATGTGTATGACGGATTAATTTATGCACTGGACAGTTGCTCACGCAAAGAAGAATATTTCGGGCTTGAAGAAGACGAAAGACTGCCGGATGCATCGGTTACACGCGGTTTGAATGCAGAATATAATGACAATATCTGCTTTATTTATTTGCAAAATAAATTACGGCTCGATTTTGAGGATGTGACGGAAGATTACGGTTATACCTGTCGTTTGCCGCAAGAAACCGTCGATGAATTGTTGCCGTATTTTAAAGATATCGTAGCCAAGCACAATGAGGACGATATACCGCTTGATGAGCGGCCGAAAGAGGTGCGCGATGCCGATATTGCTTTGATGTATTATCTGCAGCAAAACGATTATTGCGCTAAAAATAATAAACAACAGTCGGAAGGAGAAAATTAATGGAATTTTATAAATGTAAACACTGTGGCAATCTGGTTATGATGATGCATAAATCCGGTGTGCCGATGATTTGTTGCGGCGAAGAAATGGAGTGTTTAACCGAAAATACCGTCGATGCCGCGACAGAAAAACATGTGCCGGTTTGGAGCCGCGAGGGGAACAAAATTCACGTCAACATCGGCAGTGTTGACCATCCGATGATTGCGGCGCACTTTATTCAATGGATTGCGTTGGAAACTCAAAACGGCGTACAGATTAAATATTTACAACCGGAAGAAAAGCCTGCCGCGGATTTTTATGTGGCCGACGGCGATAAACTGCTGAAGGTCTATGAATATTGTAATTTGCACGGTTTATGGTCGATTGCAATATAATTATACCGCATAAAAAGCAAAACCGCCGGTAATTAAACCGACGGTTTTATCTTTAGTGACGTGCTGATATCTTTTCGTATTTCGGAAACAATGGTTTGTCGTGCAATATCCAATTTTTAAGTCGGATAAAGGTATAACCGACGTATTGAAACACAATAACTGCCGCCAAAATGACTTTTGCAAGGAGCCATGCGACGACAAATCCGTAGAGCGTTTGTGCCAAACCGAGCCAGAAACCTTCAAGATTCATACACAGCATCAGGCAGAACGAGCTGATCAGACCAAAGATTAATGCCAACAACCACGCAACGCGGACAAAACTTTGCATTTCTTTGTCTTCCTTGTAAGTCAGACGTGCAAGCCAGAAACGGCGCGGACGTTCGCTTCCGTACCAGCTGGAAAATGACACGACTAAAAAGCAAATAGTCGAAACAGCCAAGAACAAGTAGCAGAGAAACTCACATCTTTGTAAAAATTCCATTTTTTTGATGTTTTTTTGGTTCAACTAACAGCCTTTTACATAGCGATACCGCTTATACCAATAGGTTGCATTGGAGAGATAACTGTAGCACTTATAAAGGGATAAGTGCGAGTTTTCGTCTTCCAAGCCTTTCTGGGCGTCAATGTAAACATTACCCACAGAAGGTGCATGGTCTACGGCATAAGCTATCCTGCTTAATTCCGAAGGGGCAGTTTCGGGGGTAATTCCACCGGCGTACCCTTGCAGAATATCGGCAAAGAGAGGAGCCTTTCGAGAAGAGGGTGCAATTCCGGCGCCGAATGATGAATCGTACAGGCAGTCAAAACGCAATCCTTCAAGATAAAGCTGATGAATCAAAGCCTCATTGCTCTCGTTGCAAGAGAGTATAAATCGGCGCTTGATTTGGTGCTGCAACTTAATCAGAGTTTCGTTGCAATCATCATTCACATCATCACGGCCCAGCTTGAAGTTAAGCTGTAAACGCTTGAAAAGCGGCAGCCCGTCAACATCTTGCAGGTCGATAAGCTCTTGCAATTCCGGCATCACGACACCGCGACAGAGTGCTTCCGCCCACTTGCGGTTGATGTGGAGTGCAGCATTGATGGAGATGTGATGGTCGCGCAGATAAGAAGTCAACTCCTTTATCCACTCGATTCGTGCACCTCCGGCCGGCGATTGTTTTTCAGAAACCTGAACTCCGATTTCACCGAGCGGAAAGTCTCTCATCATAGACACCAAGTCCTCAATGTCCGTAAACTCATTGGTTCCCGAACAGGTAATGTAATTTAGAATCATAAGCAAATAATTTTTTTGAAATAATAATTGATAAACTGTTACCAGTTTACGCTTTTTTTGTATAAATTGTCAAGAAAATTTTAGATTATTTTTGTAAAATAAATGTGCAGGGGCCGTCGTTGATGAGAGCAACTTGCATATAGGCCTGAAAAATACCGGTTTGTACGGGAATATTATATTCACGCAGTTTTTGCACAAAGTACTCATACAACGGTTCGGCTTCTTGCGGTGCGGCCGCCGAGTCAAATCCCGGACGGTTGCCGCGGCTCAAATCCGCCGCCAACGTAAATTGCGATACTGCTAAAATTTCGCCGCCGACATCTTGAAGTGATAAATTCATTTTATCATTTTCATCGTTGAAAATACGAAAATTTACTATTTTTTTAGCTAAATAATCAGCTTTATCTGCCGTATCACCTTTTTCTATCCCGACGAGCAGCAGAAAACCGTCGCCGATTTGCGACACAATCTTATTTTCCACCGTGACCGAAGCCGATAATACTTTTTGCACCAAAACTTTCATGGTTTATCCCTCATAAAACAAATACGAAAAGACAATCGCCGCCGTAATTCCCACAAAGTCGGCAAACAAAGCGCACGGTACGGCATGGCGGGTTTTGGCGATTTTTACCGCACCGAAATAAAGGGCAATTACATATAATGTGGTTTCGGTCGAACCCTGCATTACCGATGACACAAATGCCGGAAAACTGTCGGCGCCGTAATTTTGCATAGTTTCAAGCATCATGGCACGAGCACCGTTACCGGAAAGAGGTTTCATCAATGCGGTCGGTAAAGCCGGAATAAAGCCGGTATCAACCCCGATAAATTCAAATAATTGGCTAAAACACCAAACAATGCCGTCCAATACGCCGGAGTAGCGTAAAACGGCAATTGCCGTCAGCATTGCCACCAGATACGGGATAATTTGCACGGCAATTTGGAAACCTTCTTTGGCACCTTCAATAAAAGTTTCATAAAGATTGAGTTTTTTTATAAAACCCACAAGCAAAAACAAGAAGATAAAGAATAAAATTAAAGCATTACCGCAAGTTTCCGAATATTGCAATCGAGCTTCGGGCGACAAATGATAAAAATAAGCACACATGCCGCCGACAAGCGCCATCAGCCCGACTAAATAAGCCAATACGGTGCGGTTGAAAATTTTGAGCTTTTGCGTAAAGGCGACCGCCAAAAATCCGGCAACGGTAGAACAGGAGGTTGCCAACAGAATCGGTACAAATACCGCACTCGGATTGACAGAGCCTTGCAAATGCCGATACATTAAAATGGAAATCGGCAAAACCGTAATTGCCGAGGCATTAATCACAATAAACATAATTTCGGCGTTTGAAGCTGTATCTTTCTTTTTATTGTGTGTTTGCAACTGTTCCATAGCCTTCAATCCCATCGGCGTTGCCGCATTATCCAGTCCTAAAATGTTGGCGGCCATATTCATCACAATAGAGCCGATGGCCGGACTGTCGGTCGGTACCTCCGGCATAATTACCTTAAACAGCGGGCGCAAAGCCTTAGCTAACAACTCGGTTAAACCTGATTTTTCGGCGATTTTCAACAATCCTAACCATAAACAAAGCATACCGGTCAGATTAAGCGAAAGTTGAAAAGCATTGGTAGCGGCGGCAAAAAGCTGATTACTGATTTCACTCCAAATACCGCTGTTGCCAAACCAAAAACTCTGCACGGCGGCGGCAATAAAACTGATTAAGAAAAACGAAGTCCATAGAATATTAAGCATATTATCCATCCTTTTTATGACCTTGTATATTAACCGTTATAAATTATGATGCAATTATTTTTACGGGCTTATACAATATTTTTGAAAATAATATTGACAAAATCGGGAGAGGGTGTTATATTTTAGACAATATGGAAAAGAGGTTAAAAATGACATTTAAGGAAAAACATTTTAAACAAGCGTTCGGCTCGGTAATGTTTGCGACAATGATGATGTTGCCGACCGGTTGCGGCAAGACATATAAAGGTAATTATGAAGACGGCGCACGAGAAGGTTTATTGGATCCGACTCCGGTGGAAACAAAGGATTATTACGGTGCTAAAGTTACGCTTTCACAAGTGGATATTCCGATATATGACGGCGAGGGTAATCGCTTGAAAGACAGATGGGTGACAACGCGCGGTGTTGTCGGAAGCAAATATGAAGAAGATGTATCGTTGCTTAAAACGCGGCGTGCGTATCTGAATGACAATACCGAAGAATGTTATGTGCAGGTTGATGCTAATAATGCAATTTTGGCAAAAGATGGTGCTTGCGGGCTGTTTTTGGACGGATATAATGTAGTGGTTGTCGGTAATGAAAATCTGAATAAACATATTGGTAAACATGCGGCCAAGCTTATATTACCAAAAACTAAAACCATCAAAAAAACTATACCGGAAAAGAAGACGGCAAAATCGGTTAAAGAGAATATCTTATCAACCGACAGTGCCGAAAAAGACACGGTTGATGGTTCATCAAGTATGTTTAAAGATTCGCTTGCCAATAAAATTATGGCCGACACATTGCAAAATAATTTATAATCGGTTTTCATAAAACAAAAATTTTATCCCCTGTGTGCAATATAACAGGGGATAATTATGTGGTTTTAATAGCTTTAAAATTTATTTGCCTTAAAATGATCGTTTAGAAATAAAGAGGAGCTTATGAGAAAAACTTTTTACCACATATTTTACGTTTTTGTTTTGTTTTGCGCAATTATAAGTACACCGGCTTGTGCGGCGACACCGCAAGATACAACGCAACCTCCGGAAGAATGGAATACATACATACAAAATTTACAACGGGAAATGTTGGCAAAAGGAATTTCACAGAAAACTCTGGATAAAGCCTATAAGGGTAAAAATTATTACCATAAAGCGCCGGATGTGGTTAAGCAGGATAAAAAACAGGCCGAATTTGTGTTGACAACCTGTACTTATGTTAATCGCTTGGTCAATAAACAACGGGTTGAACAGGGGCGCAAACACTATAAAGACATCAAGAAAAAATACGCCAAAATGGAGGAAGAATATAATGTTCCGCTCAATTATATCGTGGCGTTTTGGGGGGTTGAAACCAATTTCGGGCAAAACAAAGGCAAGCATAATCTTATTGATAGTTTGACCAATTTGAGTTATAAAAATCGCCGTTCCGAATTTTTTAAATCAGAATTGTATAATGTGTTGAAAATAATGGATAAAACCAATTTAAGCGAAGATAAAATGCTGGGTTCGTGGGCCGGTGCAATGGGGCATTTCCAGTTTATGCCTTCAACCTATAACAATTATGCGGTTGACTATGACGGCGATAAAGTGCCTGATATTTGGAACTCTTTCCCTGATGCTATGGCTTCAGCCGAGAACTATCTGACCAAACTTGGGTGGAAGCACGATGAGCCGTGGGGAATGCGGATTCAGTTGCCGTGGGATTTCGATTTGAAAAATACCGGACGCAAAAATACCAAGAAAATCAGCGAATGGAAAAAATTGGGGGTTACCACTTATGCCGGCGACAAGTTGCCTTATGATGACGATATGAAAGGGGCAATAATTTTGCCTGACGGGCGCAAAGGTCCGGCTTATATGGTATTTTCCAACTTTAATCGGGTGATGATATGGAATCGTTCCGATAATTATGCAATTGCGGTTGTGACGTTGGCTGATTATATTGCCGACAGCAATAAAAAATGGACACCGTTGACGGCCGAGCAACAATATACCATGAACAGTGATGAAATTCTGCAAATTCAGAAGTTCTATAACAAAGTATCTTCCAAAAAAATTAAAGAAGACGGACGTTTGGGGCCACAAACCCGCGAATGTGTAAAATTTTTGCAGCATAAAGCCCGTTTGCCGGAAGACGGATATCCGGATTATCGTCTTTTGAACAAAATTCAAAATTATGATGCCGGTCATGGTTTTAAGGTTCCGGTTCCGAGCAAAAAAGTGCGGAATAAATAAACAATAATTATGTTTGAAGAAAATTAAGCCCGTCGGGGCTGAATGAAATTTGATTGTTGGATATGAGATGAATACGAAACATTTATTGAAACATATTTTATTGCTTTGCGGTATTATGTCGCTGTTGAGTTCATGTACTACCGGAACTCCGGAACTTTCGGGGATGTCGCCGGAAGCTCAAGCGCGCATAATCAAAGACTACGGCGGGATTTATAAGGTGGGTAATCCGTATAAAGTAGCCGGTCGTTGGTATTATCCGAAAGAAGATTATAATTACAAAGAAGAAGGCATGGCTTCGTGGTACGGCGAGGATTTTAACGGCAAGAAGACCGCCAATGGCGAGCGTTATAATATGAATACGCTGACGGCGGCGCATCGGACATTGCCGTTACCGAGTATCGTAAAAGTGACCAATTTGCAGAACGGACGTTCAGTGGTTTTGCGGGTAAACGACCGCGGACCATATGTTAAAGACCGGATTATCGATTTATCCAAACGCGGAGCGCAACTGCTCGGATATATGGGGCATGGCACAACCAGAGTACGGGTGGAAATTATGGCCAAAGAAAGTAAAGAGCTTAAAGAGGCTATGTTGACCGGTAAAGTGAGTACCGCCGCTCCGGATATCGTGCAGGAGCCGGCTCATTCGTTGTATGAGTCGTCGGAAGAACGGCGTAAAATTTCGGCCGAAGTACAAAAAGCCGATGAGGCGGCAATATATGCCGAATCCGGTGGTAAAAAAGTAGCAACCGGAACATATAAGCCTACCGGAGAAACGGCAGAACCCGTAGTGTACGGCAGTGCCGCTTCAGCTGACGGCGAGACTAAATCCGGCTCTATCGGTATAATTAATCCGGCAGAAGTTAAAACCGCAGAAAATAAGGGAATTTACGGTACGGCGGCGGCTAATCCGAAAAAGGAAAACACCAAGGCTTCAACCTCCAATACATACCAATATCTTAAAGGGTATTATTATATTCATACCGGCGCGTTCAGCAACTATGCGTTGGCACATCAACAACTCGTACGCTTGAAAGAATACGGTAGCGGACACATTGTGCCATACACTAAAGACGGTGCTAAATACTATCGCGTATCAATGGGACCGTACAGCCGACGGGAAGAAGCTCAAGTGGCGCAAGCAAAAATTAAATATTATGGTTTTAAAGACACGGTTATAGAACAAAAATAGGAGAGATTATGAAAGTAAATAAATATGGTTTGGGAATTTTGACAGCGGCTTTGCTGTGCGGATTTGAGGCAAATGCTTTTGAAACGGCGGCGCGTAATGCGATTTTGATGGATTATGATACCGGCGAATATCTGTTTGAAAAAAATATTGAGGAGCCGGTACCGCCTGCTTCTATGAGTAAATTGATGACGGTTTATATTTTGATGAGCAAAATCAAAGACGGCAGTATCAAACTGGACGATACGTTTTCCGTGAGTGAAAACGCATGGCGCAAAGGCGGAGCGGCTACTGGCGGTTCTACCATGTTTTTATCCATCGGCGATAACGTCAGCGTTGAAAACATCATCAAAGGCATTGTTATACAATCGGGTAACGATGCTTGTATTGTGGTGGCGGAAAATATTTCCGGCTCGGAGGAAGATTTTGCGGCATTGATGAATAAAACCGCGACGGAAATCGGCTTAAAGAACAGCAGTTTTGCCAATTCCACCGGTTTGCCGCATCCGGATCAGAGAATGTCGGTTGAGGATTTGGCAATATTATCGCGCCATATAATTAAAGAATTTCCGGATTTATACCATTATTTCAAAGAAAAAGAGTTTGTTTACAACAATATCAAACAGGGCAATCGCAATCCGCTGTTATATACCATGAGCGGTGCCGACGGCTTAAAAACCGGACATACGGAAGAAGCCGGATTTTGTCTGGCGGCTTCGGCAACCAAGGAAGACAGACGTTTGATTGAAGTTATGAGTGGTATGAACAGCAATAAAGAG
Organism: uncultured Pseudomonadota bacterium; assembly: GCA_902793695.1. Classification (GTDB taxonomy): domain Bacteria; phylum Pseudomonadota; class Alphaproteobacteria; order RF32; family CAG-239; genus RUG410. Next base: position 57,750 of record CADBEI010000006.1, on the reverse strand, counting down.
CGTTCGGAAGAAAGCGAGCGTTTGATGAGTTGGGGCTTCCGTGAATTTACCAACCTTAAACTGTTTGAAAAAGGACAAAGCGTGGCAACGGCCAAAGTTTGGTACGGCAAAGATAAAACAGTTGATTTAACGGTTGAAGACGATGTGATTAAAACCGTTCATGCCAGTCAAAAAGACAATATGAAGGCCTCGGCCGAATTTGATGAGCCGATTAAAGCACCAATCAGTGCCGGCGATAAAATCGGCATTTTGAAAATTGAAGCCGAAGGGCAAAGTGCGTTGGAAGTACCGTTGGTTGCGGCCGCAGATGTGCAAAAAGTCGGGCTTTGGGGCAGATTTTGGACCAATGTTAAATACTTTTTGTTCGGAGCCAAGTAATGAGCGGACGTTTCATTACGTTTGAAGGCGGAGACGGTTGCGGTAAATCAACGCAAGTAAAGCTTTTAGCCGAATATTTACAAAGCAAAGGGATTATGCCGGTGTTGACCAAAGAACCGGGGGGAACGCCCGAAGGGCAGGTCTTGCGACAGCTTTTGGTAACCGGTGATAAAGATAAATTCGATGCCATAAGTGAATGTCTGTTGTATTATGCCGATCGGCGTAATCACTTAAATAAGGTGGTGTGGCCGGCACTTAAAGCGGATAAATGGGTAATTTCCGACCGTTATGCGGATTCTACCGAAGCGTATCAATATTACGGTTACGATAAACGGGTGGATATTTCCGTACTCAACGGTTTATATAAAATTGTAGCCGGAGATTTTAAGCCGGATTTGACAATTATTTTGGATATTGAGCCCGAAGTGGGAATGCGGCGTTCGTTTGCCAAGGCCGAAACCATGGAAGTTAAAGAACTGCGTTTTGAGAGTAGACAGATGGAGTTTCATCAAAATTTACGGCGCGGTTTTTTAGAAATTGCCGCGCGAGAGCCGGAACGATGTGTCGTCATTAATGCCGATGCCGATATTGAAACGGTACACCGACAAATTTTGCGGATTGTTGAGGAAAGATTAGGTGTTTGATGGCGGAAGAAGAACAGTATATAACACCGCGTAACAATAACTTTTTACTGGGACAGGATGAGGCTCAGGAACTTTTTTTGCGTGCCTATAAAACCGATACTCTGCACCACGCTTTTATCTTAAACGCGCCACAAGGCGTGGGTAAGGCAACTTTGGCGTATAAAATTGCTCGTTTTTTGCTGGCGGCCGATGATAAAAAAAAGCAAGAATATACTTCACTTAATATATCGGAAAATTCGACGATTTTTCAACAGGTTGCCAATGGTTCGCATCCGGATTTAATGGTGATTGAGCGCGATTTTACCGAGACCGATAAAAAGAAGATTATCAGCGCCATTAAGCACGGAGAGGCGCCGGATGAGGCCGAATTGGCAACATATAAACGCTCGGCTTTCATCAGAGTGGACGACGTGCGTAAAGTTAATGAGTTTCTGGCTAAAACCTCATTTAATGACGGTTGGCGCGTGGTTATTATAGACAGCGCCGATGATATGAATAAGAATGCGGCAAATGCACTACTCAAAATATTGGAAGAACCGCCGGCACGCACAATTTTATTGCTTATCAGCCACAATACAGGAAGTTTGTTGCCGACTATACGCTCGCGTTGTGCTCGTCTGCCGATACACACATTGGATAACACCACAGTCGCCAGTCTGCTCAGACGCTATCGTCCGGAGTTAAGTTCGGCTATGGTACAGAAACTGACGGAAATGAGCGACGGCAGTATCGGTAAGGCAATTTTATATGCCGATGTCGATGCGGTAAGTATTTACGAAGAAATGTGTGCAATTTTGTGTGCCGGCAACAGATATTCCATGAGTAAAATGCTTGATTTTACGGCGGAAGTTGCCAAAGACACCGAAAAATTCAATGTGTTGCAGGGCTTGATTTTGCGATTTTTAAAAGAACACGTCAATGAGTGTAAAGATATAGAGGCGCTTTATCAATGTTGGCAAAAAACACAACAGGGATTTAGTGATTGTGCAGGCGTAAATATGGATAAGCGTTTTATGCTGATAACGTTGTTAACCGAGATATGCAAGGTGTTATAAAATGTTTACGGACAGCCATTGTCATATAAATTCCGAAGATTTTGCCGGCGACCGCGAAGAAACTGTTTTACGGGCACGCGAAATGAAGGTTAAATATATTCTCGATGTAAGCGACGATGTGGCCAAAACACCGGAAATTATTGAATTCTGCCGTAAGCATAGAAATATATATACCACTGCGGGATTACATCCGGAGTTGGCTGATAAATACGATGACTTCAAGGTTGAAATGATTTTGGAGCAGTTACAATCGCCGTATGTGGTTGGTGTGGGCGAGTGCGGTTTGGATTTTTATTATAATGCCGACATAAAAGCACAACAGCTTAAGGTGTTTCAAAGCCATATTGAGGCAGCGCAACAAAGCGGATTGCCACTGATTGTGCATAGTCGCGATGCCGATGACGAGATGATAAAAATGCTGACGGAGAATTATAAAAAACAGCCGTTTAGAGGGGAATTGCATTGTTTCTCATCTTCCGAGAGATTATGTCGGACAGCTCTGGATTTAGGCTTTTACATATCGGCATCGGGAATCATTACTTTCAAAAAGAGCGAAGAATTACGGCGAATATTTGCCGTTGTGCCGGATGAACGGTTGTTGGTAGAGACCGATGCGCCGTTTTTGGCACCGACGCCGCATCGCGGTAAACGCAACGAACCGGCTTATGTGGTGAATACCGCACAGGTTTTGGCAGAGATAAAAAATAAAAGTATAGAGGAAATTGCGGTAATAACCACCGATAATTTTCTGACTTTGTTTGATAAGGTGAAAAATGACGGATAGGGTAATTATATTAGGTAGCGGGGCGGCACCCGGAGTACCGACGATTTCCGACGGATGGTGCGGATGCAATCCGCAGAATCCGAAGAACCGTCGCGGGCGAGCCGGAGTATATATCGAAATTGACAATACCGGCGTTGTTATTGATACTTCCGCCGATTTTCGCAATCAAATGCTAAACAATAACATCCAAAAAGTTGACGGAGTATTGTATACACATGCGCATGCCGACCATATTATGGGAATTGATGATTTACGCGCTTTCAGTTATAGTACGCATAAAGGGTTGAATATATATGCTATGGTTGAGCATATTGATGAATTGCGGAAACGTTTAGGATATGTGTTTACGGATATTCCATCTGAGGAAAGAACGGCGCGCCCGCAACTTATATCCAATACCATCGAATACGGTAAAGCCTTCAAAATCGGCAATATCGAAGTGATGCCGCTGGAATTTGCCGGACATCCGGTGCCGACTACGGGCTATTCTTTTAATCGGGGCAGGGTTGTATTGATACCTGATTATAAGATTATTCCACCGCAAACTTTGGCTTATTTGCAAAAAATTGATGTTAATGTTTTGATTATGCCCTTGACGACTATTGAACCCACTTTGTATCATGCGGGTATTGAAATCGATTTTGATTATATTCGTCAGATACGGCCGAAAGCGGTATATTTTACGCATTTGGGGCCTGATTGCGATTATGATGCGGTTATGCGGCAATGCTTGCCGTTTATGCAACCGGCGTATGACGGATTAACCATTGAACTGTGAGGAGAAAAATATGCTTTGTATATATCATATTGCAGACCACGACGGAAAAGGTTCCGCCGCAATCGTGAAGTCTAAATTTCCGGAAACGGAATTGATGGGGCTTAATCATGATATGGAAATTCCGTATGAGGAAATAGAAAAACACGATAAAATAGTGATTTGCGATATTGCCCTGCCGGTAAAATATATGCTTGAGCTGAATAAAAAAATCGACCTCACTTGGATTGACCATCACGTTTCGGTTATCAATGAATATGAAGAACTGATAAAAAGCGGAGAATATGAGCCGATTAAAGGTAAACGCGAAATCGGAACGGCGGCATTGGTGTTGACTTGGCAATATTTTTATCCGGATAAGGAATTACCGGAGGGTTTGCGTTTGCTCGGCTTGAATGATATTTATGATTTGCGCGACCGGCGCGTGCGTCCGTTTGAATATGCGGTACAAACTTTCGGAGTTAATCGTCCGACTGATAAAATCTGGACTCAGCTGATTAATAACGAAGTTAATATCAAAGAAATGGTGGAGAAGGGGAACGCCATTCTTTCGTGGGTGCGCCATCGTAACTATCGTCTGGTGCGTGGTATGGGTTTTGAAAGCGAATATAAGGGCTTGAGATGCATTTGTTCGAATATGGCGCAGGGACAATCGGAATTTTTTGATTCATTGGAAAATAATCGCGATTTTGATTTTATGGTCAACTTCTTTATGAACAAGAAAAATCGCTGGAATTTGACTTTTTACACTTATAAAAACGATGTGGATGTTTCCAAAATAGCGGCCGAATTCGGCGGCGGCGGTCATGCTAAAGCGGCCGGTGCGTCTTCTTTGGAAAAACTTCCCGACTTTTTATTGAACGGTAAACCGTGGACTAAGCCTCAAGGAAAATAAACGTTATTCGTAGCGGAGGGCGTTTATCGGGTTTAAGAGCGAGGCTTTGTATGCCGGAAAGAAACCGAAAATAAGTCCGACAATTCCGGAAAATCCAAACGGTAACAGAACATAAAATGTTGACAGTACCGCTGTTATCGAAGTGATTTTCGGCAATATAATCACACCGGCAATTCCGCATAAAACACCGATTAAACCGCCGATAAGCGATAAAATCAACGCTTCCATTAAAAATTGCAACCGGATATCCCAACTTTTGGCACCGATAGCCATACGAATACCGATTTCACGCGTACGTTCGGTAACCGATACCAACATAATATTCATAATACCGATACCGCCGACAATTAGCGAGATTGAGGCAATAAAGCCGAGGAAAATCGTCATGGTCTGGGAGGAATTCTGCATCATTTCCATAAATTGCGTAAAATTCATAATCGTAAAGTCGTCATCTTTGTTTATGCCGAGATTATGGCGCTGGCGTAACAATGCTTTGATTTCTTCCTGTGAAGTGTAGGTATCTTCGGCAGTTCTGGCTTGTAACATCAGCTGATTTACCATATCCGGAAACTGGGTGCCGGAAACTTTTTTCTGTGCCGTTGAGAGCGGAATATAAACCATATCATCCTGATCTTGTCCGGGACCGCTTTGGCCGCGGGCGGTTAAAGTACCAATAACTACAAACGGCAAGCCTTTAACACGCACGGTTTTACCTAAAGGGTCAACATCACCGAACAATTCGGTGGCAACGGTTTGCCCTAAAATCACAACCTTATTGGCGGCACGAATGTCATTTTCACTGAAAAAACGGCCGTAAGCCAAATCCCATTCTTTGATTTCAAAATAACGATTATCGGTACCAACAATGCTTGTAGACCAGTTGGTACTGCCATATACAAGCTGTCCGCTGTCATTAACTACCGGTACGGCCAAATTTATGGTATTGACTTTCTCTTGAATGGCGTCGGCATCGCCGTTTTTTAAGGTTGGTTGTGAGCCGCGTCCCATTCTGGCACCACCGGAAGTAGATGCTCCCGAACGAATCATAATCAGATTGGTACCCATACTGCGCATTTCGTTTTGAATGGATTGTTGGGTACCGTTGCCGATGGAAAGCAAAATAATCACCGCCGCTACGCCGATGATAATACCGAGACTGGTCAAAACCGAACGCATTTTGTTGGCTTCAATCGCTCTGACGGCAATTTTAAATATGGTTTTAAGCTCAATCATTTGCTTTTCCTTGTTTTATTAATGATATCGGAATGGATTTCGCCGTCGACGATTTTGATGATGCGTTTGGCATAAAGAGCAATGTCTTCTTCGTGCGTTACCAAAATGATAGTGCGTTTCAATTCGGTATTGAGGTCGGAAAAAAGTTGCATAATTTCGACACTCATTTTGGTATCAAGATTACCTGTAGGCTCATCGGCAAAAATAATCGGCGCATCATTGACAACGGCACGGGCAATCGCTACACGTTGCTGTTGACCGCCGGAAAGTTGATTCGGCTGATGATACATTCGCTCGGCCAAACCGACTTTGGTTAATGCCGCCTTGGCTTTTTCTAATCGTTGGGCATCATTGATACCGGCATATACCATCGGCAATTCGACATTTTCAATCGCTGAAGTGCGGGATAACAGATTAAAACCTTGAAATACGAAACCGATTTTACGGTTGCGAATGGTAGCTAATTCATCGGGGGTTAAATTTTCGACATTTTGCCCTTCCAATAAATAGCTGCCGGAAGTAGGGGTATCAAGGCATCCGAGAATATTCATCAGCGTTGATTTACCCGAGCCGGACGGTCCCATAATCGCCACAAATTCGCCGGCATTGATTTCTAAATCAATACCTTTGAGAATTTCCAAATCAAAGCCATCAAGCGGATAGCTTTTGCGGATATTTTTCAGCTGAATTAACGGTTTCATTAACGCGGCATCCTCATTCTCATCTGGCTTTGAGCTTTGTCAAAACCTCCGGCTCTGGAGATAATGACAATATCGCCGTCTTTGATTTCATCGGTAATAATTTGGGTGTTGGCATCGTCGCTGACACCGAGTTTTATGCTGATACGTTGCGGTTTGCCGTCACGAATAACCCAAATACCGCGGTCTTGATAGCGTTTGGCATTATCGCCGTCTTCCATATAAAAGCGCAAAGCCTGATTCGGTACGAGCAACGCGTCTTTGATATCGGCGGTAATAATTTCGACGTTGGCAGTCATCCCCGGTTTTAATTTCATATCGGCATTATTGATTTCGATGACTACGGTATAAGAAACAACATTTGAGGTGGTAACCGCTTCGTTGCGCACTTGTACGACTTTGCCGTAGAAATATTCATCGGCATAACTGTCAACACTGAAACGTACGATTTGGCCTTCTTTTACTTTAGCAATATCAGCTTCCACCACCGAGGCTTCAATTTGCATTTTGGTTAAATCTTCTGCCACCGAAAACAGTTCCGGAGTGGAAAAGCTGGCAGCAACGGTTTGTCCGACTTCAACCGCTTTAGATATTACAATACCGTTCACCGGCGATTTGATTTCGGTATAAGATAACTCGGTCAGTGCCGAATTGAGAGAAGCTTCGGCTTGTTTTACCTGTGCTTTTTCCAACACCAGTTGAGCCGTGGCATTGTCATAATCGCGTTCGGCCGCCTCAAGTTCCTTTTCGGTGGAATATTTAGAGGCATTTAATTTGGAAATTCTATCTAAAACCTTTTTGAAATATTTGATATTATTTTCTTCAACCTCAACCTGTGCTTTGGCAATTTCCAGTGCTGCTTCGCGTTGTGCTACATTGGCTTTGGCATTATCCTGATCAATCAGCGCCAAAAGTTGTCCTTGTTTAACTTCGGAATTGTAATCGACATATATTTCGGCAATACGCCCCGAAGCCTGAGTGCCGATGGAAACGGTGGAAAGCGGCTTAATGGTACCTGATGCGGTGACGCTTTCCACAATATTGCCGAGAGTAAGCGGCTGAGTCTTATAGTCCGCAACGGCCTTCTTTCCGCCGATAATCTTTTGTCCCGCATAAATAACCAATGCGGCCAAAATAATGTATGTGATGTGTTTTAACGTGATTTTTTTCGGATCAAATTTCATATTCATTGTTACCTCTCCCTGGGGATTAAGATAAGCAACTAAAATAAAAAGTCTATATAAAATAACAGGTTATCAGCTTAAAATTGATAATTAAGTATGTATATTGTTTGGTATAACCTTGAAAAAAGACTTTATTTTTGCAAAGTCTTGCTATATACAGGGGGCAGAATTATTCGCAAAAAGGACAAAGTTTTTGAGAAAAAACAAGTATAAATTCAAAAAACAACCGGTGCAATATACCGAGAAAAAGCCGTTTTTGGCAGATAAGGAAATTATTTTCCGTAGCGGCGGCAGGGCAAAAGGGTTTAATATTTCGCATCGGTTACAAGTGTGGTTTTTGATGCTGACGGCAGCAATCTTTTGCTGGTCCGGCTACAATTATTATGCCTATCATCATTCGGCACACGTGATTAATAAAAAAGAACGTGAACTCGGTAAAACCCGTGATGCGTATATTGATTTGATGTCAGATGTTTCGGCTTTGCAAAACAATCTCAAAGATGTCGTGGCGGCGGTCGAGGAGGCCGGAAACGGGTTGAACGAGATAAAAGAATATAAAGAAAAAGCTTCGGAAGTGGAAGATAAAATCAAACAGATTACGAGAACCGAATACTGGATAGATGCCGATAAAGTCGAAGATAAAATCACTAAAAAAGAAGCCCTGATTCAAAAAGATATTGTATCAAAAGAAAATGATGTCCTGAAAATGAAAATCGGCAACTTAAGCGAAAAACTGGAAAGTTTGCAACGAACGGTTAAAGGTTTGGAAACAGCGGAGATTGCTATTCTGGATAAGATTGAAAAAATGTCAGGCAAAGAAATTGAAAACATCAAAAAATCTTTGAGTGAAATTAATAATTCTCTGCGTAAGCAAAAACAATATTTTAACCCGCTTGCCGACAATAATAACGGCAAGGGCGGAGTTTATATTCCGTTGAAAAATGTGGAAATCAGCAAAGAATTGCAAGATAAAATGTCGTCGACGTTCGATCGCATAGAAATGTTGGACAGATATAAGACCGCAATGTGCAAGGTTCCGCTCGGTAAACCGGTATACAGATATCGTTTAAGTTCGGAATTCGGCAATCGTTCTGATCCGCTCGAAAAGCGAATTGCCCGTCATAAAGGTGTTGATTTCAGCGCAGCCAAAGGCAGTCGAATTTCGGCTCCGGCCGCGGGAAGAGTGGTCAAAGCCGAATATAACGGCGGCGGATACGGTAATTTAGTGGAAATCGACCACGGCAACGGATTTGTTACCCGATATGCGCACCTTAATAAAATGTATGTAAAAAAAGGGGCAGACGTAGAGTATAATCAAGCCATAGGTGAGGTGGGACGTACCGGTCGCGCCACCGGCTGTCATTTGCATTATGAAGTTTTATACAACGGACATAATGTGAACCCGTTGACATTTGTAAATATTATGAGTATGAATGAATCATAGGGAGTGTGAAAATGCGCAGTTTAAAACGTTTAATCTATTTAAAAATAGCACGGATGAGCCGTAAATCGAGTACGCCGGTGCCGAGCATTATCAGCTATGATACCAAAATCAAAGGCGATATTTGGGGCGGCGATACCATTCATATTGACGGCAAACTCGAAGGCAATATTATGTGTAACGAGGTTATTATCGGCACACGCGGTTATATTTTGGGCGATATCAAAGCTAAATCATTGAGTGTTTACGGCACGATTAACGGTACCATTGATACCGAAGAATTGTTTGTGGCCAACAATGCCCGCGTAATCGGTAATGCCTGCTATACCAAAATTGCGTTGGAACCGGGGGCTTATGTCGAGGGCAGTTGTATTCCGCGCGCCAAGGCCGCTAAATCCGCAGAGCCGGAAACAAAATCCAGTGGCGAGCTTAAAGCCGTAAAATAATGGCTAAGAAAGTTAAAAAATCAGATTATATTTCAAATGGAACCGTAGCGGAAAATCCGCGGGCGCGGTTTGATTATTTCATCGGCGATACTTATACCGCCGGCTTGGTACTGACCGGTACGGAGGTTAAATCGCTTCGGCTCGGACACGCCAATATTCGCGATGCTTACGGGATTATCGAGGGCGGCGAGTTGTATATATCTAATATGTTTATTGCCGCCTATGAATACAAAGGCTATTCCAGCCACGCCGAACGCGGCAATCGCAAGTTGTTGTTACAACATAAAGAAATCGTAAAAATCATAAATTCGCTCAGTCGCAAAGGCACGACTTTAGTGGCGTTGAAACTTTATTTTGATAATCACGGCCGTGCTAAACTGCTTATCGGTCTCGGTACCGGTAAAAAGTTGTATGATAAGCGCGAAACATCTAAAGAACGTGATTGGGCACGCGAAAAAGCCCGTATAATGGCTCATTAAAACTAATCTGCAAAATATTGCACACCCTGCCGAATAAAACTTGATTTTTCAATATTGTGTGGTATAAAAGCGCCATAAACATTTTTGTTTACTGCAGTAATAAAGTAAAATGTATTTATTTTCAATACGTTATACTCATCTAAAACTAACTTATAAGGATATATAAATGTCAGATGTAAAAATGAAAATGATGGATGCCAACGAAGCCTGTGCTTCCGTAGCACATCGTATGAATGAAGTCTGCGTGATTTACCCGATTACGCCGTCGTCTCCGATGGGTGAGTGGGCTGATGCGTGGTCTGCCGCCAAACAAAAGAATCTTTGGGGAGTTTCTCCTACCATTCAGGAAATGCAATCCGAAGCCGGTGCTGCCGGTGCTTGCCACGGTTCGTTACAGGCCGGTGCTTTAACCACCACCTTTACGGCTTCGCAAGGTTTGCTGTTAATGATTCCGAATATGTATAAAATCGCCGGCGAATTGATGCCGTTTGTTATGCATGTTGCGGCTCGTTCGCTCGCTTATCATGCTTTATCGATTTACGGCGATCACTCCGATGTTATGGGTTGCCGTCAGACCGGTTTTGCCATGTTGTGTTCCAATTCGGTGCAAGAAGCCGGCGATATGGCCGCTATTGCGCAAACCTCTACTTTGCGTTCGCGCGTTCCGTTTATGCATTTCTTTGACGGTTTCCGCACTTCGCACGAAATCAAAAAAGTTAAATTGCTTTCCGATGATGATTTGAAAGCTATGCTTGACGGCGTTAACTACAAGTTCAATGCCGAACACGCACTGCGCCCGGAAAATCCGGTTGTTCGCGGTACGGCCCAAAATCCGGATGTATTTTTCCAAGGCCGTGAAGCGGCAAATCCGTATTATGCCAAAGTTGAAGGCATTGTTCAGGAAGAAATGGATAAGTTTGCCAAGATTACCGGCCGTCAATATCACGTTGTTGACTATACCGGTGCGGCTGATGCCGAAAATGTTGTCGTAGTTATGGGCTCAGGTGCCGAAACAGTGGAGGAAGCCATTGAATACCTCAATGCACACGGTGCCAAACTCGGCGTTTTGAAAGTTCATTTATATCGTCCGTTCCCGACAGAATCTTTCTTAAAAGCTCTGCCGAAAACCGCAAAAGTTGTTTCGGTTTTGGATAGAACCAAAGAAGCAGGCTCCCTCGGTGAACCGTTGTATTTGGATGTGGTTACCGCTTTGTCGCAAGCTTACAGCAACGGCAAAATCGCCGCGTTGCCAAAGATTTACGGCGGTCGCTACGGTTTGTCTTCCAAAGAGTTTACACCGGCTATGGCTAAGGCTGTATTTGACAATGCGGTTGCGGCTGCGCCGATTAACGGCTTTACCGTCGGTATTGAAGATGATTTGACTCATAAATCTCTGGCTTATGATGCGTCGTTTGACGTTGAGCCGAATGATGTGGTTCGTGCCGTATTCTTCGGTTTAGGTGCAGATGGTACGGTCGGCGCCAACAAAAACTCAATTAAGATTATTGCCGAAGATGCCGGTAAATACGGTCAGGGCTATTTTGTTTACGACTCTCGTAAATCCGGCTCTATGACTACATCTCACTTGCGTTTTTCGGATAATCCGATTCGCTCGGCTTATTTGATTAATCAGGCTGATTTTGTGGCTTGTCACCAATTCCAATTTATGAAAAAAGTTGACATTCTGCATATTGCCAAAGACGGTGCCACATTCTTATTGAATGCTCCGTATAAAGCAGAAGAAGTTTGGGACCAGCTGCCGATTGAAGTACAAGAACAAATCTTGGCTAAGCACCTGAAGTTCTACACAATTAACGCAGTGGAAGTTGCGCGTGCCACCGGTATGGGACAACGCATTAACACGGTTATGCAGACCTGTTTCTTTGCAATTTCCAATATTTTGCCGAAAGATGAGGCTATTGCACAAATTAAAGCCGCGATTAAAAAGACTTATTCCAAGAAGGGTGATGCGGTTGTTCAAAAGAACTATGCCGCGGTTGATGCTTCACTCGAACATATGTTTGAAGTTAAGTATCCGGATCACGTTACTTCCACCTTCCATCGTTTGGCACCGGTTCCGGCCAACGCTCCTGAATTTGTTCAGGGTTTGACCGCAAAATTGATTGCCGACAAGGGTGACAGCATTAAAACATCGGAATTGCAGACAGTTGTTGACGGCACTTGGCCGACCGCTACCACGCAGTTTGAAAAGCGTTGTATCGCTACCGAAGTTCCGGTTTGGGATCCGAACACTTGTATTCAATGCGGTAAATGCTCAATCGTATGCCCGCACGGCGTAATCAGAATGAAAGTGGCTGACGATGCTCAATTTGCAGGCGCTCCGGCTACTTTGAAACATGTTGATTATAAGGGTAAGGAATTTGCCGGTAAGCAATTTATTTTGCAAATTTCTCCGGAAGATTGTACCGGTTGCGGCGTATGTGTCACCGCTTGTCCGGCCAAGAATAAGGAAAATCCGGAATTGCACGCCATCAATATGGACCACATTGAAAATCATCTTGAGGTTGAAAAAGCTAACTGGAAGTTCTTTGAAACTTTACCGTATGTTAAACGTACCGATGTGGTTAAGAATATGCCGAAGACAACTCAACTCATTCAACCGCTGTTTGAATATTCCGGTGCTTGCGCAGGCTGCGGCGAAACTCCGTACATTAAATTGCTGACACAGTTGTTCGGCGACCGTATGGTTATTGCCAATGCAACCGGTTGTTCTTCAATTTATTCCGGTAACCTGCCGACTACTCCGTATTGCAAGGATGAAAAAGGTCACGGACCGGCTTGGGCCAATTCTTTGTTTGAGGATAATGCCGAATTCGGTTTGGGTATGAGAATTTCTATCGACCACGAAACTGAAACCGCAAAATCTTTGCTTGAGGCAATGAAAGATAAATTGGGCGATATTGCCGATAAAATTTTGGCTAATCCGCAATCAAACGATGTGGAAATTGATGCTCAACGTGATAATGTTGCCGCTTTGCGTACCAAATTGGCTGCCATCAATAGCGATGAAGCCAAGCATTTAAGCGAAGTTGCCGACTATCTGATTAAGAAATCCGTATGGATTATCGGCGGCGACGGTTGGGCTTATGATATCGGTTTCGGCGGCGTTGACCACGCTATTGCCAGCGGTCGCAACGTCAATATCTTGGTGGTTGATACCGGCGTATATTCCAACACCGGCGGTCAACAATCAAAGGCTACTCCGATGGGTGCATCCGCTAAATTTGCCACTGCCGGTAAAGAATTACCGAAAAAAGATTTGGGTATGATTGCCATGTCTTACGGTAATGTTTATGTTGCACAAGTGGCTATGGGCGCCAACGATATGCAGGTAATCAAAGCAATGAACGAGGCGGAGGCTTATAACGGTCCGTCCATCATTATTGCTTATTGTCCGTGCATTAACCAAGGCTTGAATATGGCAGAAGGTTTGGGTCACCAAAAGAATGCGGTTGAAACCGGTTCTTGGCCGCTCTATCGCTATAATCCGGATAATATGAGGGAAGGTCAAGCTCCGCTCACTCTGGATTCTAAAGCTCCGAGCAAACCGCTTGCCGAATTTATGGCCAGCGAAACCCGCTTCCAAGTAGTCAATAAAGCCAATCCGGAGCGTTACAATATGCTCTTGAATAAGGCTCAAGCTAATGTGGATGAAAAGAGAGCGTTGTTAGAACACCTCGCTCAATATAAGTAAGTAAAAACCACGTTTAACTGGTATCTACTAGAAAGCCTGTTTGTTTATGTACCTTTTTTGTACACTGCACAAACAGGCTTTCGGCGTATTTACACGCTATCCGTGGTTTTTAACTTCTTTTTAGGGAAGGGTGTACCTCTTTGTACACTGCGTCGAAAAATCATCACGCATTAACCTAATTCTAAGAACTTAAAATTTTGACAGGGAAGAATTATGTTCTTCCCTGTTTTCTTATTACAACAAAAAAGCGTTCCTCAACTAAGAGAAACGCTTTTTTATTACATTCGATAGCGAAGAATTACACCGAAACTCCAAGTTTCCGTTCTCCACAAATTAAAGTGGATTTTAGACATTTCTCCGTCCACCATATGTGGGTTTTTATTGGAAATCAATCGTGCAAACAACAGAATATCAGTGTTGCTCTTAAATGAATTTCCCAATAATCCGGTTTTTACCCAAATCTGTCCGCCATACTTGAAAGTCCAAGCATTATACGGTGCTGATGATTTAGGTGCCGTATCGGTGGCTATGTCATCAAACCAAAAGACATCTCCGCCGGCTTTACCATAGCCGCAGAGAAAATCTCCGCCGATTCCCAACTTGCGATTGCGGCAGGTTTCCAATCCAATCTTACCCAAGAAATCGCAGGTCGTACCGTACCTGTCACTGCGGGTGATGGAAGTGACTAAGCCAAGACTATACGCAAATCCCGGCTTATTCATGTGCAACTTACCGCTATCCTCATAACAGGGGATGAAACTCACGGAATACCCGAAGTTCAGTCCCAAACCGGTGTTATTGACATCATCTGAATTAACATTTGATATCAACTCCGCCTGCGAGGCTTTATCCGTGGATATGGTCGGGCAAATCTCAATCGACTGCTCAATATGATGTTTTTTGAACAGACCGCCGCCACGTTTCAGCGGATAGATCATATCCTTACGTTGGGTCAGATTAGCCGCCGTAAAAGAAGAATATTCGGACACCATGTCAAACATGGAGCCGGTTGTTTCCATTGTAGGGCTTGTCTCCTCAACGTTTGCAGAATCGGAAACCTCAACTTCATTCTGCGCGGCTGAGCCGAGGCAGAACATCGCACACAGTGCGATAAGATAGAACTTTTTCATATATATAAAAAATTTGATTTTGTCTAATGATACCCTGTATAATTTGAATTGTCAAGCTGTTTTATTCAGAAAATATGCGAATAGTGCTCTGATAGGCGAAAATAAGTATATGCACAAATTTTGGGCAAATTATAAAATAAGGGATTAAAAAAATATCCCCCGATTGCTCGAGGGACATTTATCGGATATTCTATTGCAAATTATTTTTTGTTGTTAACAACATTTTGCAAAGCTTTACCAGCCTTAAATTTAGCAACATTGCGAGCCGGAACCTTTACGGTTTGACGAGTGCGCGGGTTAATGGCGGTTGTGGCAGATCTTTTAGTGGTGGCAAAAGTACCGAAACCTACCAAACGAACGTTGTTACCGGATTTCAAAGCGGTAGAAACAGTAGAAATGAAAGCATCCAAAGCTTTGGCACTGTCTGTTTTGGTCAAACCGGAAGTAGCAGAAATGCTGTTAATCAATTCATTTTTATTCATTTTATAATTCCTCTTAAAGTTATAATTGCAATATGAGAAGCATCTTCTCGTTTCGTATAGTAGTATTAATAAAACTTCGATGTCAAACAAAAATTGCTGAAAACCCCGAAAATAATACATTTTGCGCAGATTTTTAATATAATTTTAACATAAATTGTGCGTCAGTCGTATTCATATTTGACATTTTGCGCCGAATCCCTTATCTTTTGAAACAGAATCAGGGGAAAATGTATGCGACTCGCAATAATTATATTTTGGTGTGTGCTGATTGCAATCGGCTCTTGCAAAAAAACAGATAAAAAAGAAATTTATAACGAAAATAACACTTCGGTTATTGACGGTGTGGTTTATGATACGGAAGAAAAGCCGATTAACGGCCTTTATAAAACTTATTTCCCGAACGGAAATGTCAAAATGACGGTTTACAGTCGCGATGGCAAGCCGAACGGTTCCGGCAAGTTTTATAATGAACGCGGCAAGCTGATATATGAAGGAACTTTTGAAAACGGTGTGCCGGTAGGAACTTTGTATCAATATTATCAGAACGGTAATGTGCATAATGAAATGCATTATACTGCCGGCAAACTGGACGGAGTGCAGCATATTTACGATAAAGAAGGGGAATTGCGGGTGGAAATCGTGTTCAATAACGGCGAGCCGGTGTCGGGTTTTGCGCTGGTTAACGGTGAACAAAACGATTTTACGACCGAAGAACTGGCTGAATTTAATAAATAAAATCGTCAATTTGTATTTAATAACAAACTTGTTAATAACTTGAAATTAATTTATTTAAAGATATCTTAAACAATCGGATTTATCTTAATAATTGCGAATCGGGAAAATTTAATAAAATGTAGCATTTTCAGTATGTTATCTAAAATAGAGTGAATAAAGGGGAAAAAACGTTTAAAAATAAAAATCTAACGATTATGTCTAAAAACACAGCAAAAACCTTATTTTCTGTCTATTTATTAAGAAAAATTGAAAAAATACTTAACATTTTATTAATTTTCTGTTAATAATGAAAGCAGAGTTGTGAATATACAAATTTTCAGGAAATTAACTGGAGGTATTTATGAAAAACTTATTTTATTTATCAGTGTTGGTGTTGACTGCCGGATTAGCAGCATGTGCCAGCGATGAAGTAAACAACGAAGGTCGTAACTATCGTTACGCCGGCGAAGAGAATTGCGGAACCAACGTAATGCAACAAGTTGCCCCGAGACCGGCTCCGGTTGCTCCGGCTCCTGTTGCTCAAGCTTGCCCTTGCCAATCACCTGCAATGGATTGCGGTTGTCCGGCAAGAGAATATACTGTAAGAACACCGGTTAAAGTTGTATATCAAAATACAACATACCGTACAGTGTATGAGCCGCGTACTTTCCAAACCACTTCTTTTGAAACTCGTCCGTACAACAGAGCGGAAGTTTGCGAAGGCGGAAATTGTGGTACTCCGGCTTTGGTAAGTCGTCGTCCGATGTAATTTACTTACATATCTGGTAAAATTTTCTGAAAAAAAGAAGAGGGGGTCCGAAAGCCTCCTCTTTTTTGTGTTATTAACTTAATTGAATGTATCAAACATAAATTTTATTATTGCTGCGGTTTATTCAAATCCGGCTTGCGCGCCACTATAATATAGCCGTAGACCGGTACTTCCGCCTCGTTGCGCAAAATGTGCTTTTCGGCCGATATAAGCTTAAATCCAACACTTTTCAGCACTTTTTCCACATAAGAAAACGTATGCACAAAGCGTCCGCTCGGTGCCATATAGAAATCTTCGTTATTCAGCTCATTTTCCGAAAAGGTAAAGACAAACAATCCATCCGGTGTCAGCGAGCGCCAAATACGTACAAACACTTTGGTTAAGTCGCCGAAATATGTCAGCACATCGGCAGCCACCATAATATGGAAGAAATAATCGCTGTTTTCCATATAATGGCAGATATCATCACAGATAAGTTGAGCGTAAATGCCTTTTTGCTCGGCGATTTCCAACATTTTATCCGATAAATCGACTCCGATTAAACCACGGCTTGAAGCAAACGGTTTGACCTTCTGTCCGCATAATCCGGTACCGCAACCCAAATCCAGAATATGATAACGCTTAAAAATGGATTTTTTTAAATTCTTGGATAAAGCTTCAGCTACTAAATCCGGAGCCTGATATTCCAAATCGGCAAGAGTGGTCTCAAATTCCGGTGCAAAGGAGTTGAATGTTTCCTTAATAAAATCGGCGTCGGAACTTTGCATGGCCTTACCATTGGTCAGAGCCAACCCTAAATGCTGGGTAATTTTGTTATTGGGATAATATTTTAGCCATTTCACGGCATATTTCTGCGCCAATTCCTGACTTTTTTCGGAATAACATTCGTACAACAAATATCCGAAGTTTAAGTGTGCCGCATTAGAAGGTTCTGCCATATTTTTCATATAGCGCCATGCAAACAGCATACAATTTTCCCAATCGTTATTGGAACGATAAGCGTCGCTCAAAGAATTAAGCATTTCCAGATTATTATTATCCAATTCATAGGCGCGCAAATACATATCAATGGCTTTTTCGTATTTTCCCATGGCATTGAGGGTATTTCCGGCCAAAATATGCGCGGTTACGCTGGAAGGGTGCTTATCCATCGACTTTTTAGCAAAATCAAGCGCCAAAACGTATTTACCGAGGTAATAATAGGTGTTGGCCAAATTAATCATAGCAATATAACTGTTATGATTAAGATCGTACATTTTCTGATAGTATTCTAACGCTTCTTCATACTTGCCTTGGCAAAAGGCAATATTGGCCAAGTTTTGCCAAGCGGCTATATTTTTTTCATTAAGGTTGAGAGCTTTGCGGGCGTATTCCTCCGCGCTTTCATAATCCTGCAATTCGTAACTGATGGTGGAAAGGTTAATAATGGCGGCTTCGGAATTGCGATTTATTTTATGAGCCTCAATATAATAGCTGACGGCAGTTTCCTTATCCCCCAACGCATCATAACAGTTGCCGCAAGAAATCGCATATTTTTCGTTTTTCGGATTTCCTTGCAGCAACAACAGGTATATTTCAAGGGCTTTGGCATATTCTTTTTCGCCAAATAACAAAGATGCCTGTTGCTCTAAATTTTCCACGATAACCTCGATTTTTATAAACTAAAGCGGATTATACCATATATTTATCTTAAATAAAAGTAAAAAATAAACACATTTTTATAAAAATAATGCAAAAAAACTATTGACGAATGAAAATAAATAGGTTATTAACTTTGATTGTCGATGGGGTTGTGGCGGAATTGGTAGACGCGTCAGACTCAAAATCTGGTTCCTTCGGGAGTGAGAGTTCGATTCTCTCCGGCCCTACCATCAAATAAAATAAAGCACCGTTATGGTGCTTTATTTTATTTTAAAGTGTAGGTATCGGAAGAAGCGAACTCGAAACAGAG
>CADBEI010000006.1:0-38935 GCA_902793695.1 uncultured Pseudomonadota bacterium | reverse complement strand
ATTCTCTCCGGCCCTACCATCAAATAAAATAAAGCACCGTTATGGTGCTTTATTTTATTTTAAAGTGTAGGTATCGGAAGAAGCGAACTCGAAACAGAGTGCTTGCATAATGTGTTGCAGGCTCTTTTTTGCGTCCGAGATATGATTATATTCTTGACAAATCATCTCAAAAGTTTAACATAACAGCTTATAAAAAAATTATTAAATTAAAACTTATTCTGCCTATGATTTTGTTATATGTAACATGTTCCGGCGCTAATGAACGTACGGACTTTTCGAGTTTAGCCAGATTAATGAGTACATACCAGTTCGGTGAAATATCCATACGGGTATCGGAAAAAGAATCTCCGGCTGACGGGACACGTTTACAATGGATACAAGACCTGGTTAACTATTGTAAGCGTGGCGAAATCTTTATCAATGCCGCGTTGCATATCAAACGTCAATGGGCGGAAGATATGTGTCGGGGGAAAGTAGTGCCTGAACTGAAGAAGTTGCTTGATTTACGTGACATCTATAATGTTCCGTTTTTCAAGCGTGTGCGCCTTGATTGCGAAAGCATTCGCCACGGCACCGATGAGGATATTATCGGTAATCTGTCGGCTTTGCAGGCAAAAATTCGCCGCAGGTTTGTCTTTTGTTGTAATGAACACAACGAGCAATTTTTACAACAAATGCTTGCCAATGGTGTGGTTTTTGATTGTTTTTATCATGCCGAACACAGTACGGGCAGATTGCCGGAAAAATGGCATACTCCAGTGTTTGAAAATGTTCTGCATGGGTATGCCGGCGGTATAACTCCGATTAATGTTTATGATGCATTGGGGAGTATCTCGCTTGTTGTGGACAGGGCTAAGTATCAGGGTTGTATTTGTATTGAAGCCGGCAAAGGTCTGAGAGGATATGATGGTAATTTATCGTTGGATAAGTGCCATCGCTATCTGCAAAAGGCTAAATTGTGGTACGAATTCTACAAGTGGCAAGGCTTGAGTTACTAAAAAACAACCGTCGGTTTAATTTCCGGCGGTTGTTTTTTTTATTATGCGGACATATTTAAAAAAGCCGAAAATATTACTTGTCAAACGGCAATTTCTTTGCTAAAAGAACTAAAGATTTTTTATTTATGGGAGAAAAATTATGGCTGATGAAAAAATCGTAAACGTTGAAGTAGGGGGTATTGATGCTCCGAGATTGCGTTCTTTGATTGAACGTATTGAACGTTTGGAAGAAGAAAAGAAAGAATTGCAGAGTGATATCCGCGATATTTTTGCCGAAGCTAAAAGTGCCGGTTTTGATGTTAAAGCCTTGCGTACGGTTTTGAAATTACGCAAAATGAACGCCGATGACCGCAACCAGCAGGAAAATTGGGTGGCTGTTTTCCGTAAAGCTCTGGAATTTTAAGATAGAAACTTTGATAAACAAAAAGCCTCACCGTTTATCGCGGCGAGGCTTTTGTTTTACTTTAACGCAGACAGGACTTTATCAAGTTCATCGCGCAACTCGGTATCGTTCAAGTAGTAGAGGCGCTCTAATGCGCTTTCGCAGAACTCTCTGACCAGACCGATATGCATGGTGTTCTGATAGAATCTGGCCGTGAATACATTGTCAAGCCGATCCAAAACCCATACTAACTGAGCTTCCGGCGTTTGATGTTGTTCGTACTCATCAAACAGCTCCTGCAGTTGCGGTACTTCCAGACTTTTAACAATAGTCTTCATGGCCGATTGTTCAAGCTCTGACTTTTCCTTGATATTCATCTCTCCGGGGACAATATCGCCGCAGATAATCTCCGGCAAATCGTGAATCAATGCCAGTTGCAGACACTTCAGCTTGTCAAGACGGGCAGGGGCAAGCAACATTACCAGCATAGCCAAACTGTAAGAATGTTCGGCATCGCTTTCCGGATTCATAACCATACGTTTCATCCAGCCTGTGCGCTTAACTCTTTTCATGCGGCCGAGGACATCGGCTAAATTCAATACCTGTTCTTTTTTCATAATCATAATTTTTGAATAATTGTTTGTTGTAGGTTTGATATAACGCTTGATGTTTGTTTTGTCAACATAAAATTAACCCGCCTTGCGATATACAAAGCGGGCATTGATATTAAACTGTTTGAAGTTGTAATATTATTGTGCCATATTTTTCAGGCTTGTAATAATATTTTCGGCGGCAGTTTTATTTTCTTCGCTGATACCGGCGGCCTGCAATGCCAGATTTTTGGCGCAAGTTGCAACCAGTTCATCGGCTGTGTCGCTCAAACCTTTGGTAAACAGTGTGCCGGCCTGTAACTTATTCTGTGCTTCAGTCAGCATACAAGCCTGCATTTTTTGGCGTACCGAAGAATTGGCATCGGTAGCCGTCAATGATGATAAGAATCCGCCGTCACCGGCATTGGAATTGGCACAGGCAGCCAATACCAGAGCAAAGCCCAATACTAATGATTTTTTCATATTTTTCCCCTTTATAAAAGTAACGTTACGTTCGTAGTTTAAGTCGTTTTGCGCCGATTGAAAAGCAAATAATATAAATTATCCGCTGTTGTAATCGGCGTGGTGTTTGATTTGTTCGAGCACTTCTCCGGAATGGAAGTTCCCGAACTCTTCGGCGGTTTCTTTGGTTGGCTTGCGCCGATTACGGCCGTTGGCTGCTTGGTCTTTCTGTTTATCGGAATGGCTCAGGATAAACTGGCTCGTCGCTGATAGCAATACACCCCCGTTTCTTTAATCGGAAACGGGGGTGCGCTTTTTTAAAAGCTTATTTTTATTTTTTATTAAGCGAATCCAAAATGGTTTTGGTTATAGCTTGCTTGGCTTGCGCTTTTGCCGAGCGTTTGGCAGATTTAACCGCAGCATCGGTGGCATTTTCCAATGCGGATTTTTTGGACGACTTATTATTGATAAGCGCCATCACAAAGGCAATTCCGATACTGACAATTCGCCGCTGCATCGGTTTACCGAGTTTATCCCAATAACTTTTGATTTTAGCGACAAAGCCGCCGGATTTGCCGTTATTTAAGGCGTCTTCTTTGGCTTTTTCCTGTTGAGCAATATATTCCTGCGTTTGCGTTTGAATTTGCTGACCGGTGATAATGCCGGAATAATCAATATCTTCCAATTCGCAACGATGCGGAGCGAGCAGGGCAACAATATCTTCATTCGGAGCATAAGCGCCGAGGGTGCGGGTCAGAGTGCCGTTTTCTTCGAGCAACAACGAGTCGCCGCGCCCGAGTAAGTCTTCGGCACCGGCCATATTCAAAATAGTCATGGAATCGGTCGGAGAAGATACTTTATACGACAGACGCGTCGGTAAATTAGCCTTAATCACACCGGTAATTACGTCAACCGAAGGACGTTGTGTGGCGATAATCAGATGAATACCGGAAGCACGCGATTTTTGCGCCAGAAGTTGCACCTGTTTCTCTACGTTTTTATCCGATAAAATCAGGTCGGCAAACTCATCAATCACACAAACGATATACGGCATTTTCTTGCCTTTGGCGTGATATTCGCCGATGTTGCGCACCATATTCTGCTCAAACACGGCATAGCGGGCATTCATCTCATCAACCAACTTTTCGAGCCAACGCGCCGCCATACTCATATCCGTCACCGGCGGACACAGCATATAGCGCTGTTTGTTATACATACTGAACTCAATACGCTTCGGGTCAACCAAAATCAGTTTCAATTCTTCCGGTTGTTTTTTAGCCATCATCGCCAGAATAAATGAGTTTAACCCCACTGATTTACCCGAACCGGTAGTACCGGCAACCAACAGGTGCGGCATTTTGGCAAGGTCTTTGATAACCGGTTTGCCGTGCATATCAACTCCCACCAGAATCGGCAGGGCACCGGTGGTATTGATAAATTCTTCCGATTGCAACAGCGGCACAAAATCAATAGTTTGCGCTTTAGGCTTCGGAATTTCAAAGCTGATATAGGTGGAATTAACTACCGGAGATACACGAATACCGCTTACACCGAGTTCACGGGCAATATCCTTAATAGAACCGGCGATGGTGGAAAATTTGGTGCCGGTAGTCGGTTGAAATTGAATATCCGTAATGAGCGGACCTTCAAATATTTCGCCGATAGTACCCCTAATCCCGAAATGGGAAAGGGTTTCCGTCAGCTGTGCAATTAAGTTCTCAGTCACTTTTACATATCCCTGTTGTTTTTACCGTTGCCGAACATTTGATATTGTCCGACTCCGCCGAAGTATTTACGGAAGAATCCTTGTTCACGCTCGGTGGCTTTGGTTTCATCCGAATCTATTTTTATTTTGTTGGCATCAGCCAATGTGCGCTTATCAATCCGGCTGACTTTATTGTCCTTAAAAGTAACGGCAACCACTTCACGATCCAGTTCCGTCGGCTTTTCAAAGGCAATCCGACGTATGGTCGACGACATATAAACCCAATGATTGTCGCTCAATCCGGCCACCAGATTCGGCGCACCCAAAAGCTCATAAACTTCTTCTTTGCTCTGTCCTACGTGTAAGCGTTGCAAATAGCGATCTTCCGGCATATTGCCGTTATGTTCTATAAACAAATCGCTCGAACACGCCGTATTCAATAACAGTGCGGAAAGAAAAAGCAAATTGCGTATTGACATCTGTTTAATTCCTTATATTTATATTGATTATACGATATATATAACACAAGGATTTCAGAATGCAAAAAAAATTTTCATATCCGGTTAAAACAGATGAATTAAATCAAAATAATTATAAATTTATATTGGAAGCCGATGCAGATGAACTCAAGGATATTACGGATATTCTGCAGGTGGAAAACGTAAGTTTTTTTCGCGGAGAAGTGTTTTTGAAATTCAATAAAAAAGAGAATATTTTACGAGTATGGGGGAGTGTGGCGGCAACTCTGACCATAAAAAGCGTCATCAGTCTGGAAAATTTTGAGCAAAAAATAAATGCACCGTTTGAACTTTTGTATGACACCGTGGCAACTTACAAGGATATTCGTGATATGGAGCCGACCATTAATGACGAAGTACCGGATATTATCGAAAACGGTGAAATAAATCTGGCGGATATTTGTATTGAACAAGTGGCTTTGCAATTGGATGATTATCCGCGGGCTAAAGGTGAAGTATTTGATTTTGCACAATACGCAAAAGTAGAGCCGATGGAACACGATAATCCGTTTGCGGTATTGAAAAAACTCAAAAAATAACGTTTACCAATGCCGCAGATGATAATTCCGGTAGTAGACATCTTATTTCTCCTTTTTACGAGATTATTATAACCTTTATTCTTTCTTTAAGTCAAACAAAAAAGGACGAGCTCGGCAAAATAATTGTGCAAAAGTTTGTGACAGACTGTACTTTTGTTTACGGATAGTGATAAAGTTAAGTCGTTAGATAAACTAATAAGGAGAACTATATTATGAAAAAGATTTTAGGTGTTGCCGTTGTTTGCGCAAGCGTTGTTCTGACGGCTCCGGCTCATGCAGTTGACTCAACCGGCGGTTGCGGCTTGGGTTCTATGGCTTGGCGCGGTCAATCCGGTATTATTCCGCAATCTTTGGCTATTACCACCAATAACACATTTGCCAACAATACCTTCGGTATTACTTTCGGTACATCGGGATGTGATCCGAACGGTCGTATTACCGGCGGTACAGGTCGTATGGTATTAGCTTTCTTGGAAGACAATATGGAACAGTTTGCTATGGATGCGGCTGCCGGAAACGGTGAAACCATTGAGACGCTTGCCGGCATTATGAATGTTGACAGCGCTACTTTGGGTAAAGAAGTTCAACAAAACTTTGCTTATATCTTCCCAAATGATAATGTTGAAGCACTTGATGTTACCGTGCGCGTAATGGAAATTGCTCACGCTTAATAAAAATTTCAAGTCACCCCTCCAAGCATAGCGAGGTCAAGGGGTCTTCCGATTGTTTGCAGAAAATTTGAAGATCCCTTGACGATTCCTGTCGGAATCGAGGGATGACTTTTTTCTTTTAAAAACATCATGCGACAATTTATTATCTGTCTTATTGTTTTGCTTTTTCCGCTTTCGGCCGTTGCCGCGCCGGATGTTTCCGATTTTGCGCAAAGTACGGGATGGTTGAGGATGTTGCATTATCAAAAAAAATACGGCGGATATGAGGGGTTGATTATTGATGAAGAATTTTATCTCAATCCTGACGGCCGAAAAAATCCGCAGGCCGAACTGGAAACCGAAATCAGAGAATTTCAAACAGGGGAGAGTAAATGTCGTTTTCCGGCTCGTTTTACTCTTTTAAAAGAAAAAGGATATGTTTCCGGCGACTTATCTGCTTGTAAAGAATATCAGCAATTTTTGCAAGATGTTCAACCGGCGGGCATTACGTTGTTGTTTACCGATGCATATATGAGTAATCCGGCCTCAATGTTCGGCCATACGCTGGTACGAATTGATACGGCACGCAAAGGTACGCAGATGTTGGCGCACGGTTCAAATTTCGGTGTTCTCTCCGGTACGGATAATGGTGCGGTTTTTGCCATTAAGGGCTTAATCGGCGGATATAACGGCAGTTACAGCCTCAGTCCGTATTGGACGGTTATTAACACTTATAACAATATTGAAAACAGAGATATTTGGGAATATAAGCTGAATTTAAGCGAAGATGAGCAAATTCAATTTGTCAACCATCTTTATGAAATGAAAGATGCCAAAATCCAGTATTTTTTCTTAACTAAAAATTGCTCGTATATGATTTTGGAATTGCTCGAGGCAGTTCGTCCGAGTTTAGATTTAAGCAGTGACTATAATTATTACGCCATTCCGCTCGATACCGTCAAAACTGTGCTCGAAGAGCCTGATTTGGTCGGAGAAATAAATTATCGACCGGCGCGATATACCAAAATCAAACATCAAATTAAGCAAATGAGCGCTGCGCAATATGCTGCTTTTATTCGCGGAATTAAGGAGCATAATTACGAAATGGACGAGTTGACGCCGAGCGAACAACGACAGGTTTTGGAAACGGAATATCAATATTATCAGTATAAATACACCGCCGGCGATATGGAACTGCAAGAATATCGAAAAAACAGCTTTGCCGTGTTGCGGCGCCGCAGTCAGTTGCCGCCGGCGGAGGAATTGAAACCGGAGGGATACAATCCGGCATTATCGCATGGCTCATATCAAATCAGTTTCAGCGGCGGTGTTTATAATCATAAAAGTTTTGAACAAATTAATATTCGTCCGGCCTATACTATTTTGACCGATAATAATGATGGGCTTATTCGCGGTGCCGGTATCAGAGTATTGGAAACCACGTTGCGTTATTATAATCAGCGCCATCGGCTGGTGTTGCAACGCTTTACCGGACTTGCTATTTATTCGCTGGTGCCGGCGGGCAGGGTATTTTCCCCGTATTCGTATAAGACTGACTTCAGCTTGGTGCGTGAATATAATCCGCAAAACGAAAAAGAGGGTACAGTCGGCAATATCGAGTTCGGTATCGGTAAAAGCTATGCTTTGACTGAACGTTTTTGGCTTTATGGGTTACTGAACTTTCATGGGCAATACGGCGGGCTGATTCCGGATAATTATTGGGTAGGTGCGGCACCGGAAATAGGTGCTTATGCCGATTTTTCGCCGGTACGGATTCATCTGGCGGTAGAAAAAACTTTTGCCACATCGCGTTTCGGCAATCGTTTGCAATATAAGGCCGATGTTGCGTTTGGGCTTACCAAAGATTTATCGCTCAATTTTGAATATAACGCCTCGCAGAATCATCACGGTCATAATCAACAGGAATGGCTGACCGCCGTCAAATATTCGTTTTGATGATACTTAAACTTTCATAAACTTTTTATTAAAAACACTATTTATCAAAAACTCTCTGTTTTGATATATTCAAACTCTGTCTTTCCAATGCTGTTTTCTTTTTATCAACCATATCATTAATAAACTTTTTGTTATCAGATGAAGGAATTGATTTATAAGCAGACTCGTAATTAATAACACGACTATTGGCAATTATCTAAATTTATCGCATAAGAGGAAAATTACATATTTATAGGTAAGAGTGTAATCTAAGCGTTTGTATAATCAAATTTGTCGCATAAGAGGAAAATCACACATTTATAGGTAAGAGCGTAATCTAAGCGTTTATATAATTAAATTTGTCGCATAATGTATATTATGTATAGTTTTAGAATTACAAAACCACATAATATCAATATATTAGCGATTTTATAAGATTGAAGCTCGAATCAGTTGCTTGGTGTATGCATGCTTCGGATTGTTAAAAATATCTTCTGACGAACCGCTTTCAATAACTTTACCGTCTTTCATAACCATAAGCTGATGTGACATCGCTCGCACCGCATTCATATCGTGCGAAATAAAAATGTATGACAAATTATGTTTGAGCTGCAATTCTTTCAACAGCCGGATGACTTGCGCCTGAACCGTAACATCTAGCGCCGACGTCGGCTCGTCCAAAATAATTATTTGCGGATTAAGTATCAGCGCTCGTGCCAAGGCAATACGCTGGCGCTGACCGCCGGAAAATTCGTGCGGATACTTATTTAATATACTTTCATCCAATTCAACTTCGTTCACAATTTGCTTTATTTTTGCCAGATGCTCGTCTCGGCTGAGCTCCGGATAATGCACGGTCAGGCCTTCGCCGATGATTTGTGCAATATTCATACGCGGATTGAGCGAGTTATAAGGGTCTTGAAATACCACTTGTAAATCTTTAGAAAAATGATTAACTTCATTAAATATGTTATTGTTTTTGATGAAAATTTTTCCATTATGCTTAATTAAATTAACCACCGACATGGCAAGTGTGGTTTTACCGGAGCCGGATTCTCCGACAATTCCCAAAGTTTCGCCTTTATTCAACTCAAAACTGACATTATTTACCGCTTTCAATTCTTCGATAACCCTGCCCCATAAATTCTTTTTAAGCGGAAAGCTGACTGCAATATTTTCGGCTTTTAAAATTACATCCTTTTTATTTTTATTTTGTAAATTCAATAATAAATTAGATGATATTAATTTTTTGGTGTAATCGTGTTGCGGATGATTAAAAATCTGTTCGGCACTGCCATATTCCACAATATTTCCCTGATACATCACGGCTATGTTATCGGCAATCTTATGTACCAAACGCAGATTGTGACTGATAAAAATAATTGCCATACCGAGTTTTTGTTTTAATTCCAACAATAAATCAATGATTTGCTCCTGAATAGTAACATCGAGTGCAGTCGTCGGTTCATCGGCAATCAAAATCTGCGGATTGTTGGCAATAGCCATCGCAATCATCACTCGCTGACGTTGACCGCCGGAAAGTTCAAACGGATAAGCGTTGATTTTCTTAGTCGGATTGGGAATTTTAACGGCCTTCAACAGATCCAGTGTTCGCTTTCTGATTTCCTTGTTATTCAGGTTTTGGTGCAGTTTCAGACTTTCGGCGATTTGTTTGCCGATTTTATGCAGCGGATTAAGTGATGACATCGGCTCTTGAAAGATAAAAGCTATTTTATTGCCGCGGATTTTTTGAAATTCACGTTCATTTAAGCCAATAAGTTCCTGATTATCAAATATAATTGATGATTCTGTTGAATGCTCGGCCTTTGGATACGGCAACAAGCCCAAAACTGATAACGCAGTTACAGACTTACCGGAACCGGATTCACCGACAATTCCCAAGATTTCGCCCTGCTCTAACTTTAAGTTTATATCATTAACCGCTTGAAATTTAATATTTTCTCGGTTATTAAAGGCAATAGAAAGATGTTTAATTTCAAGCAAACTCATCCGTTTTTCCTTGTATCCAAAGCATCGCGAATACCCTCGCCGATAAAGATTAACATTGAGAGCAGACCGGAAAGCACCACAAATATACTGATTCCAATCCACGGCGCTTGCAGATTATCCTTGCCCTGGCGTACCAAATCACCCAACGACGGATAATCAGTCGGCAATCCCAATCCCAGAAAATCAAGCGCACTTAACGAGGTAATAGCCTCTGCCATAATAAACGGAATAAACGTTACCGAAGTCACTAACGCGTTTGGTAAAATATGACGAAACATAATGCGAAAATTGCTTACACCCAGCACTTTAGCCGCTTTTACAAACTCAAAATTGCGCAGCCGTAAAAACTCTGCCCGCACCATTCCGGTCAATCCGGTCCACGAAAACAACAGTAAAATAATGAGTAAACTCCAAAACGTAGGCAAAAACACGCTGGCGATTATAATTAAGATAAACAGTTGCGGCAAAGAATCCCATATTTCAATAACCCTTTGAAAAATGAGATCAATTTTACCACCAAAATATCCCTGAACCGCACCGATGAATATTCCGAGTGCCGACGAAATAACGGTCAATAAAAAAGCAAATATCACCGATAGTCGGATACCGTACAGCAAGCGTGCCACAATATCACGCCCCTCCTCGTCCGTGCCCAGCCAATGCTTTTTATCCGGCGCCGATGGTGTAGCGGTTTCCAAATAATAATCCACCGTGTTGAACGAATACGGTATCGGTGGCATAATCATCCAGCCGTGAGCGTTAATTTGTTCTTTTATCATTTTATCACTGTAATCGGCCGGTGTTGGGAAATCTCCGCCGAAAAATTTATCGGTATAAATAGTCAATGCCGGAAATAAAATTTGATTATTATACTTTACAATCAAAGGCTTATCATTTGCAATCAATTCCGAGAACAGCGACATTATAAAAATAATGCCAAAGCATATCAACGACCAGAAGGCACGTTTATTTTTACGAAATATATGCACCTTCTCTGCGAAAATCATCAATTTTCCCCGAACAACTCATCAATATCAGCTTCTTCGTTGATATTATCGGCAGTGTTTTTATCATTATCGTCAGCAGCCTTATTTTCGTCTTTGTTCTCGCTCACATTCGTATTATTGTTGACATCAATATCGGTAATCCCATAATTTTCGGTTATTCCTTCTGGGATTTCCATACTGTTTTCAACCGGATTTTCAGTGATGATAATATCATCTTTTTTATTAATATTATACTCTTTCCAAACGTTGAACCAAGTATCGAATACTGCGGTTTTATTTGCATTTATGTTGCGATTATATAAATTAAGTTGCTGATTTACGGTATCCACCATCTTTTGATGATATTCGGTTAAATCGTTTTCGCATTTTTTATCCGGATACAGGTATTCGGCAAGAATTTTATTGGTAGTGCAAAAACGGTCATCAGTTGCATATTGTTTCATCTTATCATTATAGATTGCCATATTAACAATGCGGTTGTTGATGATTTGCTCCACCGACACATCATTATTACCCGTGGAAAAATCATTAACGCCGGAAGTACCTTGAATTATGATTGAGGTGTTATTCAATAAGCCTCTTTCTTGCATATCTTCCATAAATTTGCCCATTTTCCCGAACAAACAGCGCATTTGTGTTAAATAAGCATTTTGTCGTTCATCTTTATAATTCTTTCGTATCCACGGCAAATTAACCATTGTTATCCACTCGTCCTGCGGTTTAATGCGGCAATATTCGTCATATATATACATATCCGACGGCAGGTCAATAAACACGAAATAAGCTTGTTTACCGGTATCTTGTTTGATGTTATCAAGCAGAATATCAAAGGTTTTGTCGGCATTGACCACATACAAGTTGTTGAAGTTAGTACCTACCATCGGCACATCTTCAATATTCATTACCGCGCCCAAAATATTGTAAATAAATGAAGCGTCGGTAAACAGCCCCATACTGGTTATCCATTCGACAGCCATAATTCCGGCACGAGAAAGTACCGGCAACTGTGTATTATATAAGTTTATCGGCTTGTTGATTTTTTCCACGCAACGGTCGACATTTATTTTATGTTCGCGATGGCACATATCAAAATCACGGGATTTATATGCGGAAATACCAAAATTATTTTGTTTGAATATATCATATAACTCATTGTTTTTAATAAAGATATATTCATTTTTCAGATTATGAAAACTCCAATATCCGTCAAGCAATTTGGTATTCATCCGATGAACGGAACTGTATTCGTCGGAAGTCGGGTTAAAACTGCGAATCATATTGGCAAAGTAGTTATTTTCAGGAACATAGGCTTTAGAAAACACCGTGAACTTATTCTTTTGATAAAACCCTTGCATTATATCTTGTGTACGACGCGCGGCATCGGTATCCATCATACTCAAATAAGCATAGGATTCAAAATTCGGCATCATCAAATAAATAAATCTTTCTGCCGGAACATCGCTCGGTTGCTGAATATTATAAGTTTCTTCAAATTCTTTATTTTCCGCCGTGCCGGAATATGCCGCATATACGTTGGCAAACATAACCGCGAATGCAATAACGTATAACACTTTGAAAAATACACGTTTTTGCTTAAATACGACAAATGTCAGACCACCAAAAAGCAAGGCAATAATAATGGAAATCGGAACCAAACCTCCGCCTACTGAAAGCCCTTGTCGATACAGGAAAAATTGACTGAAAATAATATATACAAACAGTACGGAAACTATCGACGCCACCACGTATTTACCTGTTCTTCTGCTATGAAAAGGCAATACCACTAACGCGGCAACCGCTAAAATACCGCCGAGAATAATTACCACTTCGGTGATAGGTTTATAATGTGAAGACACTATCTGTAAATCTCCGGAACCGGCAAACAAAATAAAGTCTATTGCCGGCAAAAAGAATACAAACAACATCACCAATAAAGTATCAAACCATTGCGGGTCTCGATTTATCTTTTTAACAATTTTACCTTTGCGTGAGAAAGCTCCGGATACATCGTGATTGAGCGGAGATACCGCATCGGACTGATCTACTCTGTTTGTGCTGTTCATCCACATATTATTTATCCAACTTTTCTCTGACTAATTTATTAACGATTGCCGGATTTGCTTTGCCTTGCGACATTTTAATCACCTGACCGACAAACCAACCGGCCAGATTTGTTTTGCCGTTTTTATAGGCGGTAACATTGTCCGGATTGGAAGCGATGACATCATCAATTATTTTTTCGATAGCGCCTGTATCCGTCACCTGTTTTAAGCCTTTTTCCTCTACGATTTTTTCCGGATCTTCACCGGTTTGAGCCATAATTTCAAATACATCTTTGGCTATTTTGCCCGAGATAACTTCCTTACTGATAAGCTCGACCAATTTACCCAAATTTTCGGCACTTACCGGACTTTGTGAGATATCCAAACGCTTTTTGTTAAGCATGGCAAAGAAATCGCTCATCATCCAGTTGGCTACTTTTTTGGCATCGTGACCGGCAGCGGCTTTTTCAAAAAATTCGGCATGTTCCTTATTTTCGCATAAAACGGCGGCATCATAAGGCGTTAAGCCCATTGTATTGATAAAACGTTGTTTTTTGGCATCCGGAAGCTCAATCATCTCGGCTTTTATACTGTCTATATACTCGTCGCTTAGAACCAACGGCGGCAAATCCGGCTCCGGAAAATAGCGATAATCGTGAGCAAATTCTTTTTTACGCATCAATTTGCTTTGGCCGGTAGTCGGGTCAAACTGGCGGGTTTCCTGCTCGATTTTCCCGCCGTTTTCATAAATTTCCACATGACGCTTGGCTTCATTTTCTATAGCCTGCATCACAAATTTTACGCTGTTGACGTTTTTCATTTCACTACGCGGACGCAACTCGTTTGAGCCGAACGGGCGCACCGAAACATTGACATCACAACGCATCGAACCCTCATCCATATTACCGTCGCAAGTGCCGAGATAACGCACAATTGATCGTAGTTTACGCAAGAAAGCTCCGGCTTCTTCCGGCGAACGAAAATCAGGTTTAGTGACGATTTCCATTAATCCGACACCGGCACGATTGAGATCGATATAGCTTTTGGTCGGGTTTAAATCGTGAATAGATTTACCGGCATCTTGCTCTATATGCATCCGCTCAATTCCGATTTTTTTGGTTGTACCGTCGCTCAAATCAACTGAAATCTCCCCCTCCCCGACTATCGGATAACGAAATTGCGTAATTTGATAATCGGTAGGCATATCGGCATAAAAATAGTTCTTGCGCGAAAATTCCGAATATTTATTGATTTTTGCGTTTAAACCCAATCCGGTTTTGACGGCCTGACGCACGCATTCTTTGTTTAATGTCGGCAACATCCCAGGCATACCGGCATCAACAAATGATACGTTAACATTCGGGTCGTCTCCGAATTCGGTTGAAGCACTGCTGAAAATTTTGGATTTGGAAATAATCTGACAGTGAATTTCCAACCCGACGATAACTTCCCATTTTCCTTTGTTGGTTGTGATTATATATTCCGACATGTTTACTTCCTTTCAAACTTTGCATCTGCTTCGAGTTTGGCCGCAACATTAAAGAGCGTTCCTTCATCAAACGGTTTACCGATAAGTTGCATACCATATGGCAAACCATCGGCAGAAAGTCCTATCGGTAAGCTGAATGCCGGTAATCCGGCCAAATTTACCGAAACCGTAAACACATCGTTCAAATACATATTAATCGGATTTTGCAACATACTTTCATCGCCTATCGGGAAAGCCGTAATCGGTGATGTCGGAGTTAAAATAACATCACATTCTTTAAATGCGTTCATAAAATCATCGTGTATCAATCGGCGCATTTTTTGTGCTTTTAAGAAATATGCGTCATAATAGCCTGCGGAAAGAACATAAGTTCCAATCATAATGCGGCGTCTGACCTCGGCACCGAAACCCTGTGTGCGGGTATTGATGTATAAATCATCCAAATGTTGCTGTCCGGCGGCACGAAAACCGTAACGAATACCATCATAGCGCGCCAGATTGGACGACGCTTCCGCCGGCGCCAGAACGTAATATGTAGCCAAGGCATATTTGGTGTGCGGTAAGGATATTTCTTTGATTTTGGCACCGCGCGCCTTGAGGTATTCTGCCGCCTTATCCCAATATGCCGCCACTTCCGGATTTAAGCCTTCCGGACGATATTCCTTCGGCAATCCGATGGTCAGACCGGCAATATCTCCGCTCATAAAACTTTCATAATCCGGCACCGGAACATCGCACGAAGTTGAGTCTTTATCATCAAATCCGGCCATACTTTTAAGCAAAATCGCACAATCGCGAACATCTTGCGCAATCGGTCCGGCTTGATCAAGAGATGACGCAAATGCCACAATGCCATAACGTGAACAACGGCCGTAAGTCGGCTTAATACCGGTAATGCCGCAAAAAGCAGCCGGTTCTCTGATGGATCCGCCCGTATCGGTACCGGTTGCCGCTGCGCATAAGTGTGCTGCCACAGCCGCGGCCGAACCGCCGGACGAACCTCCCGGAACCAACGGTTTATCTTTACTCCACGGGTTGATAACCGGTCCGAAATAACTGGTTTCGTTACTGCCACCCATGGCAAATTCATCCAAATTCAACTTGCCCAAAAAGACCGCACCGTCATCAAGCAAATTCTGTGTAACGGTCGACTCATAAGGCGGAATAAAGTTATCCAAAATATGCGAAGCCGCCGTAGTGCGAATATCTTTTGTGCAGAATAAATCTTTAATGCCGAGAGGTATACCTTCAAGCGCGCGATTAGTGCCGTTTGCATAGCGTTTATCGGCTTCTTTGGCTTGTTCTACGGCTACATCAGCACTTTGGGTAATATAAGCATTATATTGCCGATTATCTTCCATTCGGCGCAGATACGCCTCGGTTAATTCAGCCGAGGTAAATTCGTGTTTTTTGAGAGCGGTCAGAGCTTCGCTTACGGTTAATTTTGTAATATCGGTCATCTTTTTACTCCACTACTTTCGGCACGGCAAAATAGTCATATTCGGCGGCCGGTGCATTTTTCAACACTTCATCTTTACAATTGCCGGAAGTAACAGTATCTTCGCGCATTTTTAAAACGGTATCGTTAACCGATATCAACGGTTCGATCTCATCGGTATTCACTTCATTCAATTCCTCAATCCAATTCAGAATTTTATTAAATTCTTCCTTGGTTGCCTCTACTTTTTCATCTTCCACTTTCAGACGGGATAAAAACGCAATTTGTTTCACCGTCATATTATCTATTGCCATAATTCACACCTTTTTTGATTAAATATTCAACATAAACGGTAACAGTACAGTATCATATTGCAAACGTTTGAAAAGTTTTAAATAACGGATATCAACACCGCTTTGGGTTAAAATATCTGCCGTATCCACCTTGCTTTGCATCACCATTTCGCGTACTTTTTCGCTGAAACTTTTTTCACGCGGATAGGTAATTATTTTTATTTGTTCATTAGGTTTTATACCGGCCTTATTTTTGGCCTCGCCGATTGCCGTGCTGTAACCGCCGAGTTTATCCACCAACCCCAATTCAAGTGCTTCACTACCGGTCCAAACCCGTCCGCGTGCCACTTTATTTATATCAGCGGTCAGGTGACGATTTGCCGCAACTTTGGCCGTAAAATCTTTATAAACTTCATCCAGCGATTGATTAAAAATACGCTTTTCATCGGCACTGAAAGGTCGGTTTATACTCAAAATTCCGGCATTTTTACCGATTTTGATTTCGGTCCAATTCAAGCCGATTTTATTCCACATATCCTGCAACACGAATTTTCCGCCCAAAACACCTATTGAGCCGGTTATGGTGGTAGGTTCAGCCATAATTACGTCGCCGGCCAAAGAAACAAAATAACCGCCGGATGCCGCATAGCCGGATTGAGATACAATTACCGGAATTTTCTTTTTATTTTTTAAATACTGCAAAGCATTATAAATTTCATCGGCCGCATTATAACTGCCTCCGGGACTGTCGATGCGTACTATCAAAGCTTTCAGATTGTCAAGTTCTTCGATTTCCGCCAAATCAGCTGCCACACTCTGGCTGCCGATAACTGCCTGCCCGTCTATATCGGTACTGCTTTCGCCGCTGTTGATAAGACCGATTAAATTCAATACGGCGATTGTCGGTAATTCACCTTCGTTCGGCTGTATTTGAGTCGCATAATCTTCTACTGCGATAAATTTTTCGGCACTGTCTTTTTTCATAAGAGCTTCCAATTCCGGCAAATATATAATGTCGTCAATCAGATTATATTCCTTACCTTTTTCGGCGTTGAGCGGGGCCTCATCAATAATGGTATCTATGTCGGCTGTGAGTTTACGATTGTTGACAATATCTTTTTTCAAATCATTCATCAGACTGTTACCCAAACGCGACATTTCCGCCATATAAGATTCCGAAATATGCTCGTCGGTAAACGACATCATTGCCGTTTTATATTCATAACGCGTATAAAATTCCGGATAAACTCCCAACTTATCCAAAATTGAGCGGGCAAACGGCAATTCGATACCGATACCGGTCAAACCGATGGTGGTATGCGGTTGCATATATATTTTATCAAAAAAAGTGGCAAGATAATATTCGCGATTACCCTGCCCCAGCGGACCGAATCCTTGCGAAAATACGTAAGCCTTTTTCCCGCTTTTGCGAAATGTCGTAATCGCTCTTGCCACATCTTGTATCTGTGCCAATTCCAAGTCAGAAACGTCAAGTCTGGCTATGATCCCGTCAACGCGTTTATCCGTCGCTGCTATTTCTATTGATTTAAGTAAATCGGCAAAACGCATTCCCTTCCGCCCGATAATATCATCCCATACGTTATCTGTGGCCTGTTCGCCGAAATTGTGGCTGAAGTCAACGGTAATCACCGAATGCGGTTGTATGGCGGTACCGCCGCCGTACATACCGAACACCGTACCTATAACAATACAGAACAATAAAATCGCGCCTAAGGCGGTGCAAGTTGCTTTGATTAATTTACAGATTGTTTTCATTATTTTGCCTCTTGCCTAATTTGTTCCAACATTTTGGCCGCATGCGGATATTTGGCTGCTGCCTCCTCATTTAATTCTTTACATTTGGATTCAATAACAGATTGTAATTCCCTCATAAATTCTTCTTTAGTTTTACCTTCTGCGCTGATTGCCGGTAGAAATTCAAACACTGCCGTTCCCGGATAGCGCAGAAAAGAATTTTTAGCCCAGAACAAGCCGGTATTCAAAGCAACCGGAACAACGGGCAAATTGATATTTTCCGCCAAAAAATAAATTCCGGATTTATAGCCTTTGGTAGTTCCCGGTAGGCAACGGGTTCCTTCCGGAAAAATAACCACCGGACGCCCCGTATCTGTTTGTTTTTTTACGGCTCTTACCATATTTTTCATAGCCGAAGCACCGCCCTTGCGATCTACCGGTATCATACCGTAAAAATACTGTGTCCAACCGAAGAATGGCATATAAATCAGTTCTTTTTTCAGAATATAGGTAATAGTCGGCACGAATTGCGTAAAAGAATATGTTTCCAATGCCGATTCATGTTTGCAGGCATAAATCGCGTTTTGTTTCATAATATTTTCTTTGCCGCGCACCTCAAACTTTATACCGCCGAAAAAATGTATCCAAAACAGAGCAATCGGCATAATGATATTATCCCAATAATAAATGGTCACCTTACGCGGGAAAAGCGCAATAATCAGCTGGAAAGTGCACCCCACCATCAAAGTACCGAAAAACAAAATATTGGTTAAAAAAGACCGTATGTACAGCATAAAATTTCTCCTAAAACAAATTACGCAGCCAAGCTATCAAAAACTTATTGTATTCCGCCGCCATAAACTTAAACGTTCCCCAAGATAAATACCATTTTTTCGCAATACTGCCGGAATATACCGGATGCGGAATAACCACAAGCGGCAGATGAAAGGCATTCAATTCCACCATACTGCGCGGCAAATGATAATTGGAGGTGACCAAACGCACGGAAGTAATATTGTTATTTTCAATCCATTCCTTAATCTCCAGAGCATTACCTATGGTATCGTGAGCCTTGTATCCTAGTTCCACTTTATCCGGATTATCGATATGTACCCCAGCCTTGTTTTCGATGTCTTTGATTGATACTCTTTCCGATACGCCGGATATAAACAACTTTTCCGCCATATTGTTATTCAGCAGTCGAATTGATTCGGCTATACGATTACGACCTCCGGTCAAAACCACAATTGCGTCGGTTTTATAATGTTCGTCGGCCGCGTATTTGTTAATGATATTGTCAAAAAGCATAAAACCTGCCGACCACGCCATAAATAAAACAAATATAATGGCGATAAACAGATATATTCCTTTTGAGTTTTTCATCAACACATTTTCTCCAATGATTTACGCACCGTGTAATAAGCGGTTATCTTGGCAAAAAACAACGAAAATACCGGAGTAAACATCATAATTATCCAATTAAGTTGCGTTAAACCGGCACCGTTTAATAAGCCACTGCCGGCCGAAATAGCGTATTTTGATATCAAAATAATCGTCGGCACGGCAATCATCAGACCGATGACTCCGGAAAAGAAACCTATTTTGGCATAACTGCGGGCATATTGTCTGGCCACATAATCATCTTGCGCGCCGATGATATGCAGAATTTCAATGGAATTCATATTAATCCCCAAACTGGCGCGAGTGGAATAATAAATCGAAAATGCGCAAATTACCACCACCATCGTCAACACTGCCAACGCCAGCGAATTGAGCGAATTGGCAAATTTCAACAACCGGTTGAGCCACAAACGATGGTTATCTATTGAAGCATTCGGCGTTATTTTATAAAGGTTGCGGGTGATTTCGTCATAATTGATTTCCGCATCTTCTTTCAACTGAATATCCATCAACTGCGGAATCGGCAACGATGATATATCGACTTTATTGCCGAGCCACGGAGTCATCAGTTTTTCAATGCTTTGTGCATCCAAAACATTAACACTTTTGACGCCGGAAACATTTTCCATATATTGCAAAACTTTATTGACTTCCGCCTGTGTTTTTTCCGTATCGATTTTTTTACTGTCGTCTTCAACCGGCAAAACCTGCACTGTGATTGAGCCGGTAATGTCTTTTTCCCAATTTGTAACCATGGAATGAATGGACATAACCATCGCCAGAACAACCACAAACAAATACATATAAATCGACGATAATACGTACATAAACAATGAAGTATCTTCGTCTTCGACCGTGATTTCGTTTTTACGCATCAATTCTCTGTACATGGCTTTCTCCGTTATACACGCTGCAACGCCGGATATAATTTGGCGGTACCGTTGGATAAATCGATTCTCTGATAGTTATAGGAAGATGTCAGTTGTTCGTTGTGAGTAGCCAACACAATAGTTGTTCCCACTTTATTAAGTTCTACCAACAAACGCATCAGTTTTTCGGCAATTTCAGAATCTACACTGCCGGTAGGTTCGTCGGCAAATAAGATTTCCGGACGATTAATCACGGCACGGGCAATGGCTACACGCTGTTTTTCACCGCCGGACAAGGTACTGCATTGTTTATAAACGCTTTTATGCAGTTCAATCCATTTCAGCAGTTCGGTAACGCGCTTGTTTATTTCTTTTTCGTTCATTCCGCGTACCCGTAGCGGCAACGCAATATTATCATAAACCGTCAAGTGATCCAAAAGGCGGAAATCTTGAAACACCACCCCGATTTTCTGTCGCATTAAAGCTAAACTGCGGCGATTGGAAAAATTAATATTGTTGCCGAACACATTTAAAATGCCTTTACTCGGCCGTTTGGTTAAATAAAGCATACTCAAAAGAGTGGTTTTGCCGGCACCGCTCTTTCCCGTAACAAAACTGAAAGACCCCGGCATCAGCGACAGATGAATATTGCTCAAAACATCTTCGCCGTCATATCCCACCGAAACATTTTGCAAATCTATAATCGGTTGCAATATATTTGTTGTGTTATCCGCCATAATTTTACCTCCCAACAGACACTAGACGGATAATACAACAATAATCTATTTAATAAAATATTTTTTTTAATTGCTTATCAATATTTTTGGAATATAGTGTAAAAAAAAGAGGTTAATATGTTAATAAGTTGTCCCGAATGCCGAGCGGTATACAATATTTCGGCAGATTATATACCGGAAAACGGTAAAAAATTCAAATGTGCGGAATGCGGTTATATCTGGATGGTTTATCCGAGCGATGACACATCGGTTGAACCGGAAACCGAAAATATATCGGAGAATACTGAAATTGCAACCGCTGTCAATGAGGCAAATATTACGGAAACTGAAGCGGTCACAACTCCGAACATTAATGACGATATTGACGTGATGTTCGAGCGTTTATCGCACAATACCAAAAATTTGTTTTCATCGGGAGATACCGTTGAAAATATGGGACGGTTGCAAAAAATTCGCCATTATCTGCAGAATAATTTCTCGTTTTATATGTTGACGGCTTTTTTGTTGCTGACATCGGTTGTATTGGGAATACGGCTGCTATGGGATTATCGCTATGACATTGTAGCCAAAGTGCCGATGATGGAACAACTATACGCCCGCTTGGGCACGGAAAGTATTTATCGCGGCAAAGATTTGCTAATTGAAGATGTGTTGATTAAAAATATCGAAGAAAACGATAAGCCTTATCTGGAAGTCAGCGGAAGACTTTATAATGCCGGTAACACCACGGTGTCGGTTGTGCCGATAAAAGCTTCGGTAATTACCGCCGATAACAAAATTGCAGATGAAGTTACGGAGATTCTTTCCGAACATAAATTAGAGCCGCAATTCAGCACTTTATTCAGAATTTTACTCAATCCGCCGTCTTCTGACGCTCGGAAGGTCAGGATTACGTTAGATGATATAAACAGATAAAATTGAAAGGATAAAAAATGTTAAGAGAAGATTTGCAAAACAGTTTAAAAGAAGCTATGAAAAATCGTGATACACAGACAGTTAACGCGGTTAGGCTGATTATTGCCGGTCAAAAGGAAAAAGATGTGGAAGCGCGCGGCAAAGGACAGGAAAAAGCTTCGGACGACGTGTTGCTTGCCATGATGC
This sequence comes from uncultured Pseudomonadota bacterium, assembly GCA_902793695.1. Taxonomy (GTDB): domain Bacteria; phylum Pseudomonadota; class Alphaproteobacteria; order RF32; family CAG-239; genus RUG410. The sequence continues at coordinate 17,014 of CADBEI010000006.1, read as the reverse complement.
AGTCCATGATTAAACAACGCAAAGAATCAATTAAAATTTATCAGGACGGCAATCGTCCGGATTTGGCTGAAAAAGAGCAATCGGAAATTGATGTGATTACCCGCTTTTTACCGAAACAACTCTCGGCAGAAGAAGCAGAAGCCGCAATCAAAGCAATTATTGCCGAAGTCGGTGCTTCTTCAATCAAGGATATGGGTAAAGTTATGGGCGTACTAAAAAATAAATTCGCCGGACAAATGGATTTCGGAGCGGTTTCCGGTATTATAAAGCAGCTTCTGTCGTAGGAACCGGCGTTAATCTGATGAATGACGATTTTATAAAATTTCTGGATGAACTGCGCAGCCGGATTTCCATTGCTGAAATTATCGGCGAAAAAGTTAAATTGCAAAAGCGCGGTCGGGAATATACCGGATTATGTCCTTTTCATCAGGAAAAAACGCCCTCTTTTACCATTAACGAAAGTAAAGGTTTCTATCATTGCTTCGGTTGCGGAGCTCACGGTGATGCGGTAAAGTTCTTAATGGATAACGAAGGCTTGCCTTTTATTGATGCCGTGAAAAAACTGGCAGCCCGTATCGGTATGGAGCTTCCGGCCTTTTCGCGTGAAAATCAAGAGGCAGCACAGCGGCGCAAATCATTATACGAAATTATGGATATGGCCGCGGAGTTCTTTGAAAAGAATCTGCGTATGCCGGTTGGCTCCAAAGGATATACTTATTTTACACACAAGCGCGGTTTATCCGAAGAAACGCTTAAAAAGTTTCGTTTGGGATATGCTCCGAGTAATAATGCCTTAAAAGCGTATCTTGCCTCCAAGGGAATATCCGAACAAGATATGGCCGATTTGGGTTTAATCAGTATTCCCGAGGATAAAAGTCGTCATCCGAATGACTTTTTCTTTGATCGGGTAATGATTCCGATTCTGGATAAACAGAAAAACGTTATTGCTTTCGGTGGCAGAATTTTGGGTGACGGTCAACCGAAGTATCTTAATTCGCCGGAAACACCGATTTTCAACAAACGGCGGATTCTTTATAATATGAACAATGCGCGCGAATCGGCATATTCGAGTAAACGTCTGATTATTTGCGAAGGCTATATGGATGTTATTGCGCTTGACAGCTACGGTTTCGGGTATGCGGTGGCTCCGCTCGGCACGGCGCTGACCGAAGAACAAATTATTGAGGCATGGAAAGTATGCAATATCCCTACTCTGTGTTTTGACGGTGATGCCGCCGGAATACGTGCGGCGATTCGTTCGGTGGATCGGGTACTGCCTAATTTAAAGGCCGGATATTCGGTGAATTATGTTTTTCTGAAAGAAGCTAAAGATCCTGATGAGTTGTTACATAAATTCGGAGCCGAAGCGTTTGAAAAATATCTGGTGAAAGCTCGTCCGCTGGTGGATATTCTCTGGCATAAGTGCAAAATGAACAAAGATACCGAAACGCCGGAACAAAAAGCCCTGATAGAAAAAGAAATCTTTGAAGAAGTAGCAAAAATAAAGGATAATCAAATCCGCAATTATTATACACGAGAGATGAAAAATCGAATTTATTATGCTTTCGGACGCGGTGCGGAATTCGACAACGCAACCGACAATAAAAACATAGATAAAACCATTAAAAACAATAAATTACATAAAACAAACTCAAGAAACACATTAATAAATAAACGAGGTTATAATTTAGTTAAAAAAACACCGCTGACTGATTTGTTTTTACGCAAAATTGTGGCAGCGATGATGATATATCCGAAGTTGGCGGAAGATTATGGCGAACGTTTAGCTGAATTTGATGTGAGTAAAAGTCCGTTTACCAAGATGCTGAACGAGATTATCGAAATCGTGCAGGAAGATAAAAACATCGATTCGGATTTGCTCACGGAAAAATTACAGTTAAATTTTGCCGACAAGATTAAAGACCTTTGGGAATTCGATATGTATAAAATGCAAAAAATAACTTTTCCCGAATTAAAAACGGAGATTAACAGCAGTTTAAAAGAAATTCAATTAAAACAAATTGATATAGAATTAAAAGAATGTACCGCATTACTTAAAAGTCAGCCGGAAAATGCCGAAGAAATTTATAACAGATACAAACAACTCATTATCGAACGCAACAAGTTTTTAACAGATGACGAATTAATTTGATTTTTTCGCGTTCTGTTCTTGACATTTCAATAAAAATTCACTAAATATATGCCGTGCTAGCAAAATGTAATCTTTTTAAAGATTAAAATCGATTTTTTAAGGAACGTCATGGCTGAGAAAAACAATCAGGATTTATATGAAGCGGAAAATGGTGATGAGGCCGTTGTTTCAGCGTCGGAAAGCGCTGTCAGAAACTTAATTGCCAAAGGCAAAAAACTCGGATACATAACTATGGAGGAACTTAATCGGGCTCTTCCGCCGGAAAAATTGTCTTCCGAAAAATTGGAAGATATAATGTCTGATATATCCGAGATGGGTATTACTATTACTTCGGATTCTGAACTGGATGAGGAAGAAAACGAAAAAAGTTCGGAAGAATATCAGTACGGTAACGATGAAAGCGAAGATATTGAAAACGTCGGCAATATTGATATCAAGGATATCGGTCATTCCGACGATCCGGTAAGAATGTATCTTAAAGAAATGGGTTTAGTAGAACTGTTGTCGCGTGAAGGCGAGATAGCGATATCAAAACGAATCGAAGCCGGCAAAACCGTTATGATAAGCGGTTTATGCGAAAGTCCGATGACTTTGAAAGCGATTTCCGAATGGCGTGATCAGCTGGAAAGCGGCGAATTACAGCTGCGCGATGTGGTTGATTTGGAAATGATGTACGGCGACGATTCCGAAGCCATGGTGTATGATGATACCGTCGAAACTCAAGTTGTTGACGATCTGGAAAAGGTAACCAAAGAACTTGATGAAACAAATTTGGATGAAATCGACGACGATTTGGATGAAGATATCGACCTTGACGGCGAAGTTAACGACGATATCGAAGAAAACGATGATGACGGCATTGAACAAATGGAAGAAGATACGGTCGAAAGTGAAGATGATGACGACGCGGAAGGTATAGGTCACAGTGCAACTTCCGTTTCTGCCATGGAAAATATGCTGTTGCAGCCGGTGTTGGAAACTTTAGGTAAAATCGCCGGTCAGTATGACAACCTGCGCAAGGTGCAAAATCAGCGTATGGCCGCCATATTATCGGGACGCAAGATTATTGCCTCCACCGAGAAAAAATATATTAAGCTGAAAAAAGAATTGGTGGAATTGATGAGTTCAATCCATCTTAACAGTTCACGAGTGGAACAGCTGGTGGAGCAACTTAATGATTTGAATAATCGCCTGTTGACACAAGAGGGTAAACTTTTGCGTTATGCCACTGCCTGCAAGATTAAACGCGAAGATTTTCTTAAATCTTATCAAAAATCGGAGCTTGATCCGAATTGGATTAATAAAATTGCGCAAGAAAAAGACAAGCATTGGAAATTGTTTTTAGAAAGATATGGCGATGAGATTGTAGAAATCCGCCAAAATGTTGCCCAAATGGCAAAAGAATGTGATTTGCCTATCAGTGAATATCGCCATATGGTGGAAACTATAAAGAAAGGCGAACGCGAAGCAGAACGCGCCAAAAAAGAAATGATTGAGGCCAACCTGCGTTTGGTTATTTCAATTGCCAAGAAATACACCAACCGCGGTATGCAATTTTTGGATTTGATTCAGGAAGGTAATATCGGTTTGATGAAAGCGGTTGATAAATTTGAATATCGCCGCGGTTATAAGTTCTCGACGTATGCTACGTGGTGGATACGTCAGGCAATTACACGCTCGATTGCCGATCAGGCGCGTACCATTCGTATTCCTGTACATATGATAGAAACTATCAATAAATTGGTACGTACTTCGCGTCAAATGTTGGCGGAAATGGGCAGAGAACCTGTGCCAGAGGAATTGGCAAAACGTCTGTCCATGCCACTTGATAAAATCCGCAAAGTTATGAAAATTGCCAAAGAGCCGGTGAGTTTAGAGGCACCGGTCGGAGATGAAGAAGATTCGTCGTTGGGCGATTTTATTGCCGACGAAAGCGCAATGCAGCCTTTGGATATGGCTATTCACAGCAATTTAAAGGAAACTTGCACCAAGATTTTATCCTCGCTGACACCGCGTGAAGAACGTGTATTGCGTATGCGTTTCGGTATCGGGATGAACACTGACCATACTTTGGAAGAAGTAGGTAAGCAGTTTAACGTAACGCGTGAGCGTATTCGTCAGATTGAGGCAAAAGCGTTGCGCAAACTGAAACATCCGAGCCGCTCGAAGCGTCTGCGCTCGTTCTTGGATCATTCGTAAAAATAATTCTTGTATAAAATGACGAGTTTAATGCTTTTAAGGGCTTACTCGTCATTTTATATATAATATTGCAATTCTTGCAAAAAAACTATTGACAAGCGCTGTCAAATATGTATAATGCGCCTAAATGTTTTAATTTGTAACCTTTGAAAAGAGTAAAGAAAATGGCAAAAGCAGTAAAAATTAAAATTAAGTTGGAAAGCACGGCCGGTACAGGCTCTTTCTATTTGGCAGAAAAAAATCCGAGAACGCATCCGGAAAAGCTTACGGTTAAAAAGTTTGATAAAAAATCTCGTAAGCACGAAGAATTCGTTGAAAAGAAATTAAAGTAATTTTCTGTTGAGTTTTTTGAAAGAGAGGTCGCGGCAAAAGCAGACCTCTTTTTTTATTTCTGTTTTTCAAGCGGATGCGCTTTATGGTATTCTCGCATCAGGGTTTGAGTTTGAACATCGGTATAGCGCTGGGTTGTGATTAGGGATGAATGGCCCAATAATTCTTGAATAGAGCGCAAGTCAACTCCCTGTTGTAGCAGCTGAGTAGCAAAAGAATGGCGCAACGCATGCGGCGTTACCGTATCGGCAAGTCCCAATCTGGCGCGTAACTTTTGCATTTGGCGCTGAATAATACGCGGACTTAATCGCTCACCTCGAGCCCCCAAGAACAACGGTTCTCCTGCGTTGGTCGCATACGGGCTTTTAGCAAGGTAAGCTTCGATATTTTGCCAGATTATCGGCAGAAGGGGCACAATTCGTTCTTTATTCCCCTTACCTTTTATGCGAAGGAACTCGCTCTCGGCCGAAATATCGCCGACATTTAACGACAGGGCTTCGGAGATACGCAACCCGCAGCCGTAAAGCAAAGTAAAAATTGCCTTATCCCGAAGTCCCTGCCACGCGTCTGTCGCCACCCCGAAAGCTTCATCCAGCAGATTAAACGCATCATCGACATCAATGGCTTTGGGTAAAATTTTGGATTTACGCGGGGTAGAAATAACACTTATTGCCGGATTCTCGGCAATTTCATTAACATTAAGCCATTTATAAAAATTTTTGATTGCGGATAACTCGCGACCGATTGAAGATTTATTGATGTATTGCGCCGAACGCTCGCTCAAAAAACGCCGAAAGTCCCTCACCTCAAGTTCAGCTAAATCAGCTAAAGATAAAGGTTTATCCGGACTTATTTTTTGCATAAAAATTGCTAAATCACGTGAATAACCGTCAAGCGTATGCTCGGAAAAAAGACGTTCATTCAACAACCAACTTTGCCAACGTTCTATAATTGAGCGCAGCTGTTCATCGGCATTGAATTTGATTTCTTCTTTCAAGGTTTATTTAATTACCTCGTCGTCATAAATACCAAACAATACATCGCGCGGCATCCAACCTTGCACGCTGTCAAACTTAATCAGGCACATATCACTCTCGGCCGGACATTTATCCACTTCACCGACCACACCGTCTTCAACGTGCGCCACCACTCGAGAATCAATTTCAGGTTTGGCGTAAATATTATTTTCTCCCGGATTAATAACCTTTACAAAGCGTCTGCCGGAGAGCATGGCCTTATGCACCCAAGTTTCCGAACCTTCCCAATCCTTAATTTGGCGCCAAAGTTCAAACTCGGCAATAATTTCCACCGGCGCACCTTTTTGTTGATACACCCATTCTATCGGATAACGACTTCCCGGACCGGAACGTGCGTTAATACGGCTGGAGCGCAAAGAAACCATCCGCGGAATAGTTAAGCCGGTTTCGCTTTCTTCAACTTCAACTTCGGCTTGAGCGACCGAACTCCAAGTTAAGCCTAAGGCTATTAATGTGATAAATAATGACTTCATGATAAAAAATCCTTTTTTACTTATTTTAAAGTATTATGCCGTATAGATATAAAAAAATAGTAAAAATTATTAAATAAGGATAGAAAAAAATGGATTTATTACAAACAACCGTTGATTTAATTCGTTTCCGCACCGAAACCGGTAATGCTACAGAGATTACCAAAGCGGCGGAATATATTAAACAAAAGTTTAACCATACGGATGTGAGAGTAGAAATTTTTCAAACAACCGCCTCGCCCGTTATTTTTCTGCGCAACTGTGATACACTTGATTTTGATGTTATTGTTTTGGGGCATATTGATGTAGTGCCGGCGGCAGATGATATGTTTGAGCCGATAATCAAAGACGGTAAGATGTACGGTCGCGGTACTCTGGATATGAAGTCGTTTGCCGCAGTGGCAATGAACTCCATGGAATATGTGGCGCAACATAATTTGCCGATTAAGTTCGGGGTTATTCTTTCTACCGATGAGGAAAAAGGCAGTAAATCCACCGAATCTTTTATGGAAGCCTACCCTCAAATCAATACCAAAATCGTGCTGGATAATGATGTCGGGGGCGACATAACCAAAATCGTCAGCAAGTGCAAAAATCCGGTGTTTGTAAAAATCATCGCCCACGGTAAAGAAGCACACGGTTCTACCCCGTGGGACGGTATTGATGCAAATGAGCTATTGTTGCAAACGTGGCAAAATATTCGCAAAATTTATCCTTATTATGCCGCAGATTTGCCACAACCGGTCGATAAGTGGTTTGATACGGTACATTTTGCAAAAATTGAGGGCGGACAAGTTTCCAATATTATATCCAATTATGCCGAGGCGTTACTTGATTTTCGCCTGACCGAAAATTCAAGCGTGGAAAATCTGGAGCGGAATTTGCAAAAATGTATGGTAAAAGGTGTAGAATATAAAATTGTTTCTTCAAGTACGCCGGTGGTTATGGATGAAAATAATCAGGATATTTTGAATTATAAACGCTTTGCCGAGAATATTATGGGGCGGCAGATTGAGTTTGAACACATCGGCGGTGCCACCGATTCACGGGCTTTTGCGGTTAAGGGTTCGACTGTGATTATGCACTCCGGAACCGGCGACGGCATGCACGCTTCCGGCGAATATGTGGAGATAGAAAGCGTAAAACAAATTGCCGATATTCAGATTAAATTTTTAGAATATCTGGCAAAAAAATAAAAAAAGAGGCTGCAGCCTCTTTTTTTTTGGGGGGGAATGCTAAACAATATTTTCTTTCATATTTTTTCGATTACCACTCGTTTTTATCTTTTTCCAAATCTGCAAATTTCTGCTTCATAGTCGGATTGTTGCGTGTCAGGCGTTTTACGGTTAAATCTTGAGCCTTTATATTGGCCAGACGCAAGTTATTATCAGATGACAGCAGAGCATCACGAGTTTTTTGCAAGTGAGCTATGGTATTATCAATTTCCTTAATTGCCGTTTTAAACTTTTCACTGGCCAACTGATAATTGCGGTCAAATTTGTCGCGAAAATCGTTGAGCTTTTCTTCAAAATTGGTAATATCAATGTTCTGATTGCGATATTCGGCCACCTGACGGCGATATTGTGCCGAATTAAGAGATGCATTGCGCAACAATGTTATCAACGGAATAAAGAACTGTGGACGAATGACATACATCTTCGGATAGCGATATGAAACATCGACAATTCCGGCGTTATACAGCTCGCTGTCACTTTCCAAAAGCGATACCAAAACCGCATATTCACACCCTTTTTCGGTGCGATCTTTATCCAGTTCTTTGAAAAAATCCTCGTTTTTATGCTTGGTGGCGGTAGTATCCATTTCGTTTTTCATTTCGAACATTATGGATAGAAACTCCACTCCGTCATCGGTTTTATCGCGAAAGATATAATCGCCCTTACTTCCGGTTTTGGCATCATTGTCTTTTTCGAAATAAGCGTTTGGAAAAGCCGTCATCCGCAAGCGATTAAACTCTGTTTCACAATGTTGTTCCAAAGTTTCGCCCACCATTTTGGTAGACATTCTGGTTTTCAAATCCTTATAGAACTCAATTGCCGCATCTTTAGCCTTGAGTTGGGCATTAAAGTTTTCTTTTAAGTTTTGTTCTTTAATTAAGTTGTCTTTTTCCGCTTCTTTGAGCTGATTTTGCAACTGCATAATCGCCTGCTCTTTTTGCGTCAACGCTTCTTTTTGGGCATCAATTGCGGCAATCACGGCAATTTGTTTATCTTTGTCACTGGCTGAAATTTGCGCTTTAAGCTGTTCTATTTGTTGAATATATTGTGCCGCCGATTGGGCTTTTTCCAAGTCTTTATCTTTACCCAAAGATTGCAACTGATTTTTAAGACTGATATTTTCCTGTTGCAATTCGGCTAAAGATTGGGCTTTTTCCATCTCGGCTTTGGTTGCCGCCATTTTGAGCGCATCGTCTTTTTCACGCGCCAGCTGTGCCGCCCGCTCGTGCAGTTCCTTATGAAACTCGGTATCGCGAACCTGTGTTAAAATCGCGGCATAACCCGACTCATCCACCTGAAAAACTTCGCCGCATTTCGGACATTTAATTTCGTGCATCATCTTCCTTTTTTATACAAATAGTCAATAAAACGTCGTTATTCGGCAAACCTGCTAAATTGGAATCATCTTTGGGATTCAATGTTTTAATTTTTTTTGTTTTGCCATAATTTATTTTACCTAAAGCATCAGAAACATATCCGCTGCCGTCACGCGATGCATAATACGGAATTGAACCTCTGGAGGCAAACATCCGTACATAACCGCCCTCACCATCTCCAGCTTCTTCGTTGCTCCAGAAAAAAATATGACTGTCGTTTGCCCATATACCGAGTTCTTTCATCAGTTTATCGTCTCGCTGACCATACAAAGAAGTACCGTTTTTCTCTATTATGTTTTTATAAAGTGCTTTAGCCAATGCCAACAGATTTTTCATAGTCAGCATATTTTCAACACCGCCGCAAGCGGCAACTGCACCGGCTAAATGGTCATTGTCATATGGGCAAAATTTCAGCCCCAACTGCTCTTTTTGTTCCATACATTCGGATTGTGTCAGCGGTTTATATTCGGTTTTATAAAGATTATCGGATAATGCCGGATTGACAACAAATGCGGTAATCATAAAAATTACAATAAAAGAAATTGCGCTTTTCATATGTTTTTCCTTAAAAACAGGTTTAATCTTCCAATAAATATTCCACCGTTGAAACAACCCGCACGCGTTTTTCTATTTGCATAGCTTCATAAGCGTTGGCATCGTCTCGAGATTGAATCGAGAATACACCTTGATTCGCTTTGTTGATTTTACCGACTTTACTGCCGCTGTTGCGAGCAAATTCCAAAGCCGCCTCTTTGGCGTTTTCGGTTGCAGATTTCAACATCTCCGGCTTAATATCATTGAGTTTGGTAAAGAAATAGTTGGCAGATTGATTACTGAAAACAATACCTTTGGCAATTAATTCGTTGCTGAGCGACATAGCGCCCGCAATTTGATATACTTTCGGCGAACGCACGGTAATCGTCTGTGTCAAAATAAAACGTGAGGTTTCGGCCGCGGCATTATCACGATACGGATTGGCAAACAAGTCATTGGTTTCGATGCGACCGATGTGAATCTCCTCATCGCCGAAGCCCTGTTTTTGCAAAAATTGCACAATTTCATGAGCTTGCGCACCGATTTGTTTTTGCACCGCATTCAAATCGTTACCGTTGACCGTAAACTGGATATTCCACAAGCCCATATCGGCCACCACGTCTTTTTCGGCCAGACCTTTAACCGTGACCGAGCGAAAATCAGCGTGGGTTTTATAGTAGTAATACCCCGGAAAGAAACCGCCCACGGCTAAACCGCCGGCAATCAACAATGCAGCCAAAACTTTATTTGATTTTTCCATTTTACCCTCCATTAAAATATTTGATACATTGACAATACGCAAGTTATCGACTAATGTCAAACCAAATATATAATAAGGAAGATGAAAAATGGAATCGCCTAAAACCGAACTGGAAATATTTTCGCCGCTGTTGATTTTTGAATATATCCGCCTGATGAGTGTGGCTGCATATATCAGTGCGGAAGGAAATATTGACGGAGCAAAATTCAAAATAAGCGCTGAAGATTATGAGCGTTTGATGCAAGAGCCGTTGCAAACCGCGCTTATCGGAATCGATACACATTACGAAAACGGTATATTGACGGCAGTTCCTAGTGCCAAATGTTTGAAAAGATATGAACATAAAGTGATGAATGAGGGTGTTTTGCAATATCGCGAAAATTACGGTAAACGCTACGCCAAATATATTTCTTTTATTGAATAAGTTTAAAAAAATAAAGCCGGCTTACATCTGTTCTGCGTGCGAGAACGTAAGCCGGTTTTTGATCATCTTTAAAGGGGGCAACCACCCGCATGATCAATATGTCTACGGATTTTATCCGTTTGGTTGCTAGTCATTGTCGTTTCATCTTGCGGCACACCGTGCTGTCAGAGTTAACGAAAATCGGTATTGCTTTACTTCCGTAATCGGGGAACAGGCACCAAAAGCTATACCTAAAAAAGATCCTGTTTAAGTTTTTAAGGGGGAGATTTATTCATACTGTTTATATTAATTCAACATTACGTTAATTAACACCGGAAGATGCATCACTGCAGCAGCCTTTCAAAATCCCTCGCTTGGGAATAATAATTGTCAAACACTCTTTCCTAATTATTTATGGTATACCTAACTATTTAACATTATTTTCTCTATTTGTCAATATATTTTTTCAAAAAAAAATGAATTATTTTTAAAATATACATATTTTCAAATAGTTATAATGTAAAAAATATTGTCAAAAAGTTTATTTTAACAAATATTTCCTATCAAAACGCGTGTTTTTACCCAAGCGCGAAACAATTTCGTAGCTGATGGTTCCGGCATCGCGCGCAATATCGTCAAGCGTGTATTCATCAAAAATCAACGCGCCGAAATCCCCCATTTCCAAATCCGGCACATCGGTTACATCGCAAATAATATTATCCATTGATACACGACCGATAATTCGAGCCTCACACATTTTGCCTTTCTTTTTAAAAAACACCTTACCGACATTGGAAAGCGAGCGTGGCATACCATCGCCGTAACCGATTGAAACAATTGCAATTTTTCGATTCTGCGCCGCCCGATAAGTTGCCGAATACCCCACGAATTCGCCCTTCGGCAAATCGGCAATTTGCAACACCGGTGCTTCCACCATAATCACGTTTTTCATCTGATTAAGACGATACGGTGCCGTGTTGATACCATACATCGCCGCACCCAAACGCACCATATCACAACAAAAATCCTCACCCAAAAATGCGCCGTCGGAAGCCGATAAGGTTGCCGGTAAATCCGGAAAATACTTAGCGCGAATCGCCTTGAAATTTTCTAACTGATGTGCGTTCATAAAATGGTCTTTTTCATCGGCACAAGCCAAATGGCTCAACACCATACCGAAAGTCTGCAAATCTTTTTTGCCGAGTTTTTTCAGTTCATCCGCTCTGAAACCCAAACGATTCAATCCGGTTTCCACTTGAATTACCGGCTTTATACCGTCAATCGGCTTTTGTTTCCAAAAAGCGAACATTGCCGGCGAACCGATGACCGGAATCAGATGATATTCTTCAAACAAATCATAACTGTCCGCGCCGATTCCCTGCAATACATAAATATTGGCTTCCGGCACGGCTTCGGCAATTCGTGCCCCCTCCAGAGCATGCGCCACCCAAAAGTTGCGACAATCCGCACGTTCATACAGCGCTTTAGCCACTTCAAACGCACCTAAGCCGTAAGAATCATCTTTTACAACCGCCGATGGGGTGGCCGGTGCGATGATTTTGCACAAGGTTTTATAATTATCAATCAAATTGTTTAAATCAATTTTCAACCGCGGTTGTGTAAAAATTTGCGATTCGCCTCTTGTAAAAAACTTCATAGCTGTTATTATCTCCATTATGAAAGGTTAAATATGTATACAGATACGCACATCCATTTGCAGGACTATAAAACGCATAATATTAAAAATGTGGTAACAAACGCCATAAAAAACGGTGTTGTGCATTTTATCAATCCCTCGGCTCATCCCTCTGATTGGGAGGCGGTTGCCGCTTTGGCTGCGCAATATCCGGAAGTCACGCCGGCGTATGGGATTCACCCGTGGTATTTAGACGATGCGTTACCTAACTGGAAAGATACTCTCGAAAATATATTGCAACATAATCCTAAGGCTTTTGTGGGCGAATGCGGAATTGACCGGCTGAAAAATCCGGATACTGCAACACAAATCGATATTTTTAAATACCATATTCGGTTGGCAAACAAATATTCTCGACCTCTGATTATTCACGCGGTTAAGGCCGACTCTGAAATATGCAAGTTATTCCCTATTCTGCCTTTGCGTACGATTTTTCATTCTTTCACCGGTTCTGCCGAATGGGGAAAAGAAATTCAAAAGCACGGCTTTTTTATCGGTCTCAATTTCTCGATTTTACGCAAGAAAAACGCCGCCGAAATTCTAAAATCACTTAATTTGCGGCAAATTCTGCTCGAAACCGACGGTCCATATCAAAATATTGAACGAAATATTGAAACATTGCCGCAAAATTTACCGCATCTGGGGCAACAAATCGCCGAGCTGTTGCAAATGCCTTATGAAGAATTCGAACAAATAATCTGCCATAATCAAAATAAATTTTTAGGAGAAAAATAATGCAAGGCGCACCGAAATCATTACGTTTACAAATAGCGCTTGTCGGACGGGTAAATGCCGGAAAGTCGAGTTTTCTGAATCTGATTACCGGTCAGCAAGCCGCCATTGTTTCGGATATTGCCGGTACTACCACCGATGTGGTGGAAAAAGCGCAGGAGTTGCAACCGCTCGGACCTGTTTTGTGGTTGGATACCGCCGGTTTTGCCGACAACAGCGCACTCGGCGACAAACGTATGGAGAAAACCGTTGCCGTTTTTGACCGCGCCGATATTGTTTTACTCATCTGTCAAGGGGATAAAATCGAGGCTCCGGAACAACAGATTATTGAAATGGCCGCAGAACGCAAAATTCCGCTGATAAAAATCTTCAATCAATCTGACCGTTTTTCGATTATTGCAACCGACGGCATTAAGGTAAATTCCATCGACTTATCTTCGCGCGACCGTGTGCTTAACAAGCTCAAGGCAGAGCTGATTAAAGTTTGTCCGGAAGATTATCTTAATGCACAGCCGCTCGTCGGTGACTTGGCTCCCGAGCATTCTACCGTTATTATGCTGATTCCGCTTGATTACGAAGCGCCGAAAGGACGACTGATTATGCCACAAGTGCAAGCCATTCGCGATTGTCTTGACCATAATCAAAACATTATTGCCGTCAAAGAAGATGATTATGCCACGATTTTGCAAAACTTAAAAACTCCTCCGGCGTTGGTAATTTGCGATTCACAAATTGTTGATACAATGGTAAAATTAACGCCGCCGGATATTAAATGTACCACTTTTTCGATTTTGATGGCACGTTTTAAGGGCGATTTACATAAAATGGCGTTTGGTGCGGCGATGATTGATAAACTGCAGGATGGCGATAAAGTTCTGATTGCCGAATCCTGTACACATCATGCGATGGAAGACGATATCGGACGGGTTAAAATTCCGAATTGGCTCAAAAAGAAAACCGGCAAAAATCTCATCATATACCACGTCAGCGGCTGTGATTTTCCACAGAATTTAAGTGAGTACAAGTTAGTTATTCAATGCGGCGGTTGTACCATAAACAGGCGCGAAATTCTCTCGCGGATTTATAAATGCGAACAGGCCGGAGTTGCCATTACCAACTACGGCGTTTGTATTTCGGCATTAAAAGGTGTTTTACCGCGTGTGTTGGAGCCGTTTGCATAAATCAGCCGGCTTTTTCCAAAAATTCTTTTATCGGCTTATAACTTTTGCGATGTTCCGGTGTTACTCCGTATTTCTGTAATCCTTCAACATGGTCTTTGGTGCCGTATCCGGCATTTTTTTCAAAGCCGTAACCGGGGTATTTTTGTGCCAATTCTTTCATCAGATCATCCCGATAAACCTTAGCTAAAATACTGGCGGCCGCAATTGAATAAGACTTGGCATCACCGCCGATATAACACGAAGTCGGGCAACTAAATTCGATTGGCAAACGATTGCCGTCAATCAAGGCATGTTGCGGTTGCGGTTTTAGTTTTTCAACCGCGCGTTTCATCGCCAAAAATGTCGCTTGCAAAATGTTAAGTTCGTCAATTTCCGCCGCAGAAGCCAAACCGATACCGTAAGTCAAACGCCCTGCCCGTGCTTCTTCCAACAATAAATCATAAATTTTTTCTCGTTTTTTGGCTGTAAGTTTTTTAGAATCATCAATCTGTGCCAAAATTTCGGGATTAATTTCGCGGCTTAAGAACATTACGGCGCCTGCTGCCACCGGTCCTACCCACGGTCCGCGCCCCGCTTCGTCAACTCCGCACACCGCACCGCCGATTTTATTCTCTATATCCCAACTCGGCATTTCAAACTCCTTTTCCTTTGATTAAATCTTTGATGATTTCGCCGGCCATAATCAGCCCGACCACCGACGGCACAAACGATACACTCCCCGGTGTCTGCCTTTTGCCGGTATTTTCATCACTCGGCAAAGGTGTCAGCGGCGGTTCTTCGGAATACACTACTTTGAGATGATTTATGCCACGTTGACGCAACTCTTTGCGCATAACTTTTGCCAACGGACAAACCGAAGTTTTAGCTATATCCGCCACCTTGAAAGCGGTTGCATTGAGCTTATTGCCTGCCCCCATAGCGCTGATAATCGGCGTGCCTGCGGCATTTGCCTGCTCAGCCAAAGCAATTTTTCCGGCAACCGTATCAATGGCATCGGCTACATAATCGTATTGAGTAAAATCAAATTGTTCTCGCGTTTCCGGCAGATAAAAGCATTTATGACATATAATTTTTATCTCGGGATTTATATCTTTGGCCCGCCGTGCCGCCACCTCGACTTTAGGCTGTCCGATGGTGGAATGAAGCGCAATAATCTGGCGGTTGATATTACTCAAACTGACAATATCGTTATCAATCAAATCAAGTGCACCTACTCCGGCGCGCGCCAATGCCTCTACCACATAGCCGCCGACACCACCCACACCAAACACGGCAATACGCGACTGTCGCAATTTTTCAACGGCGTCAGCTCCGAGCAATAATTTCGTTCTGCTAAACTGATTTACCATTTTGTGCGCGGCCTGTCCCCATACATTCCGGCCTGTATGCAAAGCGGTTTAACGATTTCATTGGCATTACCCTGCACTTTTTCAATGCGATAGGCGCGTTCACATTCCCACGGCGTCACCGGAAATTGTTTGTTCCACACATTGAGTATCGCTGCCATATTTTCGCTGATATGATAACGCGGATATGTGTTCTGCATATAAAGATAAGTACGGGCAATCAAGCCTTTAACCGCATCACGCGGCTCCACTTTGTTTTTATAAATTGCCATACCGCCGCAAACGCCGAAAGTCGGTTTAACCGGCTTGGTAAACTGCGTAAAGTTATAATTGGCGCGCAAATAATTCACCGCCCCAATAGCCGGATACAGATTATACATATCGGTATACATATAGCGGAACTCCTCGCTTTCCTGCTCGGCACAAGCGCGACCTTTGAACTTTTTGCCTTTTTGGGAAACGCAAGCCTCTTTGCCGGCATACCATTCCGGAAAAGTTTTACCGAAGTTTTGTGCCGGCACAATGTGCTCCCATTCCATACGGGTTGCTTTGCGTTGCAATTCTTCTTCCGAAATATCGTAAACGTCAAATTCGGCAGTTTTCAAATCCGGCAAAACAAAGCCGCGCGGACGAATAATCTCTTTATGTTTGGTAAAATCGGCACCGCAATAAAGCGTTATCCGTTGGTCATAATATATTTTATCCAGCATTTCGCGCTTAACGGCATAAAAAGACTGACTGTGCCGATTACCCCAAACCTTATCTTTCGGCTGCTCGGCATCTTCATCATAACTCCAAAACCAAATAGCCTGAGCCGACAAAGGCAACAGCAACAACAAAGCGGCAAATATCCAAAACTTTTTCATCTTTGCACTCTCAAATAGTGTTACATCTGCCGTTATGGTAAAAACAAAAACACAAATTGTCAATATCGGACTGAAATTATCGCAAGCTCATTTTTAAATAAGATTTTTCATTCTATACACAGGTTTATTTCATATTTTTCTTATTTTAGACTTGACAACTATCCTGCTTTGTGTTAATAGATACACTACCAAAATAGTATATTTTCTTCTGCAATTTGATTATGTGTCGTTATGTGATAGGAAATATATTATTTAACAACGGTTTAACAATAATGATAATGGAGATATGAAAATGAGTAAAACGAGAGATAATTTATATCAAAGAATGCACGGCTTTAAGGCTATTAAACGCGGTTATAAAAGAGCCGGACAAAGCGAGTGGTATTACGTTGATCCGCGATATGATGATGACGAGCGTGGGGAAATTGATGTAGCAAACGAAAATTCACCAAATCCGCGGTTAAATGATATTTTGGCAGATGATATGCAGAAAAATCCGCAAGATTATTATATTTGGCGGACGAAAAAAGATGACAGAGTGCGCGGTAAACACGCCGAGCGTGAAGGTGAAATTTTTAACTGGCATGTGCCACCGGAGGGCGCGAGGATAAAAACAACCATTGCTCCGGTTGTTTTTACCGCAAGCGGCGAAGTTTTGTTAATAAGCAAGCTAGTGTAAACGACGCGTGGCGAATTT